>NZ_JARCCY010000017.1:0-107072 GCF_039907775.1 Arthrobacter sp. CC3
GAACCGCCGTATGCGAGGCCCGCACGTACGGTGGTGTGAGAGGTGGGTCGGGAAACCCGACCCACCTACTCGATTAAGCTCCAGGACTCCAGCCCGGGCCGCCAACGCTCCTATGACACAGCCGGCTGTATTTGTGACAAGGTCCAGCGGGCTTGCGAACCGATCGTGAAGAAAGAGCTGCTGCCCCAACTCCATGCAGCCGGAGACCATCAGCCCAAAGGCGCAAAGCTGCCAAAGCCGCTTTGCCGGGTATGCCTGTGAAGCCACTGCGCCGAGCGGCACGAAGAGCACCACGTTGGCTGTGGCCTCGATGAACGCATAATCCACCCAGCCGGGAATGCCCAGGGCGTGGACGAGGAAAAGAAACCCCGCCAACTCGCCTTGGACGGGTTTGTCTACGGGGCTGGGCCAGAAGGCCACCAACGCCAGCGGGGCCAGCATGGCTATGAGGATTGCACGCCAAAGCCAAGGCTGCTCTAGGCGCTTCAAACAGGCCTCAGGACATCCGGAGGAGTGCCAGGGCTGCCACTCCCAGAGCAGCGGCGGCTAGGAGCCCCAAGAGGATGTAGGGGAGTGCCTGCGGAGGGGGGAGCGGTACGGCGAAATTGATTTGCCAGCGTGGTCTGCGCCAATGTCTCCCCATAACTCCTATGAATACCACAAAGGTCGAAAAGTTGGCCTGCGATCTTCGTTAAAAACAGAGGGTGGGTGGTTCTCCGGTTTCCCGGAGAACCACCCACCCTCTTTGGTGCTTGTAGGTTAGCCTTACGCTGCGGCTTCAGCCTTGGCGCGGCGGCGAACCACAACTACCGAGGTTGCGCCGGCAGCCAGTGCGCCTGCGCCCACCAGGGACCAGAGGATCAGGCTGGCATCTGCACCCGTGTTGGCGAGGGCTGCGCCACCACCGGTGTTTGCCAGCGGGCCGCCGCCGGTGTTTGCCAAGCCGGTGCCTTCAACGGTGACGACTGAGGTCGCAGTCTTGCCTGAGGTCAGGCCGGTTGCGGTCAGTGTGTAGGTGCCAGCTGTGTCGAGGGTCAGCGGGACGGCGAATGAGCCGTTGGCGTCAGCCGTTGCGGAGAACGTCTGGGTTGCCAGCGGCAGCGTGATCTTGGACGGTACCGTGCGGCTACCGTTTGAGACGCTGGAGCCGTTTGCTGCCGGGGGGTTGCCCGGAGTCACGGTGATGGTCAGGCCTTCACCGGCAAGGAAGCCGTTGCCGCGGAAGACGAACTGCTCGCCCGGGCCAACAGTGCCGTCAGAAACTGCGGCGTTGGCCGGCGGTGCCGGGTAGGTTGCAGCCATGGAAGGAGCTGCGCCGATAAGTGCAATGGTTCCGGCAAGTGCGAGTGCCGCGAGTGATTTCTTCATGAGTCCCCCTGAGACCGAAATTACGATTGTTGTCACGCATTAGGTGGAGATTTCCGATCCCCCGAGTGACCGTAGGTTGAAATCTCATTTGCTGCCCAACTAGAAGGTAGCACCCCGTGACGGGTGTTACCAAAGTGAATCAAGTCGCTTTACATACTGTTAACGCGATGTCTACTTCCCCGGAATGCATTCTGCCAGTTTCGTCCCAAGAACAACGTCCTTGACTGGCTGCACAGTCGGAGTGACAACCAAGTTCGGTTCGGTGTGCTGGACAATCTTTCCGAAGGTGAGCTCGACCGTGCTGCTTTGGCCAGGCGCCAAAGTTACAGTCACTGATCCAACGGGTCGGTTACTCTGCCTATGCGCGGCGAAGTCCACCTTCCTTCCGTCCACGGTCGACGTTTCAACATTTGCCTGCACGGGACCGTAGGCAATGACGTTTGTCTGTACAGTCCCTGGCGGAACACCGAAGGCACCGTCTCCGGTGACGTAGGCGGGCAGGGATCGGGCGGCGTCCGCGGGTGCTGTGTTGGTACTGGTGACTCGAACTTTAACCTGCCCGTAGTCATCGTCCGTACACTCTTGGATGAGTTGCACTGTGCGCTTGACGTAGTAGTCCATCTTCGCGCCAGTGCCATCGTTGAAGTAGACACCGAACTGTGCTGGAGCGATGCTGGGGCCCGTGACTGAACCTCCTAGAGCGTATTTCGCGATCACTGTCTGTTCGCTGTTATGGGCCGACCAAACAATAACTCGGCCCTCGGCTGTTCCGCGTGTGATTCCCTGGATCAGACCTTTAGGGTCTCCACTACCGCTGGACAGCGCAGCGAAGATTTCCTTCGCCACGCCGGCAAAGTATGCATCCTGTAATTCAGGCTGCCGAATCTTGGCGTAGACATCGGACAGCAGTGTTGGAACAACATTCTTCCCGTTCAACTCAGTAGGCAACCCGTCTCCTGCTAAAGCTATGAGCTCGGGGCTTTTCAATTTGACCGGACCAGTTGCATCTAATACGTACCCAAGGGCGACGGGGTCCAAGGAGAGTACGCCATCCACACGCTGTCCGGTTTTCCTTTCCCACATCGCTTGGGCACTCGTGGCTGCGGTTGGAAAGTCAGGCGTCAGGTTTACGTCCTGCATGAACTTCCCCAGCCGTCCCGAGAATATCTGTGTCTGTTCCGGATCTACTGACAGAGTCGGTGACGTAGTTCCGATGGCACCGGCTGTACTTTGGGCTCCCAGCGTCAGTTTCCCTTTGTCGAGGGTGAGAACAGCCAACGCACCAGGGATTCCACCGGAAGCCCGGACCTCAGCGTTGTTCTGGATCATGATCAAGTAGTTGCGTGGTTGTTCTGCTCCAAGCATGGGAGGAACGATTTGGGCAGCACTAGCCGATGCATCCAATGCGCCCGTCACTGCACGCAACTGCCCCCGGGCTTCAGTCAGTGGCTCAGCTACTTGAGGTAAGAGTCCGCGTACTTCGATTCCGTCTAGTCGTTCAGCCGATGCCCGGACCGCGTGAGCAGCGGAAATAACATTTGGGGAGGCCCTTTGGATCGGTTCCAAGTCCGTCCCGGCACTTTTCGGTAGAAGGCTATCCCAATTAAGGGAGGTGAACACGTTCACCAGAGGCGCCACCCCAAGGGTGGTTACGTCGTCCGCCGCGCGCGCGACTTCGGCTACAGCGCTGAAGTTGGGGCCAATTCCCGGCATTGCAGAAGCCAAGGTCCACAGGGGGTCTCCTGCCGCCTCGTTCGCGGCCGCCGTGTGTGAACGAAGTTTATTGACCGTTTCGGCCGCTTGCTGCGGGTTATCGTTAGCGATGTTCTCCTTAAGAATCGGAATCAACTGAGTTGCGGCTTCGAGCTCGGTCTTTACGACGTTCGCCTTAACGCCTAGCCAAACCGTGGCTATCGCTATCAGAACGGCCACGGCAGCGACCCACACTGTTGTCAATATCAAACGACGGCGCCTCTGACCACGCCTAATCCGGACGCCCGTGGATCTTATGGAGCCGGTTCTCGTGTCATCAGTCTCTGAATCTGTATCGGACCACTCTTCAGTGCGCGCCACGGCTAGGGTCGTCCCAGTCCACGGTAGGTCCAGCCAGCAGCCCGCCATTTTGCAGAGTCGAGGACGTTTCGGCCGTCCAGGATACGCAAGGACGAGACTCGCGATCCGAGTTCGTACGGGTCCATGCTTCGGTATTGCGGCCATTCCGTCAGAAGCAGCAGGACGTCAGCGTTGCCGATTGCTTTATCGAGGTCGACTTCATAGTGAAGCTCTGGGAAGCGCTTTGCGGCGTTTGCCAGGGCCTTGGGGTCGGTCACCGTGACGACGGCCCCCTGAAGTTGGAGCTGGGCAGCGATACTCAGTGCAGGTGAGTCGCGGACGTCGTCACTCTCAGGCTTGAAGGCGGCGCCCAGAACAGTAACCCTCTTTCCCAGGAGCATGCCGCCACAGATCTCGCGGGTTAGTTCAACGACGCGTGAACGACGACGCATGTTGATTGCGTCAACTTCCCTCAAGAAAGTAAGCGCTTGGTCAGCGCCGAGTTCCCCGGCTCTGGCCATGAATGCTCGTATGTCTTTGGGAAGGCAACCACCACCGAATCCAATCCCGGCATGGAGGAATTTACGTCCGATTCTGTCGTCCATGCCTATCGCGTCAGCGAGCCGGGTAACATCGGCGCCTGTTGCTTCGCAAACTTCTGCCATTGCGTTGATGAACGAGATTTTTGTAGCCAGGAACGAGTTGGCTGCAGCTTTGACCAGTTCGGCCGTCGGGTGATCTGTGACAAGGCGGGGCGTCCCTCCTGCCAATGAGCCCTCATAGACCTCATCGAGCACGGCGACGGCTGGATGATCCTCGGAACCACTATCGACGCCGTACACCAGTCGGTCAGGGCTGAGGGTGTCGGCGACGGCGTGCCCCTCTCGCAGGAACTCCGGGTTCCACACCAAGTGGGCAGAGGATTCTTGGGCGCGGACCAGATCAGCCAGTCGCGACGCTGTCCCGACCGGTACAGTTGATTTGCCGACGACTATATTCCCAGGTGCAATGTGCGGCAAGAGCGCAACTGTTGCGGCGTCGACGTATGTCATGTCTGCGCCGTTTTCGCCCTTCTTCTGCGGGGTACCCACGCAGATGAAATGGACGTCGCTCCCGGCAGCGGCTGACATGTCAGTCGTGAAGGATAGGCGACCCGTCTCTTGGACGTCCCGAAGGAGGGATTCCAAGCCAGGCTCGTAAAACGGCGCTGTCGCGTTGGATAGCTCGGCTATTTTTCGTTCATCTACATCTATGCCGACAACTTCGTGACCGAGTTTTGCCATGCAAGCTGCATGGACGGCACCCAAGTAGCCGCAACCGATAACTGAAATGCGCATTGTGATAATTCCTTCCCCCAGAGGGCATTCGTCCGACGTTGAAAGTGATTAGTAGGCGCCAGTGCTGTGAAACACGGCTCGGACAGTTCTTAGAAGGATTACGAGGTCGCCGGCCAATGACCAGTTTTCGACGTAGTAGAGGTCCAGACGGACGGAATCCTGCCACGACAAATTGGAACGCCCGCTGACCTGCCAGAGGCCGGTAAGCCCTGGCTTAACTAACAATCTCCTCCGGACATCGTGTTCATAGGCTTCTACTTCGCGTGGCAAAGGCGGTCGGGGACCGACGAGGCTCATGGATCCAGCAAAGATGTTGAAGAGTTGAGGCAGTTCGTCCAAGCTGTACTTCCGCAGGAATCCGCCGACACGCGTGACTCGAGGGTCGTTCCTTATTTTGAAAAGAACGCCGTTCCCTTCGTTGCGGTCAGCTAGTTCGGCAAGGAGCTGTTCGGCATCGACCACCATAGAACGGAACTTAAGCATCCCAAAATGGACACCTTCGATACCAACCCGTTCCTGTCTGAACAAGATTGGTCCGTGGCTATCGAGCTTGACCATCATGGCAAGTACGGCCATAAGCGGAGCCGAGAGGACTATTAGGACACCTGAGACAACTACATCAAAGAGTCTCTTGGCTACTCGCTGGCCACCCTCCAACGTGGGGGTGGTGACGTGGATCAGGGGCAGACCAGCAACTTGCTGGGTGTGGATTCGAGGGCCCGCGATGTCCGTTAATGCGGGAGCCATGATTAGGCCAACGTTCCGTGCAGCGAGTTCCCAACCCAAGTGACGTAGCGCTTGGGGGTGAAGCTGAACCCCCGCCGACACGGCGACTGCATCAGCCTTACATTCATCGATCGCTTGAAGGATCGACTGTGTATCAGGGCTATATCCCAAGATCGGCAACCCGGAGACTGGCTCGTAGGCGGGAGTTTCTATGGCGCCAGGACTATACGCAGCTACAGGACGGTAGCCGGCGTGCTTAGCACTATCCAGTGACGCCGCCAGGTGGGCAATGGCGCCTGGGCCACCTAGAAGTAGCAGGCGCGACATACTAAGGCCCTGCTGCCGGTTGACGTTCAAGTGTTGGCGTAAGAGCCAGCGGGCAATCAGCAAACCCAACAATCCGACAGGAAGTGCTATGCCAACGTAACCGCGTGCTGTATCTATTCGTAAAACGTAGGAAACAATTGCGACGATTCCGAACAACCACAGGGATGCCGCTGCAACGCGCTTATATTCATCGGGACCTGAACCAAGGACGCGACTCTGTCTACTGTTCCATGCACCGAGCATCACCCACCAAGAAACTGCCAGAGCCATAGACAGCCAGACATAAGTGACTTCATAACCGCTCACTACGAAACTGGGTTCGAGCCCGAACCTGACAACATACGCGCCAGCTACTGCCCAGACCACGACAAAGGCATCAACAATTCCCAGACGGCGGGAGGTTCGTATCCGCCAATCAGACACAATCCCGGCCATCATTCCCCAATGCAGTTCTTTTTCTATTGCGGGCGGATTCCCTGCCCGTGGACAGGATACAGGCGCCCACTGCGGCACGCACAATGTTGCTCATAGACCAAACCATTCTCAAGTAACGCGTTGCCTGGGCCCAGCTTCTACTTTGACCTTGTTCGTTTGCTCATGGCGCACGGCCGCATAGATTTGGTCTAATGAGCGACTCTGAATCGAAATGTCAAATAGTTCCTTGGCCCGGCCCCTTGCTGAGGTTCCCATATTGACGAGATCGTCCTTGTTGGTCATGAGCCGTTCGATGCTAGCTGCCAATGCCTGAGGATCTCGTTCCGGAGATAACAAACCGTCCTTGCCGTCCCGTACAGCTTCCGGAATGCCGGAGTGATACGTGCCAATGACTGGGATGCCTCGCGACATGGCTTCCATGATCACAGTCGGAAGCCCCTCTACGTCCCCACCCGCAGATGCTTTTGAGGGGACCACTACGACGGCAGCTGATGATATTTCGTCCAGAACCTCGGCGTGGCTCAGAGCTCCACGGAATTTGACGTTTAGTCCGAGGGAACTGGCACGGCGCTGCAGGTCCTTCGCGAGGGCGCCACGGCCGATCACAGTGAGGGCGGTCTGCCGCTGTACTCCCGGCAATAAAGATATGGCCTCCAGCAAATCATCAAGCCCCTTCTTCTCTACCAACCTCCCAACAAATAGAAGTCCGCCGCGGTTTGTGAAGGCTGAAACTGCAGCGGGTATTTCGACCCCGACATAGTGGACCAAAGTCACATCGGCCCGGGCTCCTAGCTCTATAGCCATAGCCCGAATATATTCTGAAACACAGATAATGCGACTGGCATACTGCATGGCTGCAGCCAGCTTCCTTCGGTATTTTCGAGCTCGTGAATCCTGTCCGGTCGCCATGGACGAGACATCATAACCGTGCAACGTTATTACGAGGGGTAAGGAATGTCGACGACAAAACTTATATATAGCGTTGGCGTCCGGTCCGAAGTGTGCATGGATAACTTGAATTCCCTCAGCCTTCACGAGGGTATCTAGCCTACGAGACATGCCGAACCGGGAAAGAGCAAAGCGTTGCAACCGCTTCAAAACCCTAAATCGTGACGTGATCGCCCGAGCGCCGAGTCGCAGTCCAATTTCGTCAATCGATAGTCCTGCATATATAGCTTGCGACAATTCGAGATTGCGGGCTTGAAGCTCGATAAAAGTCTCTGAATATGAAAGCCACTCGGTGCGCCAGATTAGAACCTTTAAGTCTTCACCCGAATGCATGTTCTCAAGGCCGATGCTCATGGATTCCTTCTCTTTTCTTCAGCATTCCTTTCATCAAATCGAAATCACTCCTATTTGGAGTGAACGCCGATTTTCCAGAAATGCCGTATCTCTTTGAGTAAAATACTTGATTGAGCGTGCCGCCTAGTCCAGCACAGACCGCCGTGGCAATAGCTGCCCCGAGGGCGCCAAAATGGGGAACGAGCGCAATAACCAAAAGAACGTTCGAAATGGCTGCAATCGTCAGTGAGATGCTCCTGAGATGTGGGTCACCTCGAGAGGCAAGTCCGGCTCCGGCAATGGAACCTGGTGCGCCCACGGTGAATCCAACGGCCATTATGCCAAATAGAAAGGTAGCGAAGGCAAACTCCTCACCAAACAGAGTAGGGAGGAAAAGAAGACAAGCGCCAAAGGAAACGAAGCTAATAATCATTGTGCCGAAAAAAGCGACTCTGCTCGCAATAACTATTCGATGTGGATTCGGACTTGAACTTTCAGCAGAAAACATGACGTCGCGAATTGCGTTGGATCCAACTAGCATCAGCTCGGCAACATTAACCGCCACGGCATAGATACCCAGCTCGTAACTGTTGGACAACGGAAGCATCAAGAGCTGGTCGAACCTCAGGAGCAGGACTCCGGCGAGGGATCCGAACCAGGCGCCCGTAGCGAACCGATAAATTTCGTTGGTTCTAGGACCCTCCAAGGGAATGACGGCGTGCCGTCGTCTAGCGAACCAAAGGTAAAGATACACAACTCCGCCGACAGCTTGAGTCGACACGATAGCCAGGGAAGCCGACAGGACATTAAGGTTATCGGCGGCGATTAGAAACAAGATTGCAAACAGTCGCAAAAGTGCCGTAATGAAGCGTTCCAAATTCACAAGCATCCATAGTTGCCGCCCGGCGGCCATTCCTCGTAAGAGACCTCCGGCCAAACATACGGGAAGAATAAGTGAACATAGGAAGATGGTTGTTGACAGAGACGTGTCTCCACCTGCAAGGAAGTCGTGGGTCAATCCTATGCCCAGAACTCCAACGGTTGAACCGGCGGCAAGCCCTATCCAGATAGACAACAAGGTCCTCTTGGTGTGCTGATTCTTAGACACGAAATAGGTGGCAGCTTCCGGTAGCCCCAGCCCGGCCACTGTCAGAGCGAGGAGAACAGGGGTCGTAGCGGCAGCAACCTCGCCGCGACCGACCGCGCCGAGGGAGCTGGCTAGCAGTGGTGCAGTTATTGCCCCGCTCAGAGGTACGAAGGCGTTCCCGGCTGTGTTGATGAGGGCAAACCGTCCTAGGCGGCTCACGCGGAAGACTCACGGCTAGGCAGTGATGATGACATTTTGAAGCGCTGGGCGCCGAGGGCAGCTGCCCGGCGCAGGCCGGCGTAGAAGTAGAGACCGAAACGAGTCTTTAGGCAGCCAAGTAATTGAAATGCGCGCCAATAGCCGCTTAGCTGCTTGGGTTCGACGTACTCTGACGCCGGCTTGCCGTAGTCGACGTGTCTAGATAAACCTCTAAGCCACAAAGTTGTGAGCCTCAGTTGTCTCTTGAACTCAGATAAAGGATTCTTGGATCCATACGTAAACCACCATTCGCGACTAAGGAGCCGAGCCTCCTCAATAACGGCCGCATTGACGTTACCAGTGATCGTCGACACGGAAATCAATCTTCGTACAACCGGTTCCTTGTGCAAAATAATTCCTGTGGGGAAGACCCTGGCTATTCTGAACCAAATGCAGTAGTCGATCAATCGACGTGCTTTCGTGAAACCGCCGACAGCGAGTGCCGCGTCTCTTCGTATTAGGGTTGCCGAACTGCAGATTGGATTACCCCAAAGCAGATCTCGGTGGGACACTCTTGCTGGCTCAGCCGGAGGGCCTGGCACTTGGTAAGAGACATTCTCAGGGGCCACTTCGGCGAAAGCATGGACAACTGCATCAGGCCGGGCTGCGACCGCGGCCGCGAAGATGCCAGCAGCCCCTGGTAGCAGCTGATCATCGGCATCCAGATAGAGAACCCATTCTGCGTTGGCAAGTGTTAGCAGCACTTGGCGTGTCTCACCCACCCCGTAATTCACGGCATTCTGAACTAACGTAACTGAGGGCTGCGCCGCGGCGACTGCCGCTGTCGTATCTTGGCTGGCGTCGTCGCACACGACCACTTGGAGAGGCTGATGAGACTGATCCACGACCGAAGAGATGGCAGCTTGAAGATGCTCCGAGGCGTTGTATGCGGGGATTAGAACATCCCAATTTAGTTTCATTGGTAGGATCCTCAAATTCTGGCAAGCCACGGTTTGAAGTGAAGGCGTTCACTGTCCGACTGGGGAGATCTCGACAAATTTTTTGCGTAGGTTACTGACAAAATAGTCACCAGGACGGCTATTGATGACGGATACATCAATACTGGATCGAAGAAAGTTGTGACAATGGCAAAGACCCAAAGCAAAGATGCAGTTAGGGAACGCGCGGTGGATGCAATCGCGGAAACTAGAGCGATAGCGAAAATGAGACATCCGACAATACCGGTTTCCACATAAAACTGAAGAAATCCATTATGAACGCCCAATCCTTGGGGCAAATACTTCTCCGACATGCCCCATCCAATACCCCAAATGTTCGGGCGTGGCGCCAAGTCCAGGGCATGCTGCCATTGAATAAATCGCCAGCCACCGGCGTTTGCGGTTCCGGCAAACCCCCCAGTCTGAAAAAAATCTTCGAATCTTGACAGAAAAGTTGCCCCGACGACCACAGCCACAAGAGCTGACCCGGCTACGAAAGGCCAAACAGTTTTTGGGCGCACTGCTACTGCGATAAGCATGACAATCCCGAATACAATAATGGCTGTTCGGCTGCCGCTAAGCATCAAAGCAGCAACTGGTGGCCCGATGAGGACAATTCGCTTGGCCAGAGGTCCAAGTCGGATTACTTGATACAGTGCGTAAAGACCCAAAGTGTATGCGGCGAAATTTGGATGTCCGAAAAGACCGCCATAGCGCAATCCTTCACCTTCGACGTTTCCCCAGGGTGCAGGCCAAGATGTTATCGGCTGTGCGACGATGATTAGCGAAGAAATCATAACTATTGTATTCAGGATGATGCTAATACTTCGTCTATCCTCGGCTGTGCCGAGATAGACCGCAACGCAGAGTAAAGCCACGCCAGCGAATCGAGCAACGTTGAACAATACGTCTGCTCCGTGAGCAGCTATCGATAATGAGAGCAGCGCTACTATTCCGATTGGCAGCACTAGTGGACCCGATAGCTGCACCGCCGGAAACCGCCTCATTAGCGCTGTTCCAAGGATCGCGGCGCCGCACGCCGAAACAACGTTGTCGGCGGTCATTCCGCCAACTGGAATAGTCGAGAACAGGATTGGCCCGGACAAAATAAAGCCGGCCCCCATCCGCAATGGCCATTTGAAGATGATCGGCGCTACAAGTAGGACTCCCAACACACCAATAGCGACCGTGAAATCTGATCGGACGGTCAGAATTGCAATGGCGATCGTAACGACCCCTGCGGCTGCGAAGGGGGCGGCCCTATTTCCCGAGTCGGCGCCCAAGTCCCACTCGTTTCAACATTGCCAGCATTAGCGGGGCGCATTCGAATACATACCGCCGGAACAGACGACGAGGCTCTCTTACCAGCCTATAGAGCCATTCGCATCCCAAGCGTTGGGCCCAAATCGGGGCGCCTGGCGTGCTTCCATGCCACATCTCAATAGCTCCACCGACACCAATCACCATGGCATGAATTTCTGGAGATTCGTGGAGCAACCGGCCCAAAGTCTCGCCCCGTGGCGATCCAAGTGCAGTCAGTATCAGGTCTGGTTGAGTCTTGGCGACGTCGCCCACAATCAAGCCAAAGTCGCACTCGTTAATCTGACGCTCGTTGCGATAGACAATCGACTTGCCCTGAGCTTCGACAACCTTTTGAAGATCGTCGCTGGCCTTTGACGAGCCGCCAATAGTGGCGATGCGAACGTGAGGTGTTTCACCCTCAAGGATCAGGTCTAGCGCTTGGCGGCCTGTAACTCTGTCGATCGCCGTTCCGGACCAAACACGTGTGTACCACCGGAGTGGCCAACCGTCTGCCGTTACTTTTGTTGCCGCGCGAAGATCATCGAGGCTTCTAACTGATTCTGCGGCTACATATACATGCTGCAGGTTAACGGTCTGAATTCTCCCCTTTCGGGTTTGCTCAAGGTAGTTGAGCAAGTTGTCCGTTGAGGTCAGGATATTCCCGTTCGCAGAGAAATCCTCCCAAGTCGAAAGGACAAGCCCGGCGCCGAGCCGCTCACCCATTTTGATCTCCTTGGGGGATTGTTGCTGCAATTGAATCCTCGCGGCGCTTGTTGAGGGTTCGTGCTTTCGATCCGGCGACTGTAACTGAATTGGGCGCGAGATCTTCGAGTACCAGGCTGCCGGCACCAATAACGGAACCATCTCCAATTTTTACATCCCCGAGAACCATGACGTTGGCTCCCATTTCGACATTGCTGCCGATTTTCGGCGCATCCGATCCCGACACGCGGGAACCAAGCGTCGTGCCATGCCTCAAGACGACGTCCGATCCTATGATCGTGGAGGCATTGATGACTATTCCATGAGCATGGTAAACACGACACCGTGGCCCCAGTTGTGTACTGGGGGGCACATCAAACGATAAACCGAATCGTGAGTAGAGAAGATAGGGCAGCACGAATGGAATTGAGACTAGGCGCGCGGCACGGCCGGCGAATGGTAGTCTCTTGCCAAGTTGGGCAATTCTAAACAATAGCAATAAAATTTGAATTTCGGGACGTTCCTTGTTCACCGCCCAGTCGGACAGTAAATAGGATCGAACTTCGCCATTCGGTTTCACTTAGGCAACCCCCTCTGCAGCCTTATAGGCCACTTCCATAGTGCGGATAACGTGCCGTGTCGTGGCATTTTCCATGACCCACTCCCGGGAGCGTTGGCCAAAAGCTGCAGTCCGGTGGGGGTCTTCGGCCAACGCGCAAATCGCATCTGCGATTTCGTCCGGGTCATGATCGACCCGAGTGACACCCTGTTCCTCACCCAATTGGCCCAGTTCGCCTACGGAGGTCGTCACAATGGCAAGGCCACGGGCCATTGATTCGAGGACAAACATGGGTAGTACTTCTCGTCTGGACGGCAGGCAGGCGATTTTTGCGGACGCCACGGCTGCTAGTAGCTCGTGCCGCGAAGCATTACCCAGATATGTCATTCCGCCTGGGAGATTTTGCACCTCGACGTCTGAGAGTGGACCGAAGACCTGGCAAGTCGCCCCGGGGACTTTGTTCGTCACAAGGGGCCATGCCGCCTTGAGCAAGTCAAAACCCTTCCTTTGACTCAGCTCGCCTCCGAAAATCACGGTTGTCGGCCGTTGCGCCATGACTGAAACATCCGAGTCCATGGGTGGGTTGAGGGGATTCGCCAACGTCACCGATCCAGTGTCAGGCGCGATCCCTTTGACGATTGAGGCCGAAACGGGGCCGAGGGAAAAGACAACATCCGCCCGTTTCAGGAGGCGCCTGGCCGCCGTGGAACTCCAATCCCCGTGGTCGTGGACGAAGTCTGCTCCGTGAATGGTTACGGCGAGTCCGCAACCGAGTAGCGACATGAAATGCCCGACCATCCCTTCTCTGATAAAGGATCCACGTTCGCTGACATGTAGGTGCACCCAAAAAGGACCATCAGTAATGCGTTTCTTGACGAGTAGGAGCAATGCCCGCAATGCACGTACCAGCCCGTAATCTCGGTCTGAACTGGACCAGGTCGCCATTGGAATGTGCCGCAATGATCCGTTGGGAATGGAAGTGAGTTCATCAATGACGGTGGAGATTCCGCCAGTCTCCCGCACTGCAGGACCGCAGTGAAAGACGCTTTTCAGGGGAGCCCTGAACCGCCGTGTGTTGAGCATTTATGGTTCCTTCGAGGTTCGGCGACAGGCATGTTTGTTCGGCCGCGCGTCAGGATCGAGCGAAGTGGTGATTACCGGGAATCTTCGACTCAGAAAGCCAGTAGCCGTGAGTAAGGGCTATGCTCGGCGACTTGGGCCGGCCCCACCGCCGGGAAAGGAGACCGGTTCTCTTGCCTCACGATCCTGCAGGGTTCGGTCGAAGGGGTCCGTGGGGTCCCAATCGTGGCCGTTCGCTAGGTGCTCGGAATCCGAGTCGTCCTCAACTCTGCGTTGTTTGGACGAAACTTTTGGAGGGCTGTATGTATCGACGGAGGAATAGTAGGTGTACGAGTAAGCATCCGGTCCCTTAACGGGAAGCCTGTTTAGTACTAGACCCAGAACATCTGCGCCAACCATTTCCAGTGCCGAAAGGGACTTGGCCAGATCGGGCTGACGAACCTTCTGGCTCCCAACTATCAGTACGACTCCACCGACATGTTGAGCTAGAACTGCAGAGTCTGTGACAGGCAAAAGTGGTGGAGCGTCGATAATAACTGCATCGAAATTTGCCTCAAGCTCGACGATTAGCTTTCTCATCTGCTTGGATCCCAAGAGCTCGCTGGGGTTGGGTGGTATGCGACCTGACGTTAGTACGTACAAACGGTCGTCGCCCCATGGTTGCAGGACATCATCCAGTTCTGCTTGTCCAAGAAGTGCAGTCGTTAGACCTACATTGCGTTCCAGGCCAAGATACTCAGACACCATCGGCCGGCGGAGATCAGCATCGACCAGGACTACGGCAAGCCCTGACTGAGCCAGAGAGACCGCGAGGTTTGTGGCCGTCGTGCTTTTGCCCTCTCCGGGGAGGGAGGAAGTAACCAGCAACGATTTGCTGGTGTTGCTGACTTGTGCGAACTGCAAGTTGGTTCGGAGCTGCCTGAATGCTTCGGCACGGGGGCTTTGTTGCCCAGCCTGAGTTAGGAGCGGGTTCTTGCTAGCGTCAGGGTCGAATGCAATGCCCCCGAGAAGCGGCGCTTCAGTCACACGCCGGACGTCAGCCTCACCCCTGACTCTCGTATCTAGAGTCGTTCGGAGAACCGCCGTTGCGAGGCCCAGAACTAGTCCCACGAGGAGTCCGAGAATCAAATTCAACTTAGTATTGGGTGCTGACGGTTCGACCGGGGCTGTCGCCGGAGTGACCACGGACAAATTTACTGGGGATGTCCCGCCAACCGTTGGTTTCTCCAAAGTATCAATGGTTCTTACAAGACTCTCAGCTACGGCTTGGGCAATTGCAGCTGATTGAACCGGGGAAACATCCGAGACGCTGATATTGATAAACACCGTGTTGACATCCCCACTTGACTTCACCCGGTTTGCCAACTCTTGGGGGGTGACGTCCAGTCCTAAGCTGTCAATAACAGGCTGGAGTACCAAGGGCGTTGTGACGGTCTTAACGTAGGACTGAACTCGGGCCTGGCTGAATGTGTTGCCTTGCTGTAGTTCCGTGACCGAGCCGGAGCTCTGGATTGCCACGAAGAGCTGAGTCGTCGATGTGTATGTTGGCTTAACGAGAATTGAAATTACCCCGCTCGCAATTAAGCCAGCCAACGCGAGCGCTATAATTGGCATCCAATCGCGACGTAAAATGCGCACATAGTCACTCAATGCCATTGTTTTAGTTCCCCCGTTGCAGTTCTGGGTAATGCGAGACCAGCCCTAGCTTGCGGCGCCGGCAGTCTGATGCCTGGCGTCGCGCGCCCTACTTGGGCGAGCCCTGACCGGGCCTAGGAGCTATTCTAGCCGAATGCTCCTTAATTTCGACATCGATGCAACGCCCTGTAGCTATCACCTTTCTGGGTCGTTCATCGAGCGCTCAGGGCAGATCTCGGAGGCGTCTAGCGGCATCCCGGATGTCGCGGACTACGAACAACGCCTGTCCAGCGACGCCGAATCCAAATGATGCCGTCTGGTTTCGAAATGCTGGGTGGTAGGACAACGGGTCCGTTTATCGCGGGGGCGTGCTTACACGGCTCATAACTGTGCACTAACTCGACGTGCGAGGGTGTACTCGATACCTATCGCGTATCCACATCCTCAAACACGAGAAACGTCTGCGTATCCAATACCCCAGGCATGGACTGCAGCTGATCGAAAATCACTCGTCGCAGATCCACGTTGTCCACTGCCCGCACCAGCAGGATGACGTCAAAGTCGCCGCCCACCAGGGCAATGTGGTGCACCTCCGGGATGGCCCGAAGAAGCTCGCGCAGTTCTCGCCACGAATGCTGCCTTACCTTCAGCGTCACGTACGCAGAGGATTTGAGCCCGGCCTTAATAGGGTCAACGAGTGCCGTGAACTTGGTCAGCACTCCCTCGCCGGTCAGCCTGGCGATCCGCGTATAAGCGTGCGCCCGTGAGATGTGCACGTTTTCCGCCACCTGGGTGACGGACATCCGCCCGTCCCGGGTCAGCTCCGCGATGATGTTCCGGTCCACGTCATCCAGCGGCACCGCCCTCTGGTCACCGTCGGTCCCTGCCATTTGTCCACACCTCCCGCCGGTAACGCAGCTCACACTTACGATTCGTCTTTCAGACTAGGCCAGAATTCCATACTTCTCCACGATTTGCGCCGGGACTGGGTACGAAAGTTCTTTCAGGGCGATACTTGAAGCGAATAGTGGCTACAGAAGGACGGACCAATGACGATCTCCGCGGACCACACCGCCATCGGGCAGGACGCACCGGAACAGCCGGCCGGGAACCACGTAAGCGAGGGCGCCGCAGCCGAGGCTGTGCGCAAATTCGGCATCACGGTGGAGGACTACATGCTGCCGGCCCGCCACCAGATCCAGATGGTGGACCAGGACGGCACCCTGAACCCCCACACCGAGCAGGGCGCCCAGCCCGGCCACGAATACGCGCTGCCGGGAGACGCCGAACTGCTTGCAGCCTATGAGCAGCTTGTCGTCGGCCGCCGCGTCAACGACCAGAATTCCGCCCTCGTCCGCCAGGGCCGCATGGCTGTCTACCCGTCCAGCCACGGCCAGGAGGCCTGCCAGGTGGCGGCGGCCCTCTGCCTCGCCGACGGCGACTGGATCTTCCCCACCTACCGCGACTCCGTGGCCGTGATGGCACGGGGTGTTGACCCCGTCCAGACCATGACCCTCTTCCGCGGAGACTGGCACAGCGGCTACGACCCAACCAAGCACAAGGTGGGCATCCAGTGCACACCGCTGACCACCCAGCTGCTCCACGCCGTCGGCGTCGCCCACGCCGCCAAGCTCCGCGGTGAGGACACCGTGGTCCTGGCCATGTGCGGCGACGGCGCCACCAGTGAAGGCGACTTCCACGAGGCGCTGAACTTCGCCGCCGTTTTCCACCTGCCCGTCGTCTTCTTCGTGCAGAACAACCAGTACGCGATCTCGGTGCCGCTGGCCCACCAGTCCGTGGCGCCGTCGCTCGCGCACAAAGCCGTGGGCTACGGTATGGCCGGCGAACGTGTGGACGGCAACGACGTGGTCGCCCTCCTCGCCGTACTGGGCCGCGCAGTCAAGCTGGCCCGCGAAGGCTCCGGCCCGCTCCTGGTGGAGGCCCACACCTACCGCATGCAGGCGCACACCAACGCCGATGACGCCACACGCTACCGCCAGGACAGCGAAGTGGCCCAGTGGGTAGCCAAGGATCCGCTGAAGCGGATGCAGACCTACCTGACGGACCGCGGACTCCTCGATGACAACGGCGCCGCCCGGATAGCGGAGAAGGCGGAGGCAGTTGCAACGCAGCTCCGCGAAGGCCTTGGCGAGGATGTCCCCGTCGACCCGCAGGACCTGTTCCGCTACGTCTTTTCCACTCCCACCCCGCAGCTGAAGGAACAGGCCGCCATGCTCGCTGACGAAATCTCCCGGGACGAGGCCGCAAAATGAGCCCCACCGTCACCACTTCCTCCGAGGTCAACGGCAATGTCAGCGCGGCAACCGCCCGCGCCGCCGCCAAGGCAGCAGCCTCGGCCGAATCGACCGGCCCGCAGACCATCACGATGGCCAAGGCACTGAACACCGCCATGGCCGACGCCATGCATGCCGACCGCTCCGTGCTGGTGTTCGGCGAGGATGTCGGCATGCTCGGCGGAGTCTTCCGTATCACCGACGGCCTCACCAAGACCTTTGGCGAGTCCCGCTGCTTCGACACCCCGCTGGCCGAGTCCGGCATCGTCGGCATGGCCGTGGGAATGGCCATGAACGGCATGCGCCCGGTGATCGAGATGCAGTTCGATGCCTTTGCGTACCCGGCCTTCGAGCAGATCGTCAGCCACGTGGCGAAGATGCACAACCGCACCAAAGGTACGGTCAAGCTGCCCATCGTCATCCGCGTCCCTTATGCCGGCGGCATCGGGGGAGTGGAGCACCACTGCGACTCCTCCGAGTCCTACTATGCCCACACCGCCGGCCTGAAGGTCTTTACCCCGGCCACCGTCGCCGACGGCTACCGCATGCTCCGCGAAGCCATCGACTCCGATGACCCGGTGATGTTCATGGAGCCCAAGAAGCTTTACTGGTCCAAGGACATGGTGGACCTGGAAGGACTCCGCGCCGAGCACGCCGCCAACGCCGAGCGGGGAACGTCCTCCGAAGGCCGCGCCGCCGTCGCCCGCCCCGGCACGGATGCCACGCTCATCGCCTACGGTCCGTCCGTGCCGACCGCGCTGGCCGCTGCTGCCGCGGCGGCCGAGGAGGGCCGCTCGCTGGAAGTCATCGATGTGCGCTCCATCGTGCCGTTCGACGACCAGACCGTCTGCGCGTCGGTCCGCAAGACCGGACGTGCCGTGGTGATTGCCGAGGCCCATGGCTTTGCGTCGGTTTCCTCGGAGATTGTGGCCCGGGTACAGGAACGGTGCTTCCACTACCTGGCCGCGCCGATCCGCCGCGTCACGGGATTCGATGTGCCGTACCCGGCGCCGAAACTTGAGCACTATTACCTGCCCGGCGTGGACCGCATCCTTGACGCCGTTGACGACCTCCAGTGGGAAGACTGATCTGATGAGCGAAACGAAAGTATTCCTGCTGCCGGACCTGGGCGAAGGCCTCACGGAAGCCGAACTCGTGAACTGGCTCGTGGCCGTGGGCGACGAAATCCGAGTGGATCAGCCCATCGCAGAGGTTGAGACCGCGAAGTCCATGGTCGAGGTCCCGTCACCGTACGCCGGCACTGTCGCCGTGCTCCACGGGGAACCGGGACAGACTCTTGACGTCGGGAAGCCGCTGATCTCGGTCACACCCATTGGGTCCCCGGTCGCTGAGACTAAGTCTCCGGTCAGCGAGCCCGTAGAAACGCCGGCGGTCGAGCCCGCCGCTTCTGTCGCGGCAGAGACTTACCGTGATGAGGAAAAGGCCGGCTCCGGCAACGTCCTCATCGGCTATGGAACACCAGGCGGACACGGCGTCGCCCGACGAACGCGGGCACGTAAGTCCTCGGCGGCCGGGCCATCAGTGATTGCGGCCGACCGCCCGAGGAATGAGCTTGTCGAAATCCCGGAAGCGGAGAAGGCCGCCGACGATCTTCTGCTCCTGCGCACCCGTGTGCCAGGCAAGCTCGGGGCGGTGATTTCGCCGCTCGTCCGCCGGATGGCCCGTGAACACGGAGTTGACTTGGGAGGACTGCAAGGGTCAGGAGCAAGTGGCCTGATCATGCGCAAGGATGTCGAAGCCGCAATCGCTCCCGCCCCGGCTGTGGAGCCGCTGCGGGCGGATGAGCTTCGTCCGATGCTGGTACCTTTCGAAACCCGTCGCCCGGCCAGTGAGCCGCGCTCCCTGGTCGAGCGTGCCGGAACCGGCACGGAAAGCGACTCCCGCACGGGACTGGGCATCACAGCCCGCACGTCGGTTCGGGGAATTCGCAAGGCTGTGGCCGCGAATATGACCCGCAGCCGTTCAGAGATTCCAGAAGCGACAGTGTGGGTTGACGTGGATGCCACCGCACTCGTGGAGATGCGTGCCGCCTTGAAGAAGGCGGATCCGCACAACACCCCAGGCCTGCTGGCCTTCATCGCACGGTTCGTCACCGCTGGACTGAAGAAGTATCCGGAGCTGAATAGCCGGTTTGTCACCGCCGAGGACGCTGCCGGCGGGGAGAGCCAGGAGATCGTCGCGTTCGATGGAGTCAATCTGGGCTTCGCAGCACAGACGGACCGCGGACTGATGGTGCCGTCGGTGCGCAACGCGGACAAGATGAGCGCCCGTGAACTGGATGCCGAAATTCGCCGGCTCACAGCGGTCGCCCGCGAGGGCAAGGCGACGCCGTCGGAGCTGGGCAGCGGCACCTTCACGCTGAACAACTACGGAGTCTTCGGAGTGGACGGCTCCGCCGCGATCATCAACCACCCTGAGGTGGGAATTCTGGGCGTGGGACGGATCATCGACAAGCCTTGGGTAGTCAACGGAGAGCTAGCGGTTCGTAAGGTTACTGAACTGACACTGACGTTCGACCACCGTGTCTGCGACGGCGGAACGGCCGGCGGTTTCCTTCGGTATGTAGCTGATGCGATTGAGAACCCGGGGTCGGCGCTCGCGGACATTTAGTCGAAGCGACGGCCCCACGCAGGTCACCACGAGCGGGAAGGCGGTAATGCAAGCCCTTTCGCCTAGGACGGGTTCTAGCAGCAATGCGGACATCGCACTGAAGTTTTCTGAGATACTCTGCTCATGACATGGGGAATATCGAAGGGCCTGGCTGCGCCCGTTCAGTTTGGCAATCGATCCGCTGACATTGACGCGGTCCGCGTGGTGGGTATCGTTGCAATCGTTGCTGGCCACATTTGGACGGTCGGCCCGTTCTCGGATTTTCTCTACGCTTGGCACGTACCCGTGTTTTTTCTGCTTACTGGCTATCTTTGGAAGCCTGGGCGGACTGTGCGGGGCGAGATGAGTAGGCGGGCAAGGACTCTTATTGTTCCTTACGCCCTCTGGCTTATTATTATCGCAGTTGCATATTGTGGTTCCCTCTTGGTAGATGGAAAGCCATTCCCCTCAGAGCAAATCCGGAATGCCTTGTACGGCGGATCATTCGCTGTTCGCCCATTTTCGGCTTTTTGGTTTGTTACAGTTCTGTTTTTTGTCGCCGTTATCTATCGAGCGCTCGAGACGACTCCGGTCTGGGTCCCCTGGGCAGTCGCGGCGGCTGGCATCCTTGGTGCGCACGCTTTTGGCCCAGCGATGGCGAAGTCGCCCCTATCCCTCGCGTTGGCTTTCCCATGTCTAACCTTCCTCTTAGCCGGTACGGAACTCCGACGGCTTATCCCGTACATCACCAAACCCTTGGCTGTGGGCCTGCTCCTGACACTCCTCGGCACGGTGCTGGCCATTACAGGTGTCGTAGCGCCCGTCGATATGAAAGGAGGGGACTTCGGTACGCCAATCGCCAGCGTCGTGAACGCCGTTGCGATAAGTTTCGGTCTGATTCTAGTCGCCAGAGGGACAGTGCCGATGCTTTCAGCTGCCTGGCAGAAAGCCCTCACAGCATTGGCTCTAGTCGGGTTCGTTGTAGTACTTTCGCACGCCTTCTTCTTGTTCGTGCTCGACACCCCGCCGACTGGTGGATGGATCGATTTGCCGGTTGCCATAATTGTTCCTTGGATGGTGGCGCTGGGCCTTGCAAGAACACGACTTCGAAGGTGGCTAATTGGTTGAGCCGAAGGGACCACACGAGAGCACCCCGGTGTTTTTTACCTGAACTTAAGTTCGAACGTGGAATGAACCGTGCTGTCAGAGTGCTGTCGGTCTGGCAGAAGGGCCGCGTCCGAAGGCACTGCGTATTTCTACCATTTGGTTGCGTCCGTCAATAGTTGCTTTTGGCTTCTCTTGACCACCACAACAGGTGAATCTTTACAGCTTCGGCCTTGGTCGGCCCGTGTCGAATCGACCTCCGAATAGAGCCCGAATGGCGGCGGCTGGACTTGAACGTTACGTCTATCCAGTTTCCGGTGTGCGCCGTGCGTCTAGATTTTTTGTTGTCTTCCTCATTCGAGAGCGGGGCTCGCGTGGGGCACTGCGTCAACCACAGCGGAGACCGTCGCCCCCAGCGCTGACACACGGTACCCACCATGGCTGAACGACCTGCAGCTGATGCAGAGGCAATGGCCTTAGTAAGTTGCTCGTGTACTTGTCGCCGAAGTCGTACATGTCGGTCTTGGGCTCGGCCCGAAAACCCAGGGCTTCGCCGCGGTCGACAACGATAAGACCGTAATCACGGATTGCCGTTGCGATCATCCGAAGGGTTCTTGTTGCCTGCGCGGAGCCCCCAGAATTGCTAGCTGTAAGGGAGTTCGGGTCGAAAGTCGAGGGGAAGCGCAGCCGCATCCCCTCTCGTACCTGTCCTGTCTCAGGAAGTGTGGAGTCGCGACGTTGGGCCGGCCACCACCACTCGGAGCTGATAACCGGGACGATCAACTGAAGCGCATGTGGGATGACGCCGGAGCGCAGTTCACTATCGAGCATCATCCCAGCAATGACCGGGAGACTTGTCGCGGATGAGCCCCAGCCTGAGTATGAGAGAGGGTTTGTTTCATTGAGGAATATCCCAGGGTTGGACTTGTGATCTGCCATGTAGCCGCCCCATCGCGCTGACCAGCTGCCGCTAACGTCTTGTTGCATTTTCCAGAACTCCCACATCTCACCTGTCAGAGAGTCGACCACAGCCATGTGCATGTCAGTGCCGCTTGCCGCGGTAGCGCCGGACGGCACGGGGACTCCTTTTGAAAAAATCCAAGCCAGGTGAGGCCGCCCACCTCCATTCTGGACGGGAACCGTCGTTGAGACACCGTCGTCATTCATCAGAGCGACGGGAATACGCGGGGTTGTGTGCGGAACCTCATAAATCGGGCATGAATAGGAGCCCCGATTAATCCACCAGGTAACGCGCGAGCTATCTAGGTAACGTTGCAGCTCAGCTGTATACATTTCGCTGTCCGATCTCGCTGGAG
Source organism: Arthrobacter sp. CC3 (assembly GCF_039907775.1). Taxonomy (NCBI): domain Bacteria; kingdom Bacillati; phylum Actinomycetota; class Actinomycetes; order Micrococcales; family Micrococcaceae; genus Arthrobacter; species Arthrobacter sp. CC3. The sequence goes on from NZ_JARCCY010000017.1 coordinate 22,412, forward strand.
TGTCGTCCGGAAGCAACTGGTTCCACGGAGATTGGGATGCACTGAAATACTTGCCAGCCACTTCTACCCCTTCACCTGGTAGCGCACGGCAACGACCATGTCCTTGCCTGTTCCGTCAATCGGTGCGGGCAACAAGACAAGAGAGAGATTGTTTGAGTTAGCGGAAGCGCTCGCTGTGTGGGTTCGTGTTCCGGTAGCGCCGGCGGTGCTGCAACCTTCGTCACTGACTACCACATAGTTGCCCAGCGCACTGCCCACTCGAGACGTATCCCTGGTGTCCGGGGTTACCGTCGCAGGATGCTGCGGAATGCCATTGAAGTGGACCACCATCGAATCCAAGGGAGCTGTCAAGGACGGACTATTGATGCTGGCGGTGAAGGTGGTGTTCTGCGATGTCGCGCTACCAGCCACAGGGTCGCCTGAGACGGCGCACCCGCGGTAGGCGACGCATGCAGCTTTGGTGTTCGACGAAGCCGACGCAGTGAAACTGTAAGGGCCAGGTTCTACGTCGACGCGGTGCCAGAATACAGAGAGTGATTGTCCGCTAAAAAGCGTCTGTGTAAAACCGACCTGCGTCCAGCCCAAAGGTGGGGTGACGGTGGATCCCAAGGTGTCGATGTGGAAACCGACTAGAAGAATATCGCCCGGTTGCGTTCCTGTCGGCTTGGTGACAGAAACGGTCGTACCAACCAATGTTGAGACAATCGAATTAGCCACATAAGTTATGCTTCCCGTCGCGCCGACCTGATCCACGTCGCAGGTCAACATGCCGCCGCCTAACGGAACGGTGGTGATTAGGTCTGCCGCGACGCGTGGGGATGCAGTGGCTCCGGCCTGAATTGTCGGTTGCGTGCCGAAGATGGGTTTACCGTCGAGCCGAAGTGTGATCTTCACAGGACGCGATACCGGCGCAGTACCAAGTGTCGCAATGGCGTCGACGATTTTAGTCCCCACCGGCAGCGGATACTTCGTTGTCCCGGCTGCCACAGCCAGTGCCCCGGTCTTGTTCAGCGTTGCAAGCGCTGCAGTCGTATATGTGTCTGAAAACGAGGCTGACGGTAACTGGCCGGATACCGGCGCTTGTTCCGCTTGGGCGCGGCTTGGAAAAAGAGCCGCAAGTACGGAAGTTCCGGTTACGGCTGTGCCCAACCTAAGTAGACCCCGGCGCCTTATGCCTCTATCGTTTCCTCCGGAGGGCGGGACTTTCTTCCCGATTTCTTCAGTCATGGCTTCACCCGATTGGGCGAGGGTGATAGAGATGAATTCAATCGTGCTTGGCGCCGTACTGTCGAGGGGAGATCCCTCGAAACGATCCCGGCAGCGCCCTGAACACCGGGAAAATCGGCTGCTCGCAGTTTGAGCATTTTTGGCTCGGGCTGGTAAATGGACATGGCCCAACGCTATTTGCTTCATTTAGGCGAAACTACCGTACGAACTACGCGATTAATTCGCTGGGACTACCTAACTTCATTCTCACTGTACGCGTTTTGTCACATTGGCTACATCTGAGTGCGAAGGTAACGGGACTGATTGTTTCCGGGTCGGGTTAGGTAACTGCCGCCGCTCAAACCGTAGCCGACGCTGCTGGAATTATTGCGTCGCGGTCGCCAAGCCACCCAATGATGAGGGTCTTGGATCCCCTCACTCCCGGAACTTTTGTGATAGCCGGAGCAAATGGTCGATATAAAGGACGGAGATCACTCGACTGGGCGCGGGAGCTTTGGGTGACGCAGGGCGCAGAAGCGTTGTTAGGAGATGAAATCCGAGTGGTCTTCGCAGCTGATGCTGATAACCGATGTGCCTTCGCCGTCAGAGGTTTCGTACGAAGTAACATGGTTCGTCGTAACGCCGCACGAATCACAGTGAGTCTTGTGTTGCTTGGTAGCCATACCGAGATCATAAGCACGCGCGGTTTCCCGCGGGTTACCGCTGTGAAACAAAAGAGTTCCGCCAGATCACGGCAAAAAATTGCCCCCAGCCGCAACCATCCATAGTGACCAGGCGATTTATGCAAATGGAGTCAGTGCCGCAGCCACTTTCCAGCCGTTGCGCTCGAAGGGGCCCACCAACTCCAGCGAGCAGAGGGCCAGCACTACACCGACCGCAATGCCCACGATTCCCAGCCACGCCGGCATAACGTTGACCTAGACGATGGCGCACACAACCAGGATCCTCCACGCCCCGGTAAAGAGGTAGCCCATATGCCACCGACCACCACGCCCAGGTCGGTGGCGATGGAAGCGGCGCCGATGTCCCTCTACCGTGCTATTTCGCCACGAAGGACGAACTGGTGGACGCGTTGCTGAACCGGGTTGTGGGCCGGTTCGCCCCGCCGCCGGAAATCTCAAGCTGGCCGGAGGACCTGGCCGCGTTCGTCCGGATTCGCCGTCGGCTGCTCAGGGACCCTCCGTGGACCGTCACCCCGCTGATCGGATACCTGTATCCCGGCCCAAGGCGCTGCCCATCGGTGAAGCCGCGCTGGGCATCCTGCAGCGCGCGGGCATCAAAGGAGGCCTCGCCATTGCTGCCTTCAGCGGCATTGTGGCGCTGAACTATGGCCGGTCCCGTTTCGTCCTGGCCCGCGAGGCAGCCGGATCGGCAATTAATGGGGGAGGCGTGCAGCTGCCGCCGGACTTTTCCCTCACTGCGGCCGTGGCAGGTCCGATGAGCTGCTGCGGAAACGAGGAGCACTACGAGCGGACGCTCAAGCATCTGCTCGCTGGCATCGGAGCGGACAGCCGGAGCCTTACCCCGTGACGTGGCGTGCCCGGAATCTTGAGCGAAACGCCCGGGGGAACTTCGGCCACACCTGAGTTTGGGTGCATAGGCTCAGTGCACAGTTCGGACGAAAGGTGCTGAATGACAATCACCAGCTATCTCATGGGACTGTCGATCATGTTTGTCCCGATGGTGGCAGCCCTCGGTGCGGCCGCCCTCTTGTGGCGGTTCCGATCCGGCCGGTAGGTTTCCGCCGCGCACTGTTCTCCGCTATAAGCCCGGCCAGCCTCCATCGCGGCGCAGAGCTCCGCTAAAGCCTGCGACCCGACAAGGCTGCCGTCCGTTTTGGTCCGGTTTATGCATTCGCCGCGGGCAGTTGTTCAGGCTTCCACCAGCATGGCGTGGGTAGAATCGAGGCCTAAGATCGCCGGAACGCATGAATACGGAGAACAGAATGTCGCGATGGATGGAGGTCGGCCAAGGCAACTTTGTGCTGACCACCGAAGGCTCGAAGCTCAATACCGGACTCATCGTCGGCGCCGAACGCGCCATGGTGATCGACACCGGCGGGGGACCCCGGCAGGGCCGGGAGATCCTAGCCGCCGTGCGCGAAAAGACCGCGCTGCCGCTGGTGGTGGTGAATACCCACGCCCACTATGACCACTTCTTCGGCAATGCCATTTTCGCGGACGACGGTGTCACCGAGTTCTATGCCCACGAAAACTGTGTACGCGAGATTGAGGACAACGGGGACCAGCAGCGCCGCATGGTCGCCCCCCTGGAACCCGAAATGGCGGCGGGCGAAGGCGCCGACGCCGAGCTGGTGGTTCCCACTGCGCTCGTGAAGGACCAGCCTGTCCTGGTGGACCTGGGCGGCCAGACCGTCACGCTGTTCTACCTGGGCCGTGGGCACACCGACGGTGACCTGCTGGTGGGAACGTCCACCACCCTGTACGCCGGTGACTTGGTGGAACAGGGTTCACACCCGTCCTTCGAGGACGCCTTCCCGGAGGAATGGGCCGACGCGCTGCGGCACCTCTCAGCCCTGCGCCACCGCTACGAGTTCCTCATCCCCGGCCACGGGGAACCCTGCAGCGACCAGTTCGTGAAGACCATGGCCAATACCATGTCCACGGCCGTCCGTCAGGCCATCCAGTCCATCCGCGACACCCCCAGCGATGCCACCAAAGCGATCCCCGTGTTGCCGTACGGGCCGGAGCAGTCCCGCTGGTTCATCAAGCGCCTGCAGGAGACCCGGGCGCACCACTAGAATTTAACCGCGACTCGACGTTCCAGCTTTGGCTCGGCCAGGGCCGAGCTTAGGCAGTACAACGGCTCGTCCCGTGCAGATAGAGTTTAGGGCCCGGGCGGTCGATAATTTGGATTATTTCCCCCGCTCTCACTCCAAACCTCGGCGGCTGGTCTCAGTCAGGGGACACAACCGGTTTTCGGGCCGCTGCATTCTCGGGGTAAGAAACAGGTAGCGACTACTCGTGTGCGCGCCTAGGGCTTGTCCATACTCTCGGACCATGACGAATCGAGAGCGTTTGGCCGACCTGGGCCTCAGCATCCTAACCATTGTCGCCGCGCTCTTAATTTTCCCCGTGGTTGCCGTATCTGATTTGGCCCGGTCGGTCATTCCCCGGGCGAGGCGGTAAGCGGGCACCATTGAAAAAGCGCGTCAAAAGAGCAGCTGTCGGCGCGTCTTTCGGGCTTATGAGCCGTCACCAGGGCGTTTTGCGGCAGCGTTCGTTGGGACCGGCGGCGATCTGACCGGCGGTGCGGGAGGTCAGCGTGGACAGGTGACGCTCGTTGAAATCCTTGAACTGTCATTTGCACACTCATTTATGGTTACACGGGCACAGGCTTGGCTTGCGGTTATGGTTCTCCTTGCCCGCTGGCAGCCAAAACCTGGTCACTGGCTCGTTACGAACACACGCGGGCAACAGGGCCTAGGCGCTGACCTTGGAGTCCAAATAAATAAAGTCGTTGTTACACTCATGCTTGACGCGGATTTCGAGGTCTCTGTTTCCCCGCGGTCCGGCTCCTGGGGGACGACGCCCGGCCCCTAGGATTACGCGATGTTTGATGCACTGCGCACACGTCCGTCCGCCCGGCCCCTGATTCCCGCTGTTGTGGCACTGGTGTGCGGCTCCGTGGTTTCACTCCCGGCCGCAGCCGCAGCCGCAGCCGACGATTCGCCGGTGCTCCCAGTCGCACCGGCCGTAGGGCAGAATGCCAGTCCAGGGGCTGCCGGCGCTCACACACCAACTGACCCGTTCATATTGAAGTTCAAGGCGCCGGCCACGGCCGCTTCGGGTCTGCGCACAGAGTCCTCCGGCAAGGTGGCCAGGAACCTTGCGTCCCCGTGAGTGACATCCGTGCCACCTCCGGCGGACCCGCTTCCTGCGTGGCCCTGGCACGAGCGTGCCGGGGCTCCTCGTGTTTTCCTGCCGGCGCGTTGCCCACCGCTGTGTTACGCAAGTGACAGAGCACAACGAGTGTGAGCAGTGATACATTCGGCTAGTGACTACTGGGGAACTTGAAGGAGATAGTTGCATGTTTGAAGGTGTCCCCGACGAGGACGCGTGGCGCAACTGCACCACGCTAGAAGGCGCTTGCGAACTGACCGCCCGCTGGCTTGAGGGTTCCCTCAGCTACGTGCCAGGTTATGCCGCGCCGCAGTACGCCGGCGAGAACGGCCCCATGAGCGAGGCCCTGGCCGCCATCAACCGGCTTGGCTTCCTCACGGACGACTCACAGCCCGGGGCGGAGATGTCCAGCGGCCACGGACAGCGCGCTTTTGTGACCGGCCGGTGCACCGAACAGTCGGCAGCGGTCATCTCGGCAGTGCTCGTGGAAACGGACCTGGTGGTGCTGGTGTTCCCTCCGGGCGAATCCGGCAACGGGCAGATCTGCGTGACCCTGGACGGGGCCAGGGAGTTCACCTGGCTGGGCAGCTCCGGAGGCCCTTCCTACGCCCACGAGACGTACACGGACTGGACCAACGAGACACTCGCCAAATCCCTGGCCGAGTGCTGGGAACTGCAGATCTTCGACCCCGTCTGGGGCAGGAACTCCAAGCTGGTTCCCCTCCTGCAAAAAGCATTGATCAGCGCCAAGGGCTGAGGCCCCTGCAACCGTTGTGAAGGGTGGCGCCGCCCCGGCAGGACCGCGGTGCCGCCACCCTCCACGAGTGGCCTTGTGCTACGAGTCAGCTATTTCGGGCAGCTGTGGGCAGGGTTGTACGCGGCGAACATGCCGTCCGGATTGTCCTTCCACACCCAGGCGTGCAGGGCGAAGGAACCCGGGAACGGCCCGTTATCGAAGTCCAGGCCGGCGATCTCCGGCCGCTCCTTTGCCGTGGACAGGAACTCCACCGCCACCAGCTTCATGCGTCCGCGATCATTGGGCATGTACACCAGGACCTCCGGCTTGCGGGCCTGGGTCTTGTCATCGATCAGCGATTCCTTGGCGTAGTGGAACCCCATCGCTCCGACGCCGTCCTTCTCGATGCATTCGGTGATCTTCTTGTAGCCGTCCTTCTCGGCGTTATCCAGCCAGCGGTAATCGTCCGTGACGTCCCGCAGCGTTTTGACCAGCTTGCGCTGCTGCGAACTCTTCTTCCAGTCATCACTCTTATCCGAGTCGCCGCCGCGGCCGGACCCGTCATGCGCGACGGCCGTTGCGGGGGCGAGCCCAACGGCCAGCACGGCCGCGGCCACCATGGACATCAGTCCTGTTCTGGTGCGATTCCTCATTTTTCTTCCAACCCTCTGAGACCCGAGATTTCATTTTTCGGCACGGGACACGAAGCACGGGGGCGGGAAACCCCGCCTTCGCCAGGATGCCGGCTGACCCGATGGGCACTGCCGGTGTTGAGCCGTCCGGGTGGAAATCATCCATCGATTGGGACGGCGTTAAAAGTATGCGCCTCCGCAGGATAGCGGCGCTAGGTGCGGTGCAAACGATTAGAACCACGGTTTTTCGCCGTAAATGAATGCGCGAAATGCCCGCTAACACTGTTGCTGCTTTCGCGGGGAAACAAGTACCGCTTTCACCCTTTAACGAGTGGTAATGCCCCGAAAAGACGAGTACAGACCACTCTGTCTAGAAGAGTTACCGGCCCGTAGCGTAAGTGCATGATTAAAGCCATCAAGGAAGCGATCCGCCGCTTCGTGGCGAGGAACATCGTTGCTGATGATCCGTACCCCGTCCGATCCTGGCTGGACCAGCAGAACATGCCCCCGGAAACCCGGAACTCCTTCCCGCCCCTGCGGGACGCCAATGGATTCTTGCACTAATTCCGGTGTCTTAAACGTCGTGATTTGTTCTTCCTGAAACATTGTGCCGGTACCATCGCCGTCATGGGGAAATATACGAATGCTCTGACGTCCCGGGACTTGCGGCGGGAGGTGCGGAGGCGGCGTTTCCGCGTTCTGGCCAACGTGGGGCTGGCGGCGCTGGCCGCTGCCACCGCCGTCGTGGTTTGGATGGCGCTGGGGCGCTGAGTCCGTAATCACGAGAACAAAAACCGGCATCCGGTTGACAAGATTCGCGGCGCCCCTATACTGCGTTGGACAAGTCAGCCGCGGCCCGCGTAGGGTGATGAGCGATCCGACATGGGGGATCCCACCGTTCGTTGCCGGCCGTTGACGCGAAGAGTTTTCACTTGGCGTGCCAGCCTCGAGTGCAACGACGCATTCTGGAGGTAATTCCTTGGCCCTGACTGACTATGCCTTGGCGCTCTGCGCCTTGATGGGAACCCTGTTCATTCCGTTCACCGCTTTATACCTGCTGCTCCGTGCCAAGCGCGGCGCCGTTGCGAAGCCCGTTCCCGTAAAGGTCCGCCAGTAGTGCCCTACGTAGACATCAACCCGCACCGCTCCGGCCCCAAATGGCGCGGATACGTGCTGCTGGGCATTCTCCTGGTGATCACCGCGGGCGTGGTGGCAGCGGCGCTGTTCCGCGTCTAACCGCAGCAAGGTAAAGGGCCCGCCATTGGGCGGGCAGGGTGCTCAGCCCCTTCACACCCGAAGGGCGGGCCCTTGGGTATCGCCTGGCCGGAGCCGGGACCCCCTGGGCCTGTTGGCAGCCCCGCTCCGGCCGGAAGCGATGAATCCACACTAGAAGTTGACGCCGGGGCGCTGCACGAGTGCTGGCTACCCGTCTTCCCTACTTGGCACTACTTGTATCAATAGCCCCATACGTATCGCTCCCTAACACCTGCCTCTGTAGGAGCGGCACTGTCCTGGCTAACCGCCGGAGGTGAACTCCGTACTGGTGACGGTTCCAAGTCCGGGGCTCGTTGCGATCAGCGTATGCGCGCCGGCAGGGTTGATAGTCAGGTCACTGAACGTGGCCACACCGCCCACCGCGCTCTGAACAACCGTCCCGCCCAGGTTTCCCTGCTTGACCGTCTTGTCCATGGTCACCGGGGCGACACTGGTGGTCTGCAGGTTGTTGAACTGGTCCACCACCAGCACCGTCACCGGCGTAATCCTCTGCCCCTTCGCCGTGTTGGTGGGCTGCTGCCCGAAGACCAGCTTGGCGGCTGCTGCCGGCGTTATGCTGACCTGCGCCGTGGCCTGACCCAGGCCTGTTGCAGCTGCGGTGATGACGGGCGCAGCCGCTTTCGTGTCGCCATAGAAGAACGACGCCGAGGCGGCCCCTGCCGGAATGGTCACCTTTGTGAGGGGTGCTCCGCCAGCCGTTGCGGCGAAGACTTTGGTGCCCGTGGAGCTCGACGCGAACGTGACCTCAGTGCTGCCGGTGGTTACGGGATTCCCGTAGGCATCCTGGCGCTGCACGGTGAAGGGGCCCACCGTTGCGGTGGCGGAGGCGGTGCCCGAAGCCGGACCGGAAACCGCCAGCTGGGTAGCTGCCGCCGCCGTGACGGTGAACGTTGAGCTCACCACTCCGGCATATCCCGGGCTGGACGCAATGAGGGTGTACGCGCCGGCCTTGGTGATGGCCAGTCCGGTGAACGTGGCCTCGCCCCAGCCGTTGGTGTACGCGGTCAGGGTTCCCGCGAGTGTGCCGCCGCCGGGATTGCTCGCCAGGCCAATGGTCACCGGGACGTCGGACTTCCAGAGGGGCCATCCGAAGGCGGTCCGTAGTTCCACAGTGAATGCCGGCAGCGCGCTGCCCGCCACTACGGATGCCGCCGGCTGAACGCCGAAGCGAAGATCATTAATGCTGGACACGGTGACGATTCCGCTGGCTGCGCTAGTGGCTCTCCACGAGCGGTGCACTGCCGTGACCACGTACTTGTGCGTCCCTTCCGGAACGGAGGAGTCCGTGCAGCTGGTGCCCGTAATCGGCGCAGCCGGGCTGCTGCCGCAGGCCAAAACGGAGGTGGAGCCGGTGATGCGGCTGACGTAGTAACCCGTCGCCGCTGGCGTCCCGGCCTGCCCTGTCCAGGACACGGACACGTTCGAGTTGCTGCTCGACGGGACCGTCACATTGGTGGGCGGCGCCAGGGTGGCGGCTGCCGCCGTCGTGCTTCCCTTTCCGGTTGCCGACCAGGAGGCGGACGCTGCCGGCGCGCCCAGAAGCACCGCAAGAACCAGTGCAACGCTGACCGCAATGCCGCGACGGATCAGGCGCTGAAACAGCACCAGCCCCCGCCGGAAGCCGTGGGGGCTTCCGGGGGAGCTGGTGTTGTGCCTGCCAGACATACGCACCTTCTCGACATCGGCTTGGGGGTGGTGGGGGTGCCACGTTCACCATTGGGGAGTGAACCTGACGGTGTTGAGAAGGAGCGCCAGCGCGCTACCCCTTCACTTTGCTTCGAAGTACAGCGGTACCGTCACGCCCTGGCAATCGTCCTGGTTGGCGGCCTTGTTGACCATCTGGATGGTCACCGTGCCCGAGGCGGTAGCCCCTGCGGCAAGCTGGCCCGTGGTGATGGAGGGCGAGGTGACTGTGAAGTCGGTGGCCGAGCAGGTTCCGGAAGCCCACTCCGTGCCGTCAGCCTTGGCCACCTTGGCGGTGACGCTTGCCAGGTTCTGCGAACCGGTGTTTTCGTTCTTGACCGTGAAGGCAACGGTCTGGATGGGACCGCCGGGGCTCAGGGCGTCGCCGGTGGCCGGGCTGCTGAGGACCTTGAAAGCCACCGTGTTGCCGGCGGTTGCCGCACCGGTGCCGACGCCAACTGCGGACCAGTACGCGAAAGCCGCGCCGCCGCCGATTGCCACCATGGCAGCGGTGGTGATGATGATGCGCTTCTTGCGTCCAGCTACTTTGCTCATTTGAAGTTCCCCTTGAACTTGTGCGGCTTATCCGCAGACCTTTCGAGGCCTGTCCGGCTCCGATAGATCGATTCTTCGGGAGCACTATCAAGTAGGTTCAAAGAAATGATCAAGATTCACTAAAGCTTATTTCTGTCACTCCTGTAACTCCTGTAACTCCTGTAACAGCGGTTCCGGGCGTGCGAGCCGGTCCGCCTGCTCCTGCGCCCGTGCCGCATTGCCGTCCTGGCCGACGCGCTGGTACACCCGCGCCAGCACCTGCCATGGGACGGGTGACTCCGGAGACTGGCCCGCCGCCGTCCGCAGATCCGCGATGCTCTGCTCCGGCCGGCCCAGCCCGAACCACGCGATGCCGCGCTGGACGTACAGGCCGGATGTGTAGGGCGCACGGATAATGAGTTCGTCCAGCTGCTGCTTGGCCGCCGGCAATTCCCCGCTGTTGAGGTAGCCGATGGACAGTGCCAGCCCGGCTTCGACCGAGTCCGGCGTCCTGGACAGTGACACCCTGGCCCACTCCACGGCCCGGGCGGCAGCTTCGGGATCGCCCTCGGCGGCCGGCCCGGCGAAGGCCTGGGCGGCCAGCAGGGCGGTGTCGCTGTCCCACGGCCGCAGCGCCTGCGCCGCCTGGAAGTGGCGCTGCGCCTGGCCAGTGTCCCCGTTCCCGGCGGCACTCACACCGGCCGCCATGGGCCACTCTGCGGCAGCGGCCGGTACGGCAAGGACCAGACCGCCGACGACGGCCAGGGCACCGGCCGCTGTTGCTGCCGTCCGGGCGGCTGGAGCCTTGAACCAGCTGCGGAGTTTTGAGGACTCGGGCTGGGGCGCTTCAGGCTCGGGCGCTTCAGTCTGGGGCGCTGGTGCGACGAGCGCCGACGCGAGGAGGCCTCCGCAGATGAAGGCAGCCAGCGGCGTAGTGCCGGGGGACGTGAAGCCCGTCAGGAGACCGACGCCGTAACCCACGACGGCGGCCAGCGCGCTGATGAGGGTGTCCCGGTGGATTCCCTCCGCGGAACGGATCCGGACCATGGCCGTCTTGAGGGTGGAGGCGGCCAGGAGCAGGGCCAGGAGCAGCAGCGGTATGCCTCCGGCGATCAGCGCCTGAAGCAGCCAGGAGTGCGGAGAGTCAGGCGGAAAATCGCCGCCCGTCTGCACCGCCCATTGCTGTGTCTGGTAGCCAGGGAACGCGTCGACGAAGGCGCTGGGACCCACCCCGAACCACGGGTGCTCCTGCGCCATCTCCAGGGTCTGCTGCCACAGGAGCCACCGGCCGGTCACCGTATCGCCGTAGAACAGGCGGTCCCGTGCGCCGGGGACCAGGAAGATGAGGAGCGCCAGGCCGGCGAGCGAGCCTCCCGCTGCGGCCATCCCCTTCCGGGTGAGGCCTCGCATGGGGGTTTGCCTACTGGGGCGCGTACTGGAGCGCCCGGCGAAGAAGACGCCCAGGACGCTGACGATGACCACTGCCACCAGGCCCAGCAAGGCCGCCCGCGAGCCGGACAGGACGGCGATCAGGACTCCTGCGGCACAGCCTGTCCGCAACAGCCAGGATGACTTCCCCGGCTGCAGCGAAGGAAGGGCCAGGGCGGCGGCGATCATCACACCCGCCAGGCCCTGATCGGAGGCGTTTCCCAGCGTGGCTCCCGGCCTCAGGTCGGCTGCGCCGCCCAGGGGCCGTAGGCCGGCGGACTCGAGGATGCAGATCACGGCAAGGGGGAGTGCGGCCACAGCCAGGGCGCGGTGAAGGACCCGCCACCTGGAGGCGCTGCCCGGGCCGGCCAGGAGCTTCGCGCCCAGCGCCAGCGCGGCGGCGTAGACGGCGAGGACCAACGCCCCTTCGTACCGCGGCCACCGGCCAAGGAGGGCCGCGGCCGGACTGGAGGACAGCAACGCGGCAAGGAGCAGAATTCCCGAGCCTGCGCCCAGGAGAACCACGGTGGACCGCGGCAGGTGTCCGCTCCCGCCTTGGTTGGCGCGTCCGGCCAGGAGCCCTGCGCCCAAGGCCATAAGCACCACCACCACCTTGGCCCAGGCAAATCGGAACAGGCCGCCCGGCAGAAATGCGAGCAAGGAACCCACCATGACACATATGGAAAGCGCCGGCGCCCAGGTGAACGTCCGTGCGCCGACAGGATTTTTCACTTATCTCCAAGTCAAACAATGGGCAATGCTCTTCATTATTGCGCTTCCGGAAGTCTCTTCCGGCCGCGTGGAAAGGAAATATTTTGCTGCAAACGCATTTATTACAATCTTGAGGAAAAACGACGGGAAAATTGATTACGTGGCTATATAGTGCGATCACCTGTGACTAACAGGGTTCACTTGCGGGGGGCAGTGTTCGTCGCATGATTTATTGGGGGAATCATCGTAATGCGCTCGCGCACGCACATTTTCAGGCGAATTATCGCCACTATTGCAGCGGTTCTGGCCGCAACTTTGCTATTCGGAAACGTCCCGGCGCTCGCCGTGGACACCAACACGGCCACCATCAGCGGCACCGTGACCGCGCCGGCCGGGGTTGACCTGGCTTCGGTTTACGTCAACGCGCAGCCTTCGGACCCACAATCCTCATCGTGGGGCTGGGCCAGTGTGGCGTCAGACGGCACCTACAGGATGGAGGGTCTGGCGGCGGGATCCTACAAACTCGCATTTTCCGGGGAAAACAGCGGGGCCGAAACCCAGTGGTACAACAACGCAGCGACCCAGGAAGCCGCCACGGCAGTAACCGTGACCGTGGGCCAGAACCTGACCGGCATCAATGCCACCCTGGTCAAGGGCGCCAGCATCAGCGGAAAAGTCACCGTGCCTGCCGGGGTGGACATGACCAACATGCAGGTCTCGGCGACCACTGCCGACACAGAGTACGGCCCGACCTGGTACAAATCAGTAGCCGCAGACGGCACGTACCGGCTCGCCGGACTGGCCGCCGGTTCCTACAAGCTCAAGTTCTCCGGCTACAACAGCGGAGCGATTACCCAGTGGTACAACAACTCCGGGACGTTCGCCGCAGCGGCAACCCTGGTCCTGGCAAAGGGCCAGGACCTCACCGGTATCAACGCCACCCTGGTCAAGGGCTCGAGCATCAGCGGAAAAGTGACCGCGCCCGCCGGGGTCGACATGACCAACATGCGCGTGGCCTACTATGCGGCCGATTCCCAGTCCAATGAGTCCGGCAGCACCCAGGTGGCCGCGGACGGCACCTACCGCCTGTCCGGTCTGGCCGCGGGCTCCTACAAACTGAAGTTCGACGGGTACCAGAGCGGTGCACTCACGCAGTGGTACAACAATGCGGCGTCCTTCAGCGCCGCGAACGCCATCAGCATCGCCGCAGGCCAGGACCTGGCAGGCATCAACACCACCCTGGTCAAGGGTGCAACCATCAGCGGCAAAGTTTCCGCGCCGGCCGGCATCAATCTTCGCTCGGTGTTCGTCAACGTGGTGCCCACTGAACCGCAGAGCGGCATGTCCACCTCCTTCGTGCAACTGGCTGCCGACGGCACCTACCGTGCGGCCGGCCTGCCCGCCGGAGCCTACAAAGTGGAGTTCAGCGGCTTCAACAGCGGTGCCCTGCCGCAGTGGTACAACAATGCCGAGTCGCTTGATGCCGCCAACGCGCTGACCCTCACGGCCGGTCAGGACCTCACCGGAATCGATGCCACGCTGGTGAAGGGGGCTTCCATCAGCGGCAAGGTCACCGTGCCGGCAGGAATCGACCCCGCCCGCACCTACGTCAACGTATACAGCGCAGACTCGCAATCGCTTCAGAGCTCGGGTGCCCAGGTGTTTGCGGATGGCAGCTACAAGGTGGCTGGCTTGAAAGCCGGTTCCTACAAGCTCCAGTTCTCCGCCGGAAACACCGGAGCCCTCCCGCAGTGGTACAACAACGCGGAGACCTTCGCGTCCGCGACCGCCGTGGACGTGGCAGCCGCGCAGGACGTGACCGCCATCAACGCCACCCTGGCGAAGGGCGCCACCATCGGCGGAACTGTCAGCGCTCCCGCAGGGGTCACCCTCACCGGCGTCACGGTGACGGCGTATTCGGGTGACAACATTGCCAGGTATGCCGCCAGCACCCAGGTGGGCGCCGACGGGAAGTACCAGCTGTACGGGCTTCCCGCAGGGTCCTACAAGCTCCAGTTCTCCGGATCCAACAGCGGGGCGCTGGCCCAGTGGTACAACAACGCAGCCTCGATTGAAACGGCCGCCGCGGTTAACGTGACCGCAGGCCAGGACGTGGGCAGCATCAACGCCACACTCGTCAAGGGTGCATCCATCCGTGGAAAGCTCACCCTGCCGGCCGGCATGGACGTCACGCAGATCTACGTTTCGGCCTACACCGCGGCATCCCAATCGGGCTATGTGCTCTCAGGCGCCGTGGCCGCGGACGGAACCTACCGTCTCCTGGGCCTTGAGGCCGGTTCCTACAAGATCCAGTTCTCCGCCTACAACAGCGGTGCGCTAAGCCAGTGGTACACCAATGCGGCGACGTTCGACGCAGCCGCAGCCGTCGCCGTGACGGCGGGCCAGGACATTGCAAACATCAACGCCACCCTGTTGAAGGGAGCCACCATCAGCGGAAAGGTCACCGCACCGGCCGGTATCAGTGCCTCGAGCACCAGTGTGACCGCTTACCCCTCCGCCTCGGGTGCTGCGGGGATCCCCGCAGCCAACACGTGGGTATCGGCTGACGGCTCCTACAAGCTGGTGGGGCTTCCGGCCGGATCCTACAAGCTTCAGTTTTCGGCCAACAGCAGCGGCGCCCTCTCCCAGTGGTACAACAACGCGGCTACCGCGGACGCAGCCAGCCCCGTGGCCGTCACGGCCGGGCAGGATCTTACCGGCGTCAACGCGTTGCTCGCCAAGGGCGCCACGATCAGCGGCAAGGTCACCGTACCTGCAGGAATCAACCTGGCGAACATCAGCGTCAACGCTGACAGCGCAGACGGCAAATCCATTTACATGGCATTTTCCGGTGTGGCCACGGACGGCAGCTACAAACTGGTGGGCCTCCCCGCCGGATCCTACAAAGTGAGGTTCGCCGGCAACAGCAGCGGTGCCGTGGACCAGTGGTACAACAACGCAGCGACCGCGGCCACTGCCAACGCACTGCCCCTCACTGCTGCCCAGGACCTGACCGGCATCAACGCCACGCTGGTCAAGGGCGCGACAATCAGCGGCAAGGTAGCCGGACTTTCCGTCGGCGAGCAGCACCCCGTGACTGTGCTGGACAGCGCCGGAACCACGGTCAAGGAAGGCTACTCCGATGCCACCGGCGCCTACAGCGTCACCGGCCTGGCAGCGGGAAGCTACAAGGTTGCCTTCAACCGGTCCAGCGGGCCATCCCTGGCCGAGGCTCAGTTCTTCCAGAACAAGGCCGAGTCCGCCGGCGTTGGCGCAGCCAGCTCCGTTGCGGTCACCACCGGGCAGAGCATCACCGGCAAGGACGGCAGCCTGGTCAAGGGCGGCAGCCTCAGCGGCACCGTCACGGACAAGCTCAAGGCCCCGCTTTCCGGAGCGATGGTCCAGGCATACACCAAGGACGGTTCGCTGGTGACCCGCATGGGGTTCACCGATGCGCAAGGCAAGTTCAGTGTCACGGGCCTGACCACCGGGAAGTACCTCCTGGTCGTCACTCCGCCGTTCAACAAGGCCGATCTGGGCAAGCTGTACTCCGGCAGCGTCACCACCGAAACCGCAGCAGTTCAGGTGAGTGCAACGGTTGGAACTGACAAGCCTGCGGGTGAACTGACCTACGGGACAGCAACCCCGGTGCCGGTCACGGATCCAAAGGCAACCATCACACTGGATGCGGCCAAGCCGGCGGAGGCAGCGGTGTCACTGAACAACGCGGCGTCGACGGTCTCCGTTGACTACCACGTCATTGTCAACGGGGACCTGACCCGTCCGAAGGCGACGGTTGCGGCGGGACAGAAGTCCGACGTCGTACTCACCGGGCTGGCGGCCAAGAGCACCGTCCAGGTGCGCATCTACGGCGACGGCAAGGGCACGGGAACGCTACTGGCATCGGCAACCACGCCGGACGCCCCGGTGGCGCCGGTCACGGATCCGAAGGCAACCATCACGCTGGATCCGGCCAAGCCGGCGGAGGCAGCGGTGTCACTGAACAACGCGGCGTCGACGGTCTCCGTTGACTACCACGTCATTGTCAACGGGGACCTGACCCGTCCGAAGGCGACGGTTGCGGCGGGACAGAAGTCCGACGTCGTACTCACCGGGCTTGCCGCCAAGAGCACCGTCCAGGTGCGGATCTACGGTGACGGCAAGGGCACGGGGACCAGCCTGGCCTCGGCAACCACACCGGACGCCCCGGTTGCTCCCGCGCCGGCGTTCACGGACGTGTCAACGGGCAACCAGTTTTACAAGGAGATCACCTGGTTGGCGTCCAGCGGCATCAGCACCGGCTGGACCGCCGGGGACGGCACTAAGACCTTCGGTCCGGTGCTGCCTGTGAACAGGGACGCCATGGCCGCCTTTATGTACCGCTTGCGCGGCAAGCCGGCCTTCACCCCGCCGGCCGTGTCCCCGTTCAAGGACGTGGCCACGAACAACCAGTTCTACAAGGAGATCACCTGGTTGGCGTCCACCGGCATCACCACCGGCTGGACGGACGCCGACGGAACGAGGACGTACGCCCCCGTCCAGGCGGTGAACCGGGACGCCATGGCTGCGTTCATGTACCGACTGGCCGGCAAACCCGCCTTCACGCCGCCGGCCGTGTCCCCGTTCACGGACGTGGCCACGAACAACCAGTTCTACAAGGAGATCACCTGGTTGGCGTCCACCGGCATCACCACCGGCTGGACGGCCGGGGACGGGTCCAGGAGCTATGCTCCGGTCCAGGCGGTGAACCGGGACGCGATGGCAGCGTTTATGTACCGGTACAACGCCAAGTTCGGAACTAGCTAGCGGTTCGAAGGGGCCGGCCGCGGGTGCATGACGCACTCGGGGCCGGCTCCTTCCGCGTCACGCTTAGTTACGGCGTCCGGCTCAGTTACAGGGTCGGGCTGGGCTTCGGCGCGGGACTGGGCATGCGGCGGCTCCGCGAGGTGCGCGATGTGCTGTTCGAGGTGCCGCCGCAGATCCAGCTCCACCTCAAGCTCGGGCCGGGGGAGTCCGCGCACCAGTTCCTCGGCAGTCCGCAGTACGGACCGGCCCCGGGTGGTCAGCCGGACGCTCCTGATCCTGCCGTCGCCCGCCCCGCGCTCCTTGGTCAGGAGCCCCAGGTCCTTCAGCCGGTCCAGGATCTTGCCCAGGCTCTGGGCCGTGATGCCGAGCTCATCGGCCAGGCAATTCTGGGTGGCCGGGCCCAGCTCCTCCACGCAATCCAGCGCATCGAAAGACGACTTGGTGAGGCCCAGGCCAACCAGCCGGCGGTTGATCCTCCGCTCGTCCAGGCGGGCCGCCGTCGACAATAGGCGGTGGGTGGACCATCCTGCCGGTCTGTTCTGGGCCAAAGCCATGTGCGTGTTGCCTGCCTTCCGGGCGACCGCGGCTGGGGGCACGGTGGTGGGTTTGCGTGTAAAACCTCACACCAATAGTAAGCATGATTACTATTGGACCGTAAACACCCTGGCAAACCGGTGTTTCGCCATCCCGGGTCGAGAAAACCCAGAAAGGAAGCCATGCTTCTGCTTTTCGGCCTCAAGACCGTCCTGCGGGCCCTGCCCGGGCGGCATTCACTGTGCCGTTACTGTGGCCAGTACGTGGAGCAGCATCTCGAGGAGCGGGCGTCGAAATTCACCCTGTTCTTCATCCCGGTCTTCACCATGTCCCGCTCGTACCGCATCACCTGCTCCAACTGCGGGCAGCGTTCGTCGCTTACCAAGCAGGGAATGAAGGCGCTGGCCCGTTAGCAATGGCCCGGCGGGCAATGCCCCGGTAGGCGCGGAAAAGGCCGGCTCCCGGGTCAGCCCCCAAGGCTGACCGCGAACCGGCCTTTCGTCGTCGTGCGTCTACTGTGCTTGGGTCTGCTAGACCAGAACGGGGCGGGTGGCCAGGATGTAGTCCGCGGCGGCTGCGCCGGTCATACGCAGGCGGCTGTCCGAAGACCTGATTCTGCGGCTCTTCATCTCCGACCAGAATTCCCCGGCGGTTGCCGGGGCGAACTGATTGAGCATGCACCAACTGGTGTAGAGCCCGTAGAGCTGGTCTTTCCTGAGCGATGCGTCGCCCTCCTGGTCCGGAGTGGTGGCTTCGCTGAGAAAACGGTCGATTTTTGAAACGCCCATGGTTGGCTCTTTCCGTACTGTGCGTCAAGTGCCGCCATTCGGCTACAGCAGCTGAACCTCAGATACCTGCACAAGGCCTGAGGCCTTCCACGCCCTGGATAAGCAGCAGTGACGAGGAGCATCCGGACGTTCTCAAAATGATCCCGCTGAATGCCTCTACACCGTAGACTCTAGGCGTAGACTACAGGTTAAGCAAGAGTGAACAGCCGGATGCGCACGCTCCGACGGCCATCCCCGACGTAAGGACCCCCGCCATGTCAGCCCCGCAGGACACAGATTCCAGAAGACGGCTGAACCGCGAGGCAGTCCTTCAGACCGCGCTCGAATTGGTGGACTCCGAGGGACTTGAGGCGCTGAGCATGCGCCGGCTGGGGCAAGCGCTGGACCGGGACCCCATGGGCCTCTACCGCTACGCGGCCAACCGCGCCGACCTGCTGGACGGGATCACGGAACTGGTGCTCAACGAGCTGGCGATCTTCCCGAAGGACCCCGACTGGCAGGCGCAGCTGCGCAGGATCGCGCACGACCTCCGGCTCCTGGCCCTGAGGCATCCCAACGTTGTTCCGCTGCTGGTGACACGTCCGCTGTCCACCCCGCTGGGGCTCCGTCCACTGGGGACCCTCCGGCCGCTGGAACAGATTCTGGGGCTTCTGATCGAGGCAGGCTTTGCGCCGAACGATGCCCTCCACGTTTACCGCGCCTACTACGGCTTCCTCTACGGCCACATCCTGAACGAACTTCAGGAATTCATCGTGGACCCGGACGAAAACGTGGCCCTGCTGAGGCTCGGCCTTCACCGGCTCCCGGCCCGGGACTTCCCCCACCTGCGCGAACTGGCCCCCGTACTGGCCGACTACGACGGCGAGGCGGAGCTGGATGAAGGAATCAGCATCCTGCTCTCCGGGCTCGCCGAAAGGCTGACCGGCGGGGCTGCGCTGGCTCGCTGACTGTCATGAGAGGGGCACCGGCCGCCTGTGGGGCGGCTGGTAATCAGCTGCCGGGCCGGCGTCGTGCGTTATTTCTTAGGCATCGAAATGGGTCTTGACGTCGCCGCCCACCAGGTTCGCGAGCATCTCTTCGGCCACCACGCGAAGTTTCTGGTTTCGGTGGCTGGACACTTTGGCGAGGATAGCCATCGCCTCAGCCTGGCTGCAGCGGTTCTGGCCCATGATCACCCCGCACGCCAGATCGATGGACGTGCGGCTCTCCAGGGCGGCGGCCAGGTCGTCCGCCAGCGACTGTGCTGAGCCCAGGCGGACCGCCAGCCGGACGGCGCCTCCGGCGATATCCGCAAAATCCGAGGCCTCCTGAATGACAGCAGGAGTGAAAACACCTGACTCGAACGCGAAGAAGTTCAGGGCGGCAGCGGCATCCTCGCCAAGTTCCAGCGGAACGCCCAGGGTGGCCCGGCACCCCTCAGCCTTCAGCGCCGCCTGGTAAGTGGGCCAGCGCGGGTCCGTGTCCATGTTGGCGAGCAGCACCGGCTCCTTCACCCGGAGGGCCTCGATGCACGGGCCGTCCCCGATGCGCTGTTCGATCTCGTCGAGCAGGACCGCCTTCGGACTACTTCCGGCCACCGTGAAGGTCCGGCGCCGTCGCTTCAGGGTCACCCCGCATTCGATCTTGCCGGACGTTTCACGGCTCAGCGCCCCGGCGGCCATGACTGACAGGCGCCCCAGGAACTCGGCGACATTTTCAGTGCCGATGATGAGGTCCTGAAGTTCCAGGACGCGTTCGTGCTCGGGAGAGATGGCCATGCCTCAATCTTAAGCTCGCACCCTGCCCGGGCAACTGTGAATGGCGTCTCTTCTCCCGGGAGTTGACCCGCTTATGGGGGACTTTTGGCCTATTGCGCCTAGAATTGCTCCTTGACCGAAGCCGTAAAGAGCCGTTGCACGCTTTGCCGAAAGTCCTGGGGGGACGAACATGCCCGAATCGGCCGATAAGAACGCACGCGCCACTGCACACAATGCAGGGCAGCCCCAGACGCGCCGTCGCCGCGACCTCCGTCGCCCGGCTGGTGCATCTCCGGATGCCCGGACAGGAACCATGCCCGCCGCTGCCACACCGAACAACAGCCGGACCGCACCCACCCGGCGGAGTTCCTGGGCCGAAGCGGCAGCCGTCGCGGACGCGCAGGCAGAAACTGAAGCCCAGGCGGAAACCGGCTCCGAGCCCGGTGCCCCGGCCTCCGCCACTGTCCAGGCCCGAGTCCAGGAACCAACGCCGTCCCCGGTTCCGGCCGCGGCTCCCGCCCGGCCCGCCGCGCAGCCCGTGGCACAGCCGGCCGCGCCGCCCGCCACCACGCGCAGGGGCGCCGTACCCGCGGAACCCAGCACACCGCCGTCGAACACTACCCGCCAGGCCGCCAAACTGGCGGCGGCGGACGCACCCGTCTCCGACTTCATCACCTCACCCGGCTCCTTTGTCCGCGAACAGAAACCGCGCCCCAAAGGCGGTTTCCGCGGCGCCCTTTTCGCCCTGACCGGCGGAGCGATCAACCTGGGCCCGGGCCCCCGCCAGCGTGAAGAGGACGAGCTGGGCCGGCGCATCTCGCGCCAGCTGCAGGGCAGCTACAACACGGCGGTGCTCAGCCTCAAGGGCGGCATCGGCAAGACCTCCACCACCGTGGGCGTGGGCCTGACCCTCGCCGAATTCCGCGGCGACGCCCCCTGCGCCATCGACGCCAACCCGGACTCGGGCGACCTCGTGGAGCGTGCCCTGGGCGAAGGCATCTACCAGCAGTCCAGCCCGCGCACCATCACGGACCTGCTCAAGAACATCGACTCCGTGGACTCCCTCACCGCGCTGGCCCGCTACATGCACCACGCCGGCCGCCTGCACCTGATCGCGGGGGAGCAGGACCCGGAAGTGTCCGACTCGCTCACGGCTGAGGAATACCTCCGGATCCGCAAGCTCATTTCCGGCTACTACTCCGTGGCCCTGACCGACTGCGGCACCGGAGTGACGCACAACGCCATGAGCGGGATCCTGCAGTCCGCGGACAACCTGGTGATCGCCGCCGGCTACGCGGTGAGCGGCGCCAAGCGTGCCCGCAGCACCCTGCAATGGCTCGCCAGCCACGGCTACGAGGACCTGGCCCGCAATGCGATCGTGGTGATCACGGACAAGGACGAGGTCTCCTCCCGCGTGGACAAGGACGCCATCGAGGAACACCTCGCCGGCATCTGCCGGCAGCTGATCGCCGTCCCGCACGACCGCGGAGTGGCCGACGGCGACCTGGTCACCCTGGACGTGCTGAAGCCGGAGACCCGGCGCGCGTACAAGGAGATCGCGGCCGCGATTGTGGACGGGTACGTGTAGGTTTTACGGCGTGGGCCGCGTCTGCTACTTGGGGGCGGACGGTTGCGTGTCCAGCCACTCCCGGAACGTCTGGCGTCCGACGGCGGCGCCCGGCTTCGGGATCAGGTCGCCGTTGCGCATGGCTTTGCCCATGGAGCCGGGGACAAAGATCTTCACCGCCCGCTTCCGCCTGCCGGTCCGCTTCAGGTAGGCGCGGACCAGGGCGGCGAGTTCTTCATGGCGCGGACCGCCCAGGTCCGCCACCCTGCCCTGTGGCCCTGCTTCCGCGGCATCCACCAGTGCCTCTGCCACCTCACGCGCCGCCACGGGCTGGGTCCGCATCTGCGGAACGAGCACCAGCGGGCCCAGTGAAGCCACGCTGACGGTCAACGGCACAAACTCGTGGAACTGCGTGGACCGCAACAGGGTCCACGGCACGTCCCCGTGCCGGACGGTGTCCTCCTGCACCAGCTTTCCCGCGTACAGCCCCGACGTCGCCCTGTCGATACCCACAATCGAGAGGGCAACATGGTGCCGCACCCCGGCCTTCTTCCCGGCAGCCAGCAGATTCTGGGTGCTGTTGGTGAAGTAGTCCACGGCCTTCTTGGTGGACACCGCCCGGGGGCCGGACACGTCGATGACCGTCTCCACGCCGCGGAGTGCCTCGTCCAGGCCGCGGCCGGTGACCAGGTCCACGCCGTCGGCGCGGCTCAGGCTCACCACGTGGTGCCCCCGGCCTTTGGCGATGCTGACCACATGGCGGCCCACAGTTCCGGTTCCCCCGGCAACGGCGATGTTCATATCGTGCCTCCTTCGCTCACCTCCGGCGGGTGAGGATTTCCCCGCTGCTGGTGAGATGGTCTGCGACGTCCCTGAGCTTGATGTTCGATTCGGAGCTCGCCTTGGTCAGGACCAGGAAGGCCTGCTGGGGAGTGATCTTGAACCTTTCCATCAGGATCCCCTTTGCCTGGCCGATCAGGTCCCTGGTGTCCAGTGCCTGGGTCAGCTGCTCGATTTCCTTGGCATCGGAGAACGCGATGGCGGCATGGGCAGCCACGAGGAGGGCGATCTGTTCCGATTCCTCGTCGAAGACGTTCACCTCATCGCCGTAGAGGTTCAGGGCACCGAGTTTGTCCCCCTCCACGAAGAGCTGGATGGAGAGCATGCTGCGGGCGCCGATGTCATAGGCCGCCTGGGCAAAATCCGGCCACCGCATGTCCTTGCTCAGGTCGGGCACCCGGACCACCCGCTGGTCATACGCGGCGTCGAGGCAGGGACCCTGGCCACTTTCGCTTTGCAGCGCGTCCACCCTGAGGGGAAGTTCACCCGACGCGGCCCGGGACTGGATCTCGCGGCGGCCGATCACCAGGCTGACGGAGGCCTCGGTGACGTGCGGGATCAGTTCCCGGGCGGCGTGGACAATGATGGCCAGGATCGCTTCAGTGTCCTGCTCCTGTTGCAGCTCACGGGCAAGCTCACTAAGCCGGCCGGCCAGTCCGCCGCCGAGGTCAGCTGGCTGTTCAACCGGTTCACGCGTGTTGGCGGACTTCGATGTCATGTCTCGTCCTTAAATCGTCCTAAAGCCGGGAACTGCGAAGACGTGCTCCGCGATACTTCTGATCGTAGTCCGCAAAGGGCCGGCACGAGAGAGGTCCCCGGGGAGGATTCGATCCTGGGCTACACCGGGGTGAACTTGGATGCGAAGCGGTACATGAACGCCGCCATGGCGTCCCGGTTCACTGCCTGGTACGGGCGGAAGGTCTTGGTCCCGTCCGCTTCCTTCCAGCCGGTGGAGATGTCCTGGGCGGCCAGCCACGTGATCTCGTGATAGTACACGTTGTCCTTGGCCACATCCGTGAACGGCGAGGCAGCCGGCGGATCAAAAGCGGGCCTGCCGGCGAGGCGGTACATAAAGGCGGCCATCGCATCACGGTTGACCGGCCTGCTCGGACCGAACGTCCGGGTGCCGTTGCCGTCAACCCAGCCCGTGGAAACGTTCCGGGCCGTGAGCCAGATGATCTCCTTGAAGAACATGTCGCTCGGAGCGAGGTCCGCGAACGGCGAGACGGGCGGCGGCCAGAAATCCGGTTTGCCGGCCAGCCGGTGCATAAAGGCGGCCATGGCGTCGCGGTTCACCGGCCCCAGCGGACGGTACGTCTTGGAACCGTTCGGTTCAATCCAGCCGGTGCTGATGCCCTGGCCCGCGAGCCAGTTGATCTCCGCCTCGAACTGGGTGCCCGGGGGAACGTCGGCGAACACCAGCGGCGAGGCGGGGGCAGTGAGGAGGATGTTTTCCGTCAGCCCCGAAAGGACCTGCCCGGCCTCCACCGTCAGCACGGGCGACTCCACGGACCAGTCAGTCTGGCCGTACCACTGCGGCTCCAGGCCGTCCGCTTCAAAGAGGAGCTTGTACGTCCCCGGCGTCACATGCCCGATATCGAAGTTTCCGCCGGCATCCGTCCGGGCGCTGGGAACCCCGCTGGACCCGTCCTGCGGATTGGCCGTGACGAAGACCCCTGCCGGCGAGATGCCGTCTGGGACCGTGACCGTGCCGCTGATGGCCCCGGCGGCGGTGAGTGACTGGTCCACGTTGTTGATGCCGCCGAGGTGGGGGACCTCCAGCACCTTGGCGGCGGCCTCGGTGGACCCGCCGTAGTAGGTGCTGACAATGCCGCCGCCGGCCCGGTCCTGCGAGGAAAAGGACAGCTGGTACCGGCCGGGCGGGAGGCCCCTCAGCGTGTAGCTGCCGTCGGCCCGCGCATACACCGTGGCGGAATGCAGGTAGCTGGTATGGCCCGTCTCGCTGGCAACAATCCTGACCTTGGAGGCGTCCACGCCCGACGGTACGGTGAGCCGGCCGCTGATGAAAGCGCCGTCGTCGAGCGTTGCCGAAACACCGCCGACGCTCTGGCCGGCTGCAACCGTGATGCTGGTGGCCTGGCTGAACGTGGCACCGTTCTTGTACCACTGCGGGGCGGGACGGGCGCTGTCCGGGCTGGGCCACGACTGGTAGTCAAAACGCACCGTATAGGACCCGGCGGCGAGTTCGCCGAAACGGTATGAACCGTCCGCGGAAACGCCGATCTGCCGGGAGTAATTGGTCCCCGAAATTGCCACGTACGCATTCTTCACATCCGCACCCCGGGGAACGGATAGCGTGCCGCTGATGGAGGCTTCGACTGCCGCGGTGGCCACCGGCGCCGGTGCCATAAACAGCAGCGGCAGAATCACCGCGAGGATTACCGGCCCCAATGTTTTGGGCCGCCCGAGCATTTTCAATTGTTCCCCCAGAGAATGAATCCAAACGGCACCCGGAAAAGTGCAAGTGAGCGAAGTCTATTCGGGCCGGATTAACATGTCGAACAAATGCTTCCTCCAGCCGTTCCATGCACCGCGCGGCGTGTCAGGCCAACCCAGGATCGGGCCGCCGATATGCAGTGAACTCGGGTTAGAGTCGTTTCCGTGATGAACATCTTGTCTGGCCTGTGGCCGCTGTGCAGCCTGCCACTCGCCTAGAGCCAGCCCGCCGCGCTCACGCTCTGTGGATAGCACCGGGCGCCGTGGCAGTTATCGTCGCCGCGGCGTACGTCGTGTTCGCAGCGTGGCAGTGGTCGCGGTTCACGGTGAAGTCGTGGGACCTGAGCATTTTCGCCCAACTCCTCGACCGGTACGCCACGCTACAGGTGCCGATTGTGACGGTGAAGGGTGACGGGTTCAACCTCCTGGGTGACCACTTCCACCCGTTGCTGGCCATCCTCGCTCCGGTCTACGCTGCCTTCCCCCACGCCTTCACCCTCCTCGTGATCCAGGCGCTGTGCTTCGCAGCTGCCGCAGGCATCCTCGCCCGCGCAGCGCAACGACGCCTCGGCCTAGCGGCGGGCATCCTTCTTGGGATCGCATTCGGGCTTAGCTGGGGA
Organism: Arthrobacter sp. CC3; assembly: GCF_039907775.1. Classification (NCBI taxonomy): domain Bacteria; kingdom Bacillati; phylum Actinomycetota; class Actinomycetes; order Micrococcales; family Micrococcaceae; genus Arthrobacter; species Arthrobacter sp. CC3. The sequence continues at coordinate 47,849 of NZ_JARCCY010000017.1, forward strand.
TTGCAGTACGCCGCGGAAGCTCAGTTTCACGAAATTGCCCTCGCCGTTCCTCTCCTCACCGCCAGTCTCGTCGCTGTTCTTGAGAGCCGGTGGTGCGCGGCCGCGATCTGGGCAGCACCCCTGGTGTTCGTGAAAGAAGACCTCGGGCTTACCGTGGTCGCAATCGGCCTTCTCATCGCCTATCGTGTCCGCAAACCGATCGGTTTCTGGCTGGCCGTGTGGGGGTTCGGCTGGTTCGCGCTGACCACCCTGGTCATCCTGCCTCTGCTGAACCCGAAGGGGGCATGGGCATATGCAGGCAATGCGAACCCGATGGCCATCCTGTCCGACCCCGCTTCGCTCTTCAATCCGTCCAAGGGCGAGACTCTGCTGCTGCTCATCGTGTTCACCGGAGGGTTGATAGCAAGGTCCCCAATTGCGCTCGTGCTAGTTCCGACGTTGGCATGGCGGTTCCTGGCCACCAATGACGGCTACTGGGGGCCCACCTGGCACTACAGTGCGGTCCTCATGCCGATCGCATTCGTCGCCCTCCTCGACGCGATCGATCGCGGACCCGATAGCCGCTGGGCTTGGCTGCGCACATATACCTCCCATGGTGTCGCCATCGCGATCACTGCAGCAGTCGTGCTTCAACCGAGTCTTCCGCTGCGCACCATCACTGACCCGAAAGCCTGGACCAGGCCCGCCCGGGCTGATGCCGCCGCGGCCGTGCTCGCCCCCGTGCCGGCGGGGGCGAGCGTTGAGACAGACATCGGGCTGATGAACTATCTAGTCGATGACCACGACGTGTACTGGATCGGCAACACGAACCCCACCCCGGACTGCATCCTCGTGGACCGGATTGCCGGAGGCATTCCCAAGGAATGGGGCAACCTGAAAAAAATTGCTGAGCGATTGCACCCATCCACCGACTACGCCGTCACTCACGAGATCGAGGGCTATGAACTCGCCTGCCGCATCGACCGTTAACGACCCACGCTGACCTACATGCTGTACAGGCGGTACATGAAGGCCGCCATAGCATCGCGGTTGACGGAGTTGAACGGACGGTAGGTGAACCTTCCGTTTCCTTCGTCCCAGCCGGAGGAGATGCCCACGGAGGCAAGCCAGGTGATCTCCTTGTAGAACTGGGTTGAGGTAGTCACATCCGCGAACGGTGAGGTGGCCGGGGGAGTGAACGCGGGCTCGCCCGCCAGACGGTAGAGGAACGCCGCCATGGCGTCACGCTTCACGGTGGTCAGCGGACGGTACGTGTACTGGCCATTGCCTTCATCCCAGCCGCCGGAGATGCCGTACTCCGCCATCCAGTTCATCTCCTTGTAGAACTGCGTTCCGGGAGCAACATCATCGAACCACGAGTAGTACGGCGGGGTGTAGTCGGGCTGTCCTCCCAGGCGGGCCAGGCGGAACATGAACGCGGCCATCGCGTCGCGGTTGACGGGTGTCACCGGGCGGTACGTGGTGGTGCCGTTCACGTTCCAGCCCGTGCTGATGCCCTTGCTGGCGAGCCAGTTGATTTCGCCCGCGAACTGCGTTCCGGCGGGCACATCCGCGAACGGCCCGGAAATTTCGGATCCGCCGTTCAGGAAGTCCGCAGCCGTGGTGTAGCTGCCGGCCGGGGCAACCTCGAAGTTGAAGAAGTTGACCGTGCCCAGGAGGTACACCTCATTCTGGACGCGGGCGATGCCGACGCCGATGGTGGTGAAGCCGGGGTCGCTCATGATGGCATTGTGCGGGGCTGAAGCGATCCACTGATCCACCAGGCCGGCTCCGGAGTAATCAGGGCGGCCGGCGATGATTTCCGCCGCCATGGTCCAGCGGCCCGCCACCCGGGGATCCGTGTGGAAGCCGGGGTTGTGTCTGAAGCCGTTGATGGCCATGTTGTCCGACCAGTCCTCGGCCATTTCCGACACCGTGGCATTGAACGTCACTGCCTTCAGGCCCTTGGTGGCGCGGAAGGCATTGATGGCGTTGAAGACATCGGTGATCTGCTGGCTGTTCGTCCTGTCGATGCTCCCACCGGCAGGCGTGGCCCCCTCGGTGATGGCACCGCGTTCGGTGACGGCGCCGCTGCCGGCGGCGGGTGCCTGACCGGCGTCGAGCGCCTTAGGAGCGGGTGCCGGTGCGACCGCAGGGGCTCCCACCTGCTCGCCCTGGGCATTGGACGTTTCCGTACCCGGTGCCACCGGAGCCGCAGTGGCTGCCGTGCCGCCCACAAAGAAAGTGGCCGAAAGCAGTGCGGTGCAGGTGAGGGCGGCTGCGGCCTTTGTTGCAGTTCTGGTATTCCGCAACGAGCGCAGACTTGTGGTGAATAGGTGCAATTGATTTCTCCCCGTTTAGACATTTGAGCCGGGGGAAAATGGTGCAGCGATGAGACCTCCGGTAGCCCCCAGTATTCGCTGGCCCCGGAAGCGCAGCGACATGCAAAGAATGCCACAGACATTGCGGCCAAACAATCAAATTCCATTCCGCCACGAAAATCCGTATTGCGAGTCCTGTAGTCGGGCCGGCGGCCACCCGGGCCGGGCCTGCATAGGATGAAAGGGATGACCTCCGCACAAGCCACCAAACCCTTCAGCCTCCGCAGCATTGCCGTCCCCGCGTTCGGGCCTGCGCTGCTCTTCTGCATCGGTGAGGGAGCCGTGCTGCCGGTGGTGGCGCTTTCCGCGCGCGGCCTTGGCGCGTCCGTGGCGGTGGCCGCGCTGATTGTCACGCTGATCGGGCCTGGGGTCGTGGTTCTTCAACCTGCCGGCCTCCCTGATCACGCTCAAATTCGGCGAACGCTGGTCCATCGTCGGCGCCGCGGCGGCGGGTGCCCTGGCACTGACGGCGGCGGGGCTGTCCTCGGTGATTCCCCATGGACTGTGGCTGCTCGCGGTGGCGATGATCGTCGTCGGAATGTCCGCTAGCGTCTTCAGCCTGGCCAGGCAGAAATACCTGACCGAAGCGGTGCCGGTGGCCTTCCGCGCCCGCGCCCTGTCCACCCTGGGCGGCGTGAGCAGGATCGGCATCTTCATCGGGCCGTTCGTGGGCGCCGGCGTGATGCAGTTTGCGGGCATCAGCGGCGCGTACTGGGTGGGGGTGGCGGCCATGGCAGCCGCCGCCGTCCTGTCCGTAACCATCCCCGACCTGCCGGCTGTGGGCGGTTCGGGCGACGCGCACCGCGGCCCGGAGCCCACCATGCGCGGCATCGCCAGGTCCCACGCGGGCGTGTTCCTCACCGTGGGCGCCGGCATCCTGCTGCTCAGCGCCCTGCGCGCCTCCCGGCAGGTGGTCATCCCGCTGTGGGCGGACAACCTGGGCATGGACGCCACGCACGCCTCGCTGATCTACGGACTCTCCGGGGCGATCGACATGCTGGTGTTCTACCCGGCCGGCAAGCTCATGGACCGCAAAGGCAGGCAGTGGGTGGCCATCCCGTCCACGGTGATCATGGGCATCGCGCTGATGCTCATCCCGCTGACGGGCAGCTTTGTGGGCCTGCTCCTGGCCGCGCTGCTGATCGGGTTCGGCAACGGCATCAGCTCCGGCCTGATCATGACCCTCGGCGCCGACTTCTCCCCGGACCGCGGCCGCGGCCAGTTCCTGGGGCTCTGGCGCTTCATTGCCGACGCCGGCGCCACCGGCGGTCCGGTGCTCCTCTCCGGCGTCACCGCCGCCGTCTCACTGGGGGCCGGCGTGTGGGCCACCGGCGTACTCGGGTTCGCCGCCGCCGTCGTATTTGCCATCACCATTCCACGGCTAAAGCACCGCCGCAACTACTGACATCACAGAGCCCCGTGTGCCAGCCTCGAAGTGATCCCGTCGCCGGGGCGACGACGGGCGGCAGAGGAGGAACACGGCATGGGACTGATCCATATTGACTTGTTCACGACGCTCGACGGCGTGGCGCAGGCGCCCGGCGGCCCCGAGGAGGACGCGGCAGGCGGCTTCGAATTTGGCGGCTGGCAGGCACCCCTCATCGACGAGGTGGTGGGCGGGCAGATCCAGTCCGGGATGGCGGGGATGGACGCGCTGCTGCTGGGGCGCCGGACCTACGATATTTTCGCCGCGTACTGGCCGCACCAGAACGGTGAGATCGCGCGGCTGTTCAACAGCATCCCGAAGTACGTTGCCTCGCGCCAGGCGCCCGCCCTCGAGTGGGCCGACTCCACACTGCTCGGCCCTGATGTGGCGGCGGGCGTGAGCGAACTGCGCGACCGGCACCAGAACATCCACGTGATCGGCAGCCTCAACTTCGTGCAGACCCTGTTCGCCGAGCGGCTCTTCGACCGGCTCACGCTGTGGGTGTATCCGATCCTGCTCGGCAAGGGAAAGAAGGTCTTCGCCGACGGGGTGGTTCCGACCAACCTCACCATCATCGAGCCGGTGGTCGTCTCGCCGAAGGGTGCGGTGCTGCATCGCTACGCGCTCGCCGAGGGCACGCCCGGCGTCGGCGATATGTCTGAGGTCGAGCCGGAGGGCTAGGGGGTTCGTTGGGGGTTCCTTGGCGGTCGCTTTGGGGTTCCTTGGCGGCGGTGCGGGCGCCGCGCTGGCGTGGCGCCACTAGCGGTGAGGGCGGATCCGGGACAGACTGCCCGTATGAAAATTGTCGAAGTTTTGGCGCCCTTCACCGGAAGCTGGCAGGGCCACAACCGTTTCCGGTTCATGCCCACGGATGAGTACCAGGAATCAGTGTCGGCCGCGACGGTCGCCGTGACGGCCAAGGACTACGTGACCATCGAGTACACGTGGTCGCACGAGGGCCAGCCGCAGAACGGCCTGCTGCTCCTGGGCTCAGGCCCGGCGGACTCGGGCCCGGCGGACTCGGGCCCGGCGGGTGACGCCAACGCGGCGGGCGAGGCGACGGCGGCAGGCGAGGCGCCGCCGTCGGACTCCCACGCTTCCGGAACGGGCGCGACGGCGGTGTGGGTGGACTCCTTCCATGCGGCGCCGCAGTGGCTCACCCTGTCCGGGACCATCGACGACGACGGCGTGGTCCGGCTGGCCTGCACGTATCCCGCCCCGGAAGGTCCCGACTGGGGCTGGCAGATCCACGTCGAGCCCGGCAGCGGCAACGGCGGACGCATCACCATGCACAACCTGGTTCCGGGATACGACCCGTACCAGGTGGTCGAAGCCACGTACCGCCGGCAGGGTTAGTTAGGGCGCGCGCCATGGAGTCCATCAGGGCACTCGTCGCCTCCGCCGAACACGAATCCCGGCTGCCCGACGGGGAAGACGAGCGGTTTTCCGGTTACGGCCTTGGCGTACGCCAAAGGAACGGGCGACGGCGGCCGGTTCAGTCGTCCCGGTGGCGGGGCTTCGCGGCGGCTCCGTACTTCGCCAGCGGCGCCAGCAGGGCGCTGCGGAGCTGCGGGGAGAGCTTGGTGGGAACGTCCACCTCGGCCGCGATGGCCTGCAGCACGCGGCTCAGGTAATTGCGGGCGCCGGCCGCGAGGGTGATGTCCAGGATTTCCCGGTCGGTGAAGCCGTGGTCCCTGAGCTCCAGCGTGTCCGAGTCCGTCATGTTCACGGCGTCGGTGCTGATCCGTTCGGCGTACTCCATCATGGCCACCTCCGCCGGTGACAGCCCCGCGTTGTGGTAGTCCCGGGCGATCTGAATCAGCTCTTCCTCGTCAATGGCACGCAGTGCCTTCAGCCCGTGGGCAAGCCGGCAGTGGGCGGATCCGAGCGCCTGGGCGGCGGCAAGCGTGACCAGCTCGTAGCGCCGCAGATCCATGTTCTGGGTGATGGCGCTGATGAGCGCCTCGAACGCCAGGTACGCTTCCGGGTTCACCGCCAGATCCTTGGCATGCTTGGCGACGTAACCGCGGGACCGGAGCTCGTCGTCGTAAATCTTCGCCTTTTGGCCGAACGCCTGGCTTTCGGGAGTGGTGGCGAATATGGACATGGGCGATCCTTCTTCCGGCTGGGGCCACCCGCGCTGCACGGCGGCGGGAGCCCTGACAGCGCCGGTGCGGACACCTGCGATATTCCTCCGCGACCAGCGGTGAGTCAACACACGGCCCGGCGTGTTCGACCGAACGGCGGGTGCATTCCGCCCCTACCCGACTTCCGCGAACCGGATTGCCTCTGCGAACACGGGCAGGCTGCGTTCCACCATGTCCTCGTTGGCGGTCAGCGAGATCCTGAAGAACCCTGGTGTTTCAAACAGGACGCCCGGCAGCACATAGACGTTCCGGGTGGCCAGGGTTTCGGTGAAGGCTTCGTCGTCGGGCACGGGCGAGTGCACAAAGAGGTAGAACGAGCCTTCCGGCCGGTGCAGCTGGTAGCCCATCCCGGTCAGTTCCTCGTAGAGGCGGTCCCGCTTCCGCTGCAGCTGCCCGACGTCGATGGTGAACGTCTCCAGCGCAGGCAGCGCGTATTGGAGCAGGGCGTTGGGGTAGATCCAGCCCATGGCAACCTGCAGGGCGCTCAGGATCTCGCGCAGGCCCTCCCGGTCCGGCATGGTGGGTGGCAGCGCCAGGTACCCCACGCGCTCGCCGGGAGCCAGGTGCGTCTTGCCGTAGGAGTATGCCAGCAGCGTGTACGGATAAAACTCGCTAGGGCTGTGGAAGCGGGCGCCGTCATACACAATCCGGTTATGGGCCTCATCGGACAGCAGGTAGATCCGACGCCCGTTCCGCTCCGAGGCGAGTTCCAGCATCGCGGCCAGCTTCACCAGCAGTGTCTCCGGGTAGATCCGGCCCGTGGGGTTGTTGGGCGTATTGACGATCACCACCCTGGTCCGCGGCGTAATGGCGGAGGCAATGGCCATCAGGTCCAGGTCGAACGTCTCGGGGTTGATGTGCACTTTAACCGGCACCAGTCCGGCCTCAACAATGATCGGTTCGTACAGGAACCATGGCGGCAGGCTGTAAAGCACCTCGTCGCCAGGATCCGCCACGGCCTTCATTGCCATGGCGATGGCCGTGAAACCGCCCGTGGTGAGCATGATGTCCTCCGGCTCGAAGGGCAGTTCGAGCAGGCGCTGCAGCGAGTGGGCCGCGGCAACCTGGGCTTCGGCGCCGTTCGTCTTGTACGCAAACCAGCTTTCGTTCCGGGGTTCGAGCTGGTCCCGCAGTGCCGAAACATACGCCTCCTGCGGCATTTGGTGCGGATTGCCCAAAGTGAAGTCGCAGATTCCGGGGTTGTGCTGGCGGCCGGCATGCGTACGCAGGAATCCCTGCACCCTCAACAGTGACGGAATCGACGCAACCGCCCTGGCCCGGGCCGGGAAATCCACGCGGGTGGAGAGCTTGGAATCGTAGATGCCGGCCATGAAAGCAACCCCCTGGATAAGCAGTACGGAAGGCAGCTCGCTGCTGAGCCAGTGGAGGCTGTTGTGCGATTTATTCTGGCCCCCGCCGGCGGCAATGTAAATGGGACAGAACTCCGCCGCGCCATACCAATCAGGCACCCGGCAGGTCAACACTCGTTTTCCGCTTTTCGCTACCTGCCTCAACTTCCGTAAAGTAGGGGGCGGACCTCGGCGCTCCTTGTGCGCGGTCCCACGGGTTGACCGGGAGCTGGGCTCGATCAACTGCGCATCCCACCCGAACGCGGCCTTCGCTGCGCCATGCCTGCCCCCGATCCAACCGGGCCGGCCAGACCCAGGAGTATCGTTTTGCTTCAGATCAACCTTGTTGCCGCCCTCGCGGCACTGCCCCTCCTGCTGGGCCTCGGCACGGCCCCCGCCGCGGCACCGGTTTCGGCCCCCGCCGCGGCCGCGCCGACGGCGGACGTCCAGTCGGGCGTCCAGGCGGCAGCGCTGCAGCCGGCGTCAGCGCGTCAAGGCGCAGCGCGCACCGACTCAGTCCAGGAGGCGAAGATGCAGCCCGCCAAGGTCCGTCCGCCCGCCACCGGCACGTCGGTCAAGGTAGTGGACACCACAGCCGCGATCTCTGATCCCGCCTGGTTCAAAAAAGCGTACGACGCCGGGATCCGGCTTTACGTGATGCACTCCACCGCCTGGGGTACTTGCGACCCGTGGTCCAGGACCCAGGCCCAGCTGAAGATGGCGCTGGACGCAGGCCTGAAGATCGCCGTCTACACGCGGGACGCCACCTGCTGGCGGGGCGGCATCACCGCCGCGGGACCGTATGCGGCCCAGCTTCAGTTCTTCGCCCTGGACGTTGAGCCGGGCAGCCCTCCGGTGACCCGCGAGATGGTGGACGGCGTCCGCAGCATGGGCGTGCGGCCGGTCATCTACAGCGGCAGCGGCATGTGGCCGGACCTCATGGGCAACAGCACGGCCTTCGCCGACGTGCCGCTCTGGGACACCAACACCGCCACCAACCTCAACTACTCCACCTGGACGGCCGACTACCTCGCGCCCGCCCCCGTGCAGTACGGCGGCTGGAACACCGCCAGCACCATGCGGATCGGCATTCAGCAGAAGTTCGAGCACAGCCTCAACGGCGTACCGGTGGACCTGAACTCCTTCAACGCCTCGTTCCTGAACTAGCCGGACTGTCACCCGCCCGCCGTCGTGCGGCAAACGCGAACAGAGCGGTGGTTGCCACAGCGGCGAGGTATCCGGCCACCACGATCAGCGAGATGCCGCCCCAGAAGTAGCTCGTGCCGCTGCCGCCCTCGCCGGGCACGTAGCGGGTGAGCAGGAACGCAGCGGCCGCGGCAAATACCAGGCAGATCAGGCCCGGCAGCCGCAGCCACCAGCGCGACGACGCCCAGTGCCCGCCGAAGCCGTCCCACACGTTCCAGGCGTTCCCGGTGCGGATGATGAGCCAGCCGGCCGGGATGACGAAAGCGCCCACCAGCAGGAAAGCCGCAATTACGTCGGCCGGGCGGTGCCACTGGTTCACCACGGTGGACACCCCTGAAATGATCGCGAAGCTGCCACCCGCAAAACCTGCGAACGGCCGCCACCGTGGTGACGCCATCAGGAAGACCGCGGCCGCGGCGGAGGCAGCGAGCGTGGTGTGGCCGGACGGCAGCGAGTTCAGCTCCAGGGTTTCCACGCCGCGAAACGGCCGGTCCGGCAACAGGGCCTTCAGGACCTGCGTGGCGATGTTCGCGCCGACGCACGCGCCAACGGCAATGCCGGCGGCACGCCAGCGCTTCCGGATCACCGTGACGAAGAGGACGACGACGGCGCCCACCACGAGTGACACCGTGGGCAGCCAGTCCAGGAACCTGGTGGCGGCCTTCCCGGTCGGCCCGTGGATGGCCACGGCCTCCACCAGCGCGGATTCGTCAATGTACTGGCCCGTGGTGGTCCGGACGAAGAAATAGTATGTCGCGATCAGGCCTGCCACACAGGCCAGCGTCGCGAGGATGCACAGCACACCCAGCGCCGCGTCGCCGCGCACCTGCCCGGCGGGCCGCCGTCGTCGGGAATCTCTAAGGTGGGAGCTCATCACCATCAGCGTCCCACAGAAAGCTGCGAACAGGCCGGAGGCCGGTGCTGGACCGGGGGAGGGGAGCACCGTATCCGCCGCCGACACTGGCAACAATCCTGCGTCAAAACAGGTAGCAAATACTCGTGCCGGGCAGTGGCAGTTTTTCCTACGCTGGGACGTAGCGGGCGTCAGCCGATCAGCACTAAGCCGGCGGCCGTAGCGGATGCCAATGACCCGGGACGGTGACACGCCGGGCATTGGCGTCCGCAAAACCATGCCCGTTGACACCCCGGCGACGGCGGCGCTAGCTTGAACGTATTGCAGGCCTGAACACAGCGGCCGCAAGATCACCGCATCACAACTGGTCTCGCCGCCTTGATGGCATTTGATGTTATTACATCGGCAGGACAGGCTCCTGGGCCACCGCTCCTGCCACATTTCAGGAGTGCTGCCATGAACCGAACAATGAGGATTTTGTGCCTGCCCGCCACCCTGTCGCTGGCGCTGCTATCGGGGGTTTCGGCCCCCGCGTTTGCCGGATCCGACGGCGGAGGAGGTGCCGCGGGTCCGTGGCCCCCGCAGGACACCGACGGGAAGTACGTCTCCGTTCCCGATGCGTACTACGCGGACTACGAGTTCGAGGCCTGCGACACCACCATCAAGGTGTCATACGGTGACGAGCGCGAGCTGCAGTACAAGGGCGAGAAGAAGGACGACGGAACCCTGGTGATCAAATATCGGGGCGACATTACCGTGGACCTGACCCGCGACTCGGACAAGGCCACCATCGACGAGCTGGACATCTCCGGGCCCTTCACCATGAAGCTGGCTGCGGATGGCCTGAGCGCCTACCTTTCCGGCCGCGGTCCCGGCCTCGTGTATGCCATGAGTCCGGCCGAGGAGAAGGCCTTTGAGGATGAGGGACTGCCCAAGGCGTTCTACTTCAAGGAAGGGCGGCTGTCCGGCAAGGTTGTCTACTCTTCGACCGACCAGAAGGAAGTAGTCTCCGGCGAGATTACGCACAACAGCATCCGTAACGCCAAGGACATCTGCAAGCTGCTGGACCGCGCCAAGGATGACGACCACGGGCACCGGTAGCCCCGGGTCAAACGCCCACTGAATGCCCGCTTACCGGAGGCGGCCATCATGCGCTGCTGGCGGCGCGTGATGGCCGTTTCCTTGAGTACCTTCCGGCGGTAAAAACGAGTAGCACCCACTCATGCGGGCCCGGAGTCCAATCCCTAGGATTTTATTACCGGCCGGGTTTTACACCGGCCGCCCCGCAACAGACCAGGCGGTTAACCGCAGGGAATGCGTGCCCGGGGCTCCTTGAGCTGGGCCGGCGGCGACGAGTCTCATAAAACGTGAAGCTCGCCCCCAGTCGCCGCCGGCCCTACCAAGGATTTGCTGACCATTTGCTGGCCCAGGATTTGCCGGCCCAGACGCTGAAAGCGCAGGCCCCCTGACCTCAGACATGAACCTCAGCCGTGACCGTCAGACGCGGCCGGTAGAGTGAAATCATGCCCGCCGACGCAGTACGCCAGCACCCTGACTCGTTCCCGGCTTTGCCTTCGCTGGAGCAGCTTGCGGCGTCCGCCCATGTGGTGAGCCTGCCCATGCGCGTGAAGTTCCGGGGCATCACCCGGCGTGAGGCACTGCTGCTGGACGGCCCGCTCGGCTGGGGGGAATTCTGCCCCTTCCCCGAATACGACGACGCCGAAGCCTCCCGCTGGCTCGCCTCCGCCATCGAAGCCGGCTGGCAGGGATTTCCGCCGCCGCTCCGTTCGGTGATCCCCGTCAACGCCACGGTTCCCGCCGTTGCCGCGGACCGTGTTCCCGACGTCCTGGCCCGTTTCGGCCGGGTGGACGCCGTCAAGATCAAGGTTGCCGAACGCGGGCAAACGCTCGACGACGACGCCGCCCGGGTTGCCGCCGTCCGCAGCGCCCTCCCGGACGCAGCCATCCGGGTGGACGCGAACGGCGGCTGGGATGTGCCCGCCGCGGTCGAGGCACTGACCCGGCTGTCCGCCGTCGGGCTTGAATACGCCGAGCAGCCGGTGCCGGACATCGAAGGACTGGCCGAAGTGCGCCGCCGGCTGCTGGCTGCCGGCGTTCCCGTGCTGATCGCCGCCGATGAAAGCGTCCGCAAGGAAGCCGACCCCCTCCGTGTGGCGCGGGCGGGCGCGGCAGACCTCATCGTGGTGAAGGTGGCGCCGCTTGGGGGAGTACGGCGTGCCCTGGACATTGTCGCCCAAGCGGGGCTGCCCGCCGTCGTCAGTTCCGCCCTGGACACGTCTGTGGGAATCAGGGCCGGACTGGGCCTGGCGGCGGCGCTCCCCGAACTGCCCTATGCCTGCGGGCTGGGAACGGTCTCCCTCTTTGAGCAGGACATCACGCTGGATCCGCTGGTGGCCGACGACGGCGCCATCCGCCTCCGCGACGTCGCCGCCGACGCCGGGCTGCTGGAGCGCTACGCGGCTGCCCCCGACCGCCGGGACTGGTGGCTGGACCGCCTCCGCCGCGTCCACGCCGTGCTGTTCACCGGATCTTCACCTGTCTGACAACTGCCGGTAGGGATCCGCTGGAAGGGTGGGCGGGACCGCATCACATCCCTTGGAAGGCCCCCATGTCTGATACGACCGGACGTAAGTTTGCCCTGCTACCCATGCTCGGCCACACCAAAGGCAAGCGCAGCCCCGTCACCTGTGCGCTGAAGTGCGACAACGCCTGCTCGGGCGAGGTCTGCAACACCAGCTCCAACAGCTACTTCCGCGACATCGCCTCTGCCACGATGTCCCGCCGCGCCGCCCTCGGCTTCGGCGCCGCCGGCGCGCTCGCCGTCGTGCTCGGCAGTGCAGTAACGTCTGCCGGGACGGCAGTGGCCGACGGCGGGACCGGCCTCGCCGCCGCTGCAAAGGACGGCTTCGGCAAGTCCAAGCTGCAGTTCACCGCGATCCCGTCCATCGCCGCGGACGTGGACAAAATGACCGTGCCCGCAGGGTTCACCTGGCAGCCGGTCATCCGCTGGGGTGACCCGATTTTCAACACCGCGCCGGACTTCGACCTCAACAACCAGACGGCCGCCGCCCAGGAACAGCAGTTCGGCTACAACAACGACTACTCCGACATCCTGGAGATCCCGGGCAGCAAGGGCCGCCGCGCCGTGCTGTTCGCGAACCACGAGTACACCAACGACGCCATCATGTTCCCGGCCAGCATGCCGGCAGCGGATGTCCGGAAAGTCGGCGCCGCCGCGCACGGCCTCACGGTGGTGGAACTGGAGCGGAAGAACAAGAACAAGCCGTGGAGCTACGTCAAGGGTGCCGGGCTTAACCGCCGCTACCTGAACAGCACCGTCTACGAACTCACGGGTCCCGTTGCGGGCTCCTCCCTGGTTAAGACCAAGGACGATGATGCGGGCCGCTGGATCAAGGGAACCCTCGGAAACTGCTCAGGCGGCACCACCCCCTGGGGCACCATCCTTTCCGGCGAAGAGAACTTCAACGGCTACTTCGTCTCCCCGGGCACGTCCGACTACGACAAGCGCTACGGCCTGACGAACAAGCCCACGGCCCGCCAGTGGGAACTGGACGATCCCCGCTTTGACACCCGCAACACCGGCTACGGGAACGAGGCCAACCGCTTCGGCTGGATCGTGGAAGTCGACCCGTTCGACCCCACCTCCACACCGAAGAAGCACTCCTCGCTGGGCCGCTTCAAGCACGAGGGCGCCAACGTGATCGTGGCCGAGTCCGGCCATGTGGTGGCCTACTCGGGCGACGACGAGCGCTTCGACTACCTCTACAAGTTCGTCTCCAAGGACAAGTACCGCGAGGGCGACCGCAAGCACAACATGACGCTGCTGTCCGCGGGCAACCTGTACGTGGCCAAGTTCACCGGCAGTTCGCCGGCGGCCGAGATCACCGGCACCGGCGCTGTTCCGTCCGACGGTTCGTTCGACGGCACCGGCGAGTGGCTGCCGCTGGTGGTTGACGGCGCCTCGGCCGTGCCCGGGATGACCGTCGAGGAAGTCCTGGTGTACACCCGCCTCGCGGCCGACAAGGTGGGCCCCACCAAGATGGACCGCTGCGAGGACGTGCAGCCCAGCCTGCACACCGGCAAGGTCTACGTGGCCTGCACCAACAACTCCGACCGCGGCAAGGTGGGCAAGGAAGGCGCCACCGAGATCAACCCGCGCAACGCCAACCGCGACGGCCACATCGTGGAGATCACCGAAACCGGCGACCAGACCTCCACCAAGTTCACGTGGAACCTGCTGATGGTCTGCGGCGATCCGGCCCAGGGCGACGTCACCTACTTCTCCGGCTTCCCGGTGGACCAGGTCTCGCCGATCTCCTGCCCGGACAACCTCGCGTTCGACTCCGTGGGCAACCTCTGGATCTCCACCGACGGCGCCCCCTCCGGCATCGGCCGCGCGGACGGCCTGTTCAAGGTGACGCTCGACGGCGCCGAACGCGGCAAGGTGGAGCAGTTCCTGGCCGTGCCCCGCGACGGCGAGACCTGCGGACCGATCATCCACGACGACGAGCGCACCGTTTTCGTCTCCGTGCAGCACCCGGGTGAGGAAGGCACGTTCGACGCGCCCAACTCGTACTTCCCGGACTACGTTCCGGCAGGCACGACGCCGGCACGCGGCCAGGCGCGCGCCCCGCGCCCGTCCGTGGTCCAGGTCTTCCGCACGGACGCCTAGCCCCTACCGGCCTCAGCGCCCCTTCCCGGCCTGCACACCCGCCAGTCCCGACTACTACCGACGCTCTCTCAGTTCCTGCCGGTTTTTCGGGACGCTCTCTCACCTGTGGTGGGTTTTTTCTGAACGTTCTCTCACCTCCGCTGCCGCCGGCAGGGAGGTGAGAGAGCGTTTCTTTTTGGGGCGGCAGAAAGTGCGAGAGGGTTTTGGCTTTAGCCGCAGGAAGTGAGAGAGGGGCGGAAGGGGGTTGGGCTGATAATTTTGAGTTTGTGAATAATCCGGCCGAGATGGTTGTCCCCAGAGTCCAGGCAGCTATTGCCCAAGCGTTCGGCGAAGAATTCCGCGACACCGATCCGGTGGTCCGGCCCTCGCAGTTCGCGGACATCCAGATCAACGCCGCCATGGCCCTCGCCAAGAAGGTGGGCCTCCCGCCACGCGATGCCGCTGCCCGGATCGTCGAGGCGCTGGAACTCGACGGACTCTGCACCGGCGTGGAAATCTCCGGGCCCGGCTTCATCAACCTCACGTTCGACGGCACGTGGATCGAAGAACTCCTCAACGCCCAGGCTGACACGGCTCAGGCGCCCCAGCCGCAAGGCGGGCCGGAGACGCAAGCCCGTCGCGTCGTCGTCGACTATTCCTCCCCAAACGTTGCGAAGGAAATGCACGTTGGCCACCTCCGCACCACCGTGGTGGGGGACAGCCTGGTCCGGGTCCTTGAGGCGCTGGGCCACACGGTGATGCGGCAGAACCACATCGGCGACTGGGGAACTCCCTTTGGCATGCTGATCGAGCACTGGCTGGAGATCGGCGAGGATTCGCCCGAGGCCGCCCTGCTCGTGGAGGACCCCAGCGCGTTCTACCAGGCAGCGCGGGCGAAGTTCGACAACTCCGATTCCGGTCCGGACAGCTTTGCGACGCGGGCCCGCCTTCGCGTGGTGTCGCTGCAGTCGGCCCACGAGGAGACGCTGGAAGTCTGGCAGCGTCTGGTGGACCATTCGAAGGTCTACTTCAATGCCATCTACGCCACGCTGGGGGTGAGCCTCGAGGACGAGCACATCGCCGGCGAAAGCTCGTACGATCCCCATTTAGCACAGCTGTGCCAGGAACTGGAGGAGCGCGGCCTGGCCCGCGTGAGCGAGGGCGCGCTGTGCACGTTCCCCGCGGGCTTCACCGGCAGGGACGGCGAGCCGCTGCCGCTCATCATCCGCAAATCCGACGGCGGCTACGGGTACGCGACGACCGACCTCGCCACCATCCGGTACCGGGTGCACGAACTCCATGCCGACCGCATCCTGTACGTCGTTGGCGCGCCGCAGAACGTCCACCTGCGGATGGTCATTGAAACCGCCCGCGAAGCCGGATGGCTGCCGGACACCGTCGAGGCCACTCATGTGCAGATCGGCAACGTGCTGGGCGAAGACGGCAAGATCCTGAAGTCCCGCTCGGGCACTCCGGTGAAGCTCATGGCGCTGCTGGACGAAGCCGTGGAACGCGCCCGCGCCGTGGTGGATGCGAGCCGTCCCGACCTCTCGGAGGACGAACGCGCCGTGACCGCCCGGCAGGTGGGGATCGGTGCCGTGAAGTACGCAGACCTCTCCGTGGGGCATGATACCGAGTATGTATTCGACTTCGACCGGATGCTGGCACTGAGCGGGAACACCGGCCCGTATGTGCAGTACGCCGCCGCCAGGATCCGCTCCATCCTGCGGAAGGCGGGGGAGGCTGTGTCCGTTGGCGGGGCTCCGGCGGGAGCTGCGCCGGGGACGGCGGAGGCCGGGCCCCTCGAGGGGGAGCCGACGGCGGGAGTAAGGATCGCCGTCGTCGAACCCGCCGAGCGTGCCCTGGCGCTCCACCTGCTGGAGTACGGCGCTACGCTGCGGAGGGTCGGCGAGCTGCTGGAGCCGCACCGTCTGTGTGCGTACCTGTTCGAACTCTCGCAGCTCTTCACCTCGTTCTACGACCAGTGCCCCGTCCTGAAAGCGGACGAGTCCGTCCGCGAGTCGCGGCTCGCCCTGTGCACACTGGTCCTCCACAGGCTCACCGAGGGTCTGGACCTGCTGGGCATCGAGGCGCCCGAGAACATGTAGCCGTAGGTTGCCGGCCCCGGCCCCATTCCCGCCGCCGCCCGGCGCCGGGAAGTGAGAGAGCGTTTGGGTTGGGGCGCCGGGAAGTGAGAGAGCGTCCTAGCCGGCCAGGCCCGCGCCGAACTCCTCGACCTCGATCAGCGGTTTGATGACCGCTTCCACCTCGCCCTGGACGAAGTTGCGGCGGATCACGTTGTTGCCGAAGACGTTGCCGATCGCGCCCAGGACCATGGCCTGGTCCAGCGAGAGGTAGCGCCGGGCGACGGTTCCGGACTTGACGGCCACCGCATCGAAGAAGCCGCCGGCGCCGTATGCGCCGAGGTCGCGTTCGATCTTGACCAGGTTGTCGTACGCTTCGCGGGGCTCGTATTCCATCGCGAGGAATGCGGCGTGCGGAGTCACCACGCCGTCGCCCCAGGCCGGGGTCGGATTGCCGGCCGGGCGGCACCCGTCGAAGCCGGTGTCCACGCTGGTGCGTTCGACGTCGGACGGGTAGCCGTCGCTGCTCATGCCCAGCGCATCGACGCCCCACTCGGAGTAGCCGCCGTTCGGGTGGCTGGCCGGCGAGAAGCCCCAGTACCCGTACTTGGCGTCGTCCAGGCCGAACTCGCGCTGGGCACGGACGGTCAGCGGATGGTTGATGCCCCAGGCCTTCGGCGCCCAGCTGGACTCCGGAACGAACAGGTCCGGCATGAGGGACTCGAACATGTCCCCGCCCCAGCTCGGCACGATCCGCATGCCGCGGTACGTGTAGGCGCCCTCGAAGACGTCGATGCCCTGGTACGTCCGGGTCTGGCCCGCCGGCTTCTGCTCCTGCCACGACCAGTCGCAGCTGTCCGGGAAGACCCGCATGGTGGCGAAGTAGTGCGCCGGCGGCAGCTGGCCCAGGGCAATGCCGATATATGTGGCGATCCGCGGCTCGGAGTTGGTGACGTCGTAGTGGTTCATCGTGTAGTAGACGTCCGGGCCGCGGCCGAGGTAGTTGCCCTGGACCGTTTCCACCGGCGGTTTGACGTCGTAGAAGCCGCCGCGCAGCAGCCCGGCGGCAATGCCGGGCCGGGCGTCCTTGTTGTAGAAGATCCCGAAGTCCATCCTGCCCAGAATGGTGTTGGCCAGCCCGGCCACCTTCGGCTCTGCGTTGCGGACCACCATCAGGGCGGCAGCGAACCAGCCGTTGTCCACGCTGGACATGAACGGCGCCACGGGGTTCCCGTTCTCGGGCCACACGGTGATGACTTCCCCTGTGGCTTCGTCGTACCAGTTGTAGAGCATGCCGCTGGGCTCGTGGTGCTTGAGCCCGGCCAGGGTGGTGAGGGTGCGGGTGAGCCGCTCCCGGCACTCGCTGGCGCTGATGATGTTCAGCTCCCGGGCCACCACGGTGCTCCACATGTAGCCGCCGATGTTGGTGGGCGAGGTGAAGCCGCTGCGCTTCGGCGCGGTGATGGACTCGCCGATGTAGTCGGCCGGCAGGCCGGTTGTGGAATCGGTCATGGCAACCAGCGATTTCCAGGTGTCCTGGGCCCAGCGCGTGATGACGTTGCGGTCCACCCCGCCCAGGTTCCGTGCGCGGGAAAAGTACGACGCCGGTTCCGCACCTGCCGCTGCGAAGCCGGGTTTCGCTGTGGCGGCGGCGAGTCCGGTGACGGCAAAGGCGGCCGCGCCGGCGAGGAGCTGGCGGCGGCTGGCGGTGGAGAATCCCGGGGCGGCTTCGAAGCGCTGGTTCATGAGCTCAGTCCTGACTGGCTAGCGGCGGCGGTTCCGGACCGCGGGGCGTGGGCGGCCAGGACGTGCGGAAGGCGCAGGCCGTGCCCGAACGGGAAGAGGGGATCGGCGGTGTCTCCGGGGACATCCGAGCGCGAAGCACGCACGGCGTCCATGGACCGCGGGATATCGAAGGGCAGGCTGCCCTGCGGCTCAATTCGCCCGAACAGGGCATCGAGGAGTGCCGCGTCCGAGACACCGAAGGTGCCCACCAGGGCCGAGGCGAACTCCGCCAGGGGCGTGAGGATGGCAGGCCGGTCCAGCCGCACGTCGATGATCAGCGGAACCTTCGCGGCCAGGGTGCGGAGCCGGGAAACCAACCCGGGCGGGAAGTCCAGGCTTCCGGCGTGGAAGTGCTGCTCCAGGAACAGGTCGTCGCGGTGGTCCCAGGGGGAGTGCAGCCGGATCACGGCAACATCCGCCTGGTCCGGGTCCTGAACTACAGTGCCGAAACCGTCGAAACTCAGCGGGTCCATGCCCTCCACGTAGACGGCGGGTGAGCCGGCCAGCGGCAGTGCGGTCCCGGCGTCGTGCGTTCCGTTGGCCAGCACCGTGACGGACTGTGCCTGGGCGCGGTGGCCTTCACGCCGGAACTCGGCGTTGCCCACGGTTTCGGCCGCGGCGTCCTCGTCCACGAAGGGGTTGTCGAACAGTCCGAGCTGGAACTTGACCAGGAGCAGCCGACGGGCCGACTCATCGAGCCGTTCCTCGCTGACCAGCCCGTCCCGGACCAGGCCGAGGAGCAGTTCGGTGCATTCCTCGCCGCCGAACTGGTCCACGCCTGCGTTCAGGATCTTCAGCATCCGCTCGGGCGCGGTGAGCTCTTCGACGCCCCAGGCCCGGGCCGGCAGCACCTGGTCTCCGACGATGTTGTCGTTGACCAGCTCCCAGTCGCTGAGCACCACGCCGTCGTAGCCGAGCTTCTCGCGGAGCAGGCCGGTGATGATCTGCTTGTTGTAGCCGAAGCCGACTTCCTCCACCGGTTCGCCGTCCAGCTCGACGCCGATCGGCATGCCGTAATAGGGCATGATGGCGCTGGTCTTCTCCGCGATGGCGGCGCGGAACGGTGCCAGGTGCTCGTCGAAGCGGCCGCCGGGGTAGACCTGTTCGCGGCCGTAGGGGAAGTGGGCGTCCTCGCCGTCGCGCTGCGGCCCGCCGCCCGGGAAGTGCTTGGTGGTGCACGCGACGCTGTCCGGCCCCAGCTCGTCGCCCTGGAAGCCCTGGAGGTATTCGACGACGTACTTGGAGCTAAGGTCCGAGTCCTGCCCGAAGGTTCCGGCCTGCCGGCACCAGCGCGGCTCGGTGGCGAGGTCAACCGTGGGGTGCAGGGCGGCGCGGATGCCGACGGCGGTGTATTCCTTGCGGGCGATCTCGGCGAAGCGGCGGATCAGCTCCGCACTGCCGACGGCGGCCAGTCCGATCGGCTCGGGCCACTGCGAAAAATGGGCCGCAGTGAACGAGACGCCGGAGTTCTCGATGAAGGCGTGGCGGGGGTCGGTGGAGATGGTCACCGGGATGCCGTGCGGGGTCTGCTCGGCAAGGGCCTGCAGGGCGTTGCTCCAGCGGGCCGCCTCGCGGGCGGTGCCCAGCGCGTGGATGTTGAAGTGGTTCATGAACTTGCCCAGGATCACGGTGCTGGTGGGCGACTTGCTGATGTTGCCGGGTGTCTCGAGCAGGGTGCCGTCCGGGCCGGTTTCGATGACGGTGTGGAACATCAGCCCGGCCTTTTCCTCGAGGCTGAGGCGGCCCACGAGGTCGGCGGCGCGTTCGTGCGGGCTGAGGTCCGGGTTTTCGAAGGGATCCATGATCCCGTTGCCGTTGAGGTCCCGGTAGGGGGTGCCGCCGTCAGCCACGGAGGTGACGGGGCGCGGGCTGGTATGGGTGTGTGAAGTCATGGGTGCTCTCTTGCGTCAGGTGAAGTCTGGAAGGGCAGGGGAGAAGGCGGCTCTATTTGATGCCGGTGGCTGCGACGCCCTGGATGAAGTAGCGCTGCAGGGAGACGAACAGCAGGATGATGGGCGTGATCACCAGGACCGATCCAGCGAGGAGCAGGCCGTAGTCGGTGGCGTTCTGGCCGGTGGAATACAGGGACAGGGCCACCGGCAGGGTGTACATGTCCTCGGTCTGCGCCACCACCAGCGGCCACAGGAAGTTGTTCCATGACCCGAGGAAGGTCAGGATGCCGAGGGTGGCCAGCGGCGGCCCGCACAGGGGCATAACGATCCGCAGGAACGTGCGGAGTTCGCCGGCGCCGTCGATCCGGGCCGCTTCGATCAGGGAGTCCGGGATGCCCATGATGAACTGGCGCATCAGGAACACGCCCATCGGGGCGGCCAGGAACGGCAGGATCAGGGCCGGGTAGGTGCTGACCAGGCCCAGCTTGCTCACCATCACGAACAGCGGCACGAACGTGACCACACCCGGGACCATCAGCATGACCATGACCAGCAGGAAGAGGAAGCGCTTGCCCGGGAAATCCATCTTGGCCAGCGCGTAGCCCACCATGGAGCAGAACAGCAGGTTGCCGAGGACAGTGAACACGGCCACCACCACGCTGTTCAGGAAAAACGTGCCGATGTGCAGCTCGTTGAACCAGACCAGGAAGTTGTCCAGCGTGGGCTGCTCCGGCCACCAGGTGATGGGCCGGCGGAGGAGCTCGCCCTGGGTCTTGAACGCGCCGAGGAACATCCAGGCAAACGGCAGGAGAGTCGCGGAAACGGCCACCACCAGGACAGCGTAGGTCAGCGTGCGGCGCGCCGGCGCGCGGCGGCTGGACCGCCGTCGTGCGTTGCGCTGTTGAGGGGAACCACCGGTGGTTCCGGCCGGGATCGCTCCGCGTACGACGGCGGCGGGTTCCGTTCCGGTGGACGCTGCGGCGGGTGCCGGGGCCGCGGGAAGCGGCGCTGAAGTTTCGGGGATCGTCATGGGGATCGGTCCTCAGTCCTTGGATCGCAGGGCTCGGAATTGGAGCAGGCTCAACAGTGCGATGGCCACGAAGAGCACGTAGCTGGCCGCGGAGGCCAGGCCGTATTTGCCGAACCCGAACTGGTTGTACGTGAAGTAGCTGACGGACAGGGTCGAATCCAGAGGGCCGCCCTTGGTCATGACGAACGGTTCTTCGAAGAACTGCAGGAAGCCGACGGAGAGCAGTACGGTTCCCAGCAGGAGCGTGGGGCGCAGCATGGGCAGGGTGATCCGCATGAACCGCTGCCAGGCGTTGGCGCCGTCCACTTCGGCGGCCTCGAGGATGTCGCCCGGAACAGCCTGCAGCCCGGCCAGGAAGATGATCATGAGCGTGCCCAGGTTCCGCCAGACGGCCAGCAGGATCAGGGCCGGCATGGACCAGGTGGTGCTGTTGAGCCAGTCCGGGCCGGCGATTCCCACCCAGCCGAGGATGACGTTCAGGAGCCCGTCAGGCTGCAGGATGAACCGCCACACCACAGCCACGGCCACGATGCTGGTGACCACAGGGGTGTAAAAACCCACGCGGAAGGCGGTGCGGAAACGCGTGATGCCGTTGTTGAGGGCTACCGCAAGAGCGAGGGCAAGGACCGTGGTGAGCGGGATGCCGACCACCACGAAATAGGCCGTGTTCAACACGGAGTGCAGGAACTGCGGGTTCCGGAAAAGCGCGGCGTACTCGTCAATCCCGACGAATCCGACCGCCAGGGGGTTCTCGATGTCGCGGCTGGTGAAGTCGGTGAATGACATCAGGAACGACGACACCAGCGGTCCCAGCATGAACACGGAGAAGATGAGGACGAAAGGCAGCGCGAACAGCCACGCCGTCAGCGCGTTCCTGCGCCGCCGCGTCTGCCCTGCGCGCACCTTGGCGCGAGCCGGAGGCCTGCCGGCACTTTTGGTGCCGGCAGGCGGTTTGGTGCCGGCAGGCGGCGCGTTGGTGGTGGCCACTGTTACTTCCCGGTGCCGATCGAATCTGCGGCCTGCTGCAGGGACTTCAGCGCCTCCGCGGGGTCCTTGCCGGCCTTGACGATCTGTTCGATTTCGCTGTCAGCGGCCGCGGCGACCTGGGTCCACGTGGTGACGGCCGGCGGGTTGTTGGTGGTCTTGAGCTGGTCGCCGAAGACGGAGAGCTTGCTGTCTCCCGCCAGGGACTGGTCCTTCCAGGCACTCTGCTGCGAGGGGAGGTCGCCGGTGGCCTTGTACCACTTGAGCTGGACCTCGGGCTTGGACAGCCACTGCAGGAGCTTCCAGGAAGCATCGCGGTTCTGGGACTTCTTGAACACCACCATGTTGGAGCCGCCGACGAAGGACGTTGAGGTCTTCTCCTTGGGCATGGGGGCAACCTTGTACTTGTCCTCAAAGCCTGCGCCGCCGGCCTTGTTGAGCAGGCCGACGTGCCACGGGCCGCTGATCATCATGGGGGCGGAACCGTCCACGAAGGATGCTTCGGCAGTGGTTCCGGTGGACACGGCCTTGGACGCGAGCCCGTCGGCGAAGAAGCTGGAGTAGTACTTCAGCGCCTCTGCCGCTTCGGGGGTGTCGAGGGTCCACTTGGTGCCGTCGTCGTTCATCAGCTTCGCGCCGTTGGACCACTGGAAGGGGAGGGTGTCCAGGTACGAACCGGCGACGCCGGCGGGCAGCTGGACCCCGTATTTTGCCCCGGCCTTCTCCTGGAGACCCTTGGCGAGGGCTTTGAAGTCATCCCAGGTTTCGGGCGCCTTGGTGATGCCGGCCTTCTCCGCGAGGTCGCTGCGGTAGTAGACCACACGGGTGTCGACGTACCACGGGACGCCGTAGGTGGTGCCTTCGACTTCGGTTGACTTTACCGAGCCGGGGAAGAAGTCGCTGGTGCTGATCTCCTGGGGCGTGGCATCGAAGGAATTGGCGAAATCGCCCATCCAGGTGGTGCCCATCTGGGCGACGTCCGGGGTGGTGCCGCCGGCGATGGCGGTCTGGTACTTGCTGAGCGCGGCGTCCCACGGGATGGCCGTGACGTTGACCTTGACGCCGGGGTTTTCGGCTTCGAATTCCTTGAGCAGCGCCGGAAGGGCTTCGCCTTCGCTGCCCTGGGCCCACAGCGTGATGGTGCCGGATGCCGGGCCCGAGGCAACGGGCTTGGCCGACGACGCGGCGGACGAACCTGCGGAGTCCCGGCCGCAGCCGGTGAGCAGCAGTGCGGCAGCGAGGCCGACGGCGGCTGCCTTCTTGGCGTTCGGATGGATCATCATTGTTCCTTTCATCGGTCCCGCAGGCGCGGCCGGCTTCGGCTTGGCTTCGGGCTCATGCCTGGGCCGGTGCTTCGGCTGGTGCGTAGCGGGGCGGGGCCGGTGAGGGCACCGTTCTGCAAAAGTATCTAAGCGCTTTGATTTATCGCTCGAACCAATCTAAGCGCATTGAATGTGATCTTGGCAACAGGTAGCCGGAAGAAAGTTGTTGCGCGGGGAGTGGGTGCTCGGGCGCGGCTGGGGTGCTCCGGCGGCGCGAGGGAGCGCGAGGGAGGCGCGACGGAGGGTTTCCGGAGTGGCTGCGGACGGGGTGCGCGGGGCGCGCGGGTCGAAGCTCAAGTGGGGGAGCGCGAAGGCGAGGAGTGCCGCGCGGGCAGTCCCGCCGTCGTCGGGCGCTTCTGTTGTTTGCGGCGGCGGGCTTAGCCCGGCTGGCAGCCGCAGCTTTCACGTAGCACGACGCGCACGGGAAGCCTGAGGTTCACGGCAGGCTTGTCGGGATGGTCCAGCCGGTCCAGGAGCAGTTCCACCATGGTGCGTCCCATTTGTTCCATGGGCTGGCGCACGGTGGTAAGCGACGGCTTGATGACCCGCCCGGCAGCGATTCCGTCGAAGCCCGTCACGGCAACGTCCTGGGGAATCCCGACACCGGCGGCGGCCAGGGCGTCCATCACCACCAGCGCGTCCTGATCGGTGGCGCATACGAAGGCCTCGGGCAATGAGCCCTGCCGAAGGATGTCGGCGACGACTTCCGTCAGGGATTGTTCGCTGCCGCACGGGTATTTCGGCTCGCGCGTTGCCGGCAGTCCCGCATCGTGAAGTGCCGCCCGGAAACCTTCGAGCCGTTGCTCATTGTCCGAGGACGGCATGCCGCCAAGGAACAGCAGATCCGAGAGGCCGTGCGCGGAGATGAGGTGTTCGGTGATGGCCCGCACCCCGGAAATGTTGTCCACAGTGACGTGGTCCAACGCGCGGTTGTTCACGTTCTCGGACACTTCCACCACGGGGATGCGGCGGGCGATCCGGGCAAGGGCTTCGCTCGGGACGGAACGCGGAAACACGGCCAGCCCGTCGACGCGGCCGGCAATGTCCGACAGCACGGCCTCGTTGTTTTCCGGGTTTCCGCCGCCAACGAGCAGCGCCTGCCCCCGGCGCCAGCACTCGAGCTCAACGCCACGCTGGACCTCGTCCACATACAGCGGAAACAGCCGGAGATCCTCGTTCCGGCGCTCAAGGTCGGCGGCCGCCGGGTTCTCGGGGTTTTCGGTGTTGTCGGTGTTTTCGGGGGCCGGGCCGTCGCCGCGGATGCCGTCGGCCGGGTCCAGCAGGTAGTCGTAGGCAAAAAGCCCCAGGGCGCCCGTGCGGCCCCTTGCCAGGCCGCGCGCGCTGGCGCTGGGGACGTAACCCAGTTCTTCCGCGGCAGCGAGGACAAGTTCGCGCGTGGACGCCTTCACTTTGTCGGGCTGCCGGAAGGTGAACGAGACGGTCGCGATGGAGACGCCCGCCCGCTCTGCGACGTGATAAACCGTGGGACCTTTTGCCATTGTCGGCCTCCTTCTCCCACGAGTCTATGCGCTTAGCATTCCCCTGTGGAGTGCATGGCGTTTCCAACGCTCTCTCAGGTCCTGCCTGTTTTTGGTGAACGCTCTCTCCCTTCTTGCGCGTTTTAGGGAAACGCTCGCTCCCTGTGTCCCCGACGTCGACGCCGCGGCCCGCCAGGGCGTGGAGGAGGTCAGAACGTGCCGGGCGGGGCATTGGGGTCTTTCGGGCGCCGGGAGGTGAGAGAGCGTTTGGGTTGGGGTGGCAGGAGGTGAGAGAGCGTTTGGGGAGGGGGCGCACGTGTGATTTTTGACACGTGTTAGGTCGTTGATCTACAGTTCCTAACACGTGTTAGGAAGGAAATTGACATGACCGGAGCCACAAACGGGCACCTGCGGGAAATCACCCGCCGTACCGCCCTTGGTGCCCTCGGCGCGGGAATCATCGGAGCAACCGTGGCGTCGTGGCCGCGGCTCTCCGGGACCGACATTCCGGGCCGCGGGGACAACAGCCTCAGCATCGCCATCATGGGCACCGCCGCGGACGCCGCCGCCCGCCAGCGCGCCATCGACGCCTTCACCCGAATCCACCCGGAAATCAAGGTCAAGGTCCAGGCCATCCAGGCCGTCGACTGGAAGGACTTCTTCACCAAGATCCTCACCATGGTGGCCGCAGGCACACCGCCGGACGTGGTCTACGTGGCCACCGAAGGCGCCCAGCTGTTCGCGGAAAAGCTCGCCCACCCGCTCGACGAGTACGTGCGCCGCGACGCCGCGGACATGCGGGAGTTCTTCGAGGACGTCCACCCCAGCCTGGTGGAGGCCTTCATGTACAAGGGCAGCCTGTACCAGCTCCCCATGGACTGGAACGCCGCCAACATGTACTACAACACCACCGCATTCGCGCAGGCCGGTCTGGACCGCCCGGCGGATGACTGGACCCACCTGGACTTCCGCAACAGCCTGGCTGCCATGCGCAAGGCCCGCCCCTCGGACTTCACCCCGTACTACTGGACCAACCGGCTCTTCGGCGGTGTGGTGCCCTGGCTTTACGCCAACGACACCAGCTTCCTGAAGGAAACCCGGTCCTCCGGCGGGGAGTGGCTCTGGGACGGCTTCTACGCCAACGATCCCTCCCGCAGCCTCCGTTCCGGCGGATACCAGTGGCTGGAGCCGAACGCCAACGACGACCGCGTCTTCGAGTCCTTCGACTACCTCCGCGGCCTGGTCAAGGACGGGCTCGGCGTCCGCCCGGAGGAAGGCGGCGGCAGCTCCCTGGTCGGGCTGTTCGCCTCCAACCGCATCGGTACGACGCCGGCCGGCGGCTATTGGGTGCAGGGCCTCCACGAAGCCGGCATGGGCGAAAACGATTTCGACGTCCAGTTCTTCCCGCGCTGGAAGACCCAGCGCCACCAGTTCGGCACCGCCGGCTACGCGATCATGAAGACCGCCAAGGACAAGGACGCCGCCTGGGAATGGATCAAGTTCAGCTCCAGCCGCGAGGCCATGGAACTGATCTTCCCCAACCCGATTACGACGCCGGCGCGCCGCTCCATGGTCAACGAGAAGCTCTACGCCGGCAAGGGACCCGCCAACTGGAAGGTCTTCTACGACACCCTGGACAGGTTCCCCACCACCGGGCCCATCCCGGCCCCACCGCAGCAGGCCGCCGTCGAAACGGCCCTGATGAAGAACGTTTCGCTGGCTGTCAGCGGCGACGAGCGCCAGCTCAAGCAGGCCCTCGCCTCCATGCAGCGCGACCTTGAACTGGCCTTGAGGAGGCAGTCATGAGCACCACCACCCCGCCGCGGGAGCGGCCGAGGCAGGCGGCCGGGCAGGCCGTGCCGGCCCAGCACCAACCCACCGCCAAGTCACGGCACAGCCAGCGCTGGCTGGCCTGGATTTTCCTGGCCCCCACCATCCTCGGCATGGGCCTGTTCACCCTGATCCCGATCGTGGCCTCCGTGGTCCTCGCCTTCTTCCGCTGGGACATCATTTCCGCGCCGACGTTCGTGGGCTTCGACAACTTCTCCGAAGTGGTCCAGGACCCCACCGTCCGGGTCTCCTTCCTGAACACCATCGTGTTCGTGGTGGTGGCGGTGGCATTCCAGCTGGGGCTCGCCCTGGCGCTGGCCATCATGGTGCAGGAGAAGATGCCGGCCTGGCTGCGCGTGTTCTTCCGCTCGGCCTTCTTCTTCCCGCTGATCCTGTCCGCGGCCTCGGTATCCATCTTCATGCGCTACCTCTTCAACGAACAGTTCGGCGTGGTCAACTGGTTCCTGTCGCTGGCGGGCATCCCCGCGGTGCCCTGGCTGACCACACCCGGCGGATCCGCCGCCGTCGTGATCCTTGTCTACGTGTGGCAGAACTTCGGGTTCTCCTTCCTGCTGTTCATCGGCGGACTGGCTTCCATTCCCGTGGAGACATACGAAGCGGCATCGATCGACGGCGCCACCGGCTGGCGCAAGCACCTCCACGTCACGCTTCCCCTGCTGAGCCCCACCACCCTCGTGGCCTCGGTGATGGCGATCATCAGCGCGCTGCAGGTGTTCGACCAGCCCTACGTGCTGACCCGCGGCGGCCCCGGCGACTCCACGCGCACGGCAGTCATGGTCATCTTTGAATCGGCCTTCCAGCGACTCGAGTTCGGTCAGGCGTCCGCCATCGGCGTGCTTCTCACCCTGATCATCATGGCCATCACGGCCGCGCAGTTCCGGCTCAGCAAACGATTCGTCTTCTACCAGTAAGGCCAGCCATGACAACCACTACAGACCACGGCCTGGCTGGGCATTCCCCCCGGCTCTCCGAAGGCCTCCCCGTAACGGCTCCCAGGCGGCGCAGGTTCAGCTGGACCTTCGCCCTCCGCGTGGGCCTTCTGCTGATCGCGGCAGCCCTGACGCTGGGCCCGGTGCTCTGGACCCTGTCCACCTCGCTGCGGTCGCCGTTGGAATCCTTCAAGCTGCCGCCGTCGTTCTTCCCGTGGAACCCGGACTTCACGTCCTACGGTGAAGTATTCCAGCAGCTGAATATCTTCCTCCTTGTCCTCAACAGCGCCTTGGTGACCGGGCTGATCGCGGTGGGCCAGATGGTGTCCGCGGCGATGGCGGGCTATGCGTTCGCGCACCTGAAGTTCCGCGGCCGCGGCGCACTCTTCTCGATCGTGCTGGCCACCATGATGGTGCCGGTCCAGGTCACGATCGTGCCCGTGTTCATGCTGATCCGCGGCATGGGCCTCTCGGACACGCTGCTGGCGCTGATCCTCCCGGCCATTCCGACGGCGTTCGGCACCTTCCTGATGCGCCAGTACTTCATGGGGCTCCCCGCCGAACTGGCCGAGGCCGCCTCGATCGACGGCGCCTCGCCCTGGCGAACGTTCCGTTCCGTATATGCACCGCTGGCGATGCCCGGCATGGCGATCGTGGGAATCCTCGCGTTCAACTTCCATTGGAACGAGTTCTTCCGCCCGCTCATCCTGACCATCTCCGAACAAAACTTCACGCTTCCGCTGGGACTGGTCTCCCTTCAGGGCAACCTGGGAACCGGCAGCATCTCAGTAGTTCTTGCAGGCGTGGTCCTGTCCATGATTCCGGCGCTGGTGGTCTTTATGTTCGGCCAGCGCGCACTCCAGGACGGCCTCACGGCCGGCACCGGAAAATAACCTCCCCACCGAAAGGCCCCGCCATGCCCTCCCCGGACCTCGCCGCCATGCGCTTCGACGACGTCGCCGCCGCCCACCCCGACCCCGCCTTCCCGCGGTTCCACCCGCGTCCCGCACAGGGCTGGATCAACGATCCCAACGGCATCAGCTACATCAACGGCCGCTACCACGTGTTCTTCCAGTACAACCCGGACTCCGCCCGGCACCACAAGATCGCCTGGGGCCACGTGAGCTCCGCCGACCTGGTGCGCTGGGAGGAACACCCGGTGGCACTGCGCCCGCAGCACGGCGGGCCGGATGAGTACGGCTGCTGGACCGGTGTGGTGACGGACGACGGCGGTGTCCCCACCGCCGCTTACTCGGGCGTCCGCGGCGACGGCGGCCACTCGCAGGTGGTCATTGCCCGCGGCTCGGAGGATCTGGTCCATTGGGAGCAGACCGGCCATGTTGCCGCCTCGATGCCCGCCGACGGACAGGTCACCGCCGTCCGCGACCCGTTCATCTTCCGGTTCAACGGCAAGCGCTACGCCATGCAGGGCGCCGGCCTCGCCAACGGGCACGCCGCACTGCTCCTGTACACGGTGGAGGATATGTCCGACTGGAAGTACCAGGGCATCTGGCTGACCTCGGAGAACCCGGTGGCCGCCGAATCCACGCCGGCCGAGATCTGGGAATGCCCGCAGCTGGTGCGGGTTCCGGATGCGTCCGGCGCCTCTTCCGGCGGTGCAGGGGACTCGGGCGATTCCGGAACCTGGCTGATGATGTTCTCGCTCTGGCTCTCGGGGGATGCGCACGAACACGCCAACGGCGTGGGCCACCTGGTCGGTTCGCTGACCGAGGACCCGGCGACCGGATTGCCGGTGTTCACGCCGCGCGGCGGCGGAAAGTCCGACCTCGGGCGCGACTTCTACGCACCCCAGATCGTGGCGCTCGAAGACCGGGCGCTCCTGTGGGGCTGGGCCAACGAGGGACCTGGCCGCGACGGCCGCCGCGGCCGCAGCCAGGACGAAATCGACGCCGCCGGCTGGGCCGGAGTCCTGACTTTCCCGCGTGAGCTCTCCGTGGTGGACGGCACCCTGGCCGTGGGCCCCGCCCCGGAGATCGATGCCTACCGCGGAACGCTGACGGCCAGCCAAGCCGCAGGGTCCGTTGTGCTGCCTGCTTTTGCCGAGGCCCTGGTGACCGGCGGGGCTCGTCCGGGCAGCGGGGACGCTTCCGGCGGCAGCGGGGACTCCGCCGTCGAACTGCTGCTCGTGGGGGACTCCGGCCAGCAGACAGTGTTCAGCGGAACCATCGCACCGGGGGAGGAGCTGCGGGTCTTCGTGGATGCCTCCCTGGTGGAGGTCTACCGGGCCGGTTCCGTGGCCACGACGCTGCGGGCCTACCCGGCTGCGGGGGAGCAGTGGCAGCTGCGGCTTCCGTCCGGGGCCACGGCGGACGTCTGGGAACTGAAGCAGCCCTCGTAGCGACTGGTGTTGCGGCCCGGCCGGCTAAACCGGCCGGGACTTAGACGATATGAAGTGAGCGGTGAGGTGTTCCGCCCGTCCGCGGGCGGCCCATTATCGCCGGGCCGGTCCCGCAGCGCCGGCTTGGGTGCTCAGCGTCGTCTGCGGGGGTTGGCGGCGCTGCGGGGCCTGATTCCCGGCGGTGATGTCCTTTGTCCCGGACGGGCCACGGAACGGGGGCTCAAAGGCTTGGTGAGGCCGGGGCCTTCTGTTTCACAGGGGTCCGTGGGTTGCCATTGACGGCTCCCTTGGCCCTGAGGGCTCGTTGGGGTGCAATGGTAGTGCCACATGTGAAGTTTGGGAGGTCCCGGCTTATGTTTGAGCATACTTTCATTGGGCTGGATGTTCACGCGGTCAACGTCGTGGGCCATGCATTGAACCCGGCCACCGGAGAAATCAGCAACCACACGATGCCCGCTGACCCTGCCTTGGTGTTGGAGTGGGTCCGCCTGTTCGCTCCGCCCGTCAAGGTCGTCTACGAGTCCGGCCCGACCGGGTTCGTCCTGGCCAGGTACCTGCGGTCGGCGGGCATTAACTGTGTGGTTGCGGCGTCTTCGAAGCTGCTGCGGGCCCCCGGGGACCGGATCAAGACCGATAAGCGGGATGCCCGGGTGCTGGCCGAGATGCTTGCGGTCGGCTCGGTCACCGAGGTGCGCATCCCGGACCCGGAGGAAGAAGCGCTGCGGGACCTGTCCCGGCTGCGTTCGGGCACGGCCACAGACCTCGCGCACGCCCGCCAGCACGTGAACGCGATCCTGCTGCGCCACGGCATCCGCTACCCCAAAGAGAGCAGATGGACGAAGGACCACGGGTTGTGGCTGCACCGCCAGCGCTTTGAGGAACCGGCGCTGCAGTTCACCTTTGAGGCCGACGTCGAGCAGGCCGAACTCCTTGCCGGGCACCTGAAACGCATCGACAAGCATGTGGCCGCCACGGCCGCGGCCTGCCGCTACGGCCCGGTGATCGACGCGTTAATGTGCCTGCGCGGGATCCGGGTCACGACCGGATTTGGGTTGGCCGTGGAGATCGGGGACTGGACCCGCTTCACCGGCTCAACGATCGGCTCCTACCTCGGGCTGGTCCCCAGCGAGGAGTCCTCGGGCCAGTCCCGGCACCAGGGCCCGATCACCAAGGCCGGGAACACCTATGCCCGCAAGCTCCTCATCGAGGCCGCCTGGCAGCACCGGCGCCCCTACGCCCGCCCCGGGGACCGGCTGATCCGCCAACTCGATCTCGTCGCCCCGGCAACCCGGATCCGCGCCCTGGAGGGAAACCACCGGCTCCACCGCAAGTGGGAACACTTCGATGAACGGCACAAAATGCCCGTCAAGGCCAACACCGCGATCGCCCGCGAGCTCGCGGGCTGGTGCTGGTCCCTGGCCGCCCCGCTCCAGCAAGGAGAACGCATGAACGCGGCCTGACCCTCCAACGTGCCCCCCGGGGACGTGGTGAAGATGCGGTGGCAGCACATGGAGCTAACTCGAGATCGCGCTATGAGCAGACCGGGTTACACCGTCGACGCCCGAACTTAGACACCGATACGCTCCAGCCGAACAAATCGTCATGCGGTACCAACCCGCGAATGTCAGCCTGACACTGCAGTCGAGAACGACTCGCCAGCACCCCCACCCCACCACCGGGCCGGCACACGATGAGCGGCCCCCGGAACGAAAAGCCAGGAGCCGCTCACCTCTGCCTATTGACAACCGGACCTACATATCAGCGCCCGGCCGGGACGGGGCGCTTGGGCATCAGCGCCCGGCCGGGACGGGGCCGGTGGAATCCCGGACCACCAGGCGGCAGGGGACCATAGTCTCGGAGCTTGACGCGGGCTCAGCGCCGGTAGCGGAACCGCCGCCGGCGCTGGCGCCCGTGCCGCCGTCGTCGTTCTTTCCGTTCGGAACCGCTTCCACCTCGGCGAGCAGCGCCGTCATGGCAGCCTCACCCATTTCCCGCAGCGGAAGGGCCATGGTGCTGAGCGCCGGGACCATCGCCTTGGCGACGCGGAATTCGTCGTCGTAGCCCATAACGGACACGTCCTCCGGAACGTTGAGCCCCAGCCGGTAGCAGGCCAGCACGACGCCGATGGCAAGGCGGTCGTTGGCACAGAGGATCGCGGTGGGACGCGCGAGTGGTTCCACCCCGTCGAGGAGCTTCATGGCGCCGTGGAATCCGGCGTCGATATCCCAGCCCACCTGGATGACCCGGTCCTCATTGACGGGCATGCCCGCGACCTTGAAAGCATCGCGGTAGCCGTCGATCCGCCGCGGCGCCGCAGGAGTCAGGGAGTCGCCGGCAAGGAAGGCGATGTCCCGGTGGCCGAGCGACATGACATGCTCGGCGGCTTCGCGTCCGCCGCGGACCTCGTCGGGAATCACGGACGGAAGCCCGGCCTCGGGGCGGTCGTCGAAGCAGTTGGCCAGGATCGACGGGACCCGGGCCATGTTCGGGGGCACGTGCAGCGGACGCAGGCCCACGGTCACATACATCAACCCGTCCACCTGCCGGTCCAGCAGGGTTTCCACAGCGCTTTCGTCCCGGGACTCGTCCAGTTCCGTGTCCATCACCACGGTGACAAAACCGTGCGACCGTGCCACCGCGTCCGCACCGGCGATGATGTTGCCGTCGAACGGGCTGGTGACCACCTGGTCCGACACGATGCCGATGATGCGCGACCGCTGGTTGCGCAGGCTCAAGGCGATTTTGTTCGGCGAGTAGTTCAGGGCGGCGGCCGCTTCCCGGATGCGCTGCTGGCTTTCGAGGGCAACGTTGCCGTCGCCGCGGCCGTTGAGCACGAGCGACACAGCGCTGCGCGAGACACCCGCCAGCTTGGCGACGTCCAGTGCGGTGGCCTTGCGGTTCATGGGCTGATCCTCCGGATGGGAAACACTGCTTTGCTGCAGTTTACCTAACTCGTGTGAGCTGATGTGCGGCTTGGGATCCTCTCTCACTTCCCTGCGGGGTCTGGGCAACGCTCTCTCACTGCGTTGAGGGAAGTGAGAGAGGGTGCGGGGTTGGTGGCAGACTGGATTGGTGACTTCCGAGAACCCGCTGGACCCGCTCAACACCTACGCCGCCGCCGAGGATGCCCCCCTTTCCGAAGGTGATCCCACCGGCGCCGCCACAGATCCCGAAGCTACCGGCACCCCCGCCGAATCATCAGCAGGCACCCTGACTGCCGTCGAATCAGCCCGGATCGCCGTCAAAACCCTGCTCGACGGCGGCGTGCGGTACGTGGTGGTCTCGCCCGGATCGCGGTCGGCGCCCATGGCCTACGCGCTTGCCGAGGCCGACGCCGCCGGCCGGGTGGAACTGCTGGTCCGGATCGACGAACGTTCGGCCGGGTTCACTGGCCTGGGCCTGGCCCTGTCCACGGGAGCGCCGGTTGCCGTGCTCACGACGTCGGGCACCGCCGTCGGGAATCTCATGCCGGCCGTGATGGAAGCCAACCATGCCGCCGTTCCGCTGGTGGTGCTCTCCGCCGACCGGCCCGACGAACTGCGGGGGACCGGCGCCAACCAGACCACTGACCAGCTGGACCTCTTCGGCGAACACGTCCGGTTCGCCGTCGACGTCCCTGCCGGCACCGACCCGCAGCGCGCGGTGGAGACCGCCCTCAGCGCGGCCACGGGAGCCTTCGAGGACACGCCGCCCGGGCCCGTGCAGCTGAACCTGGCCTTCCGCGATCCGCTGGTCCCGGCCGCCGGCGACCACCTGCCGGAGGCAGCCGGGCCGGGAATCTGGCAGATCGGCCGCGGCCCTGAGCCGCTCACCCTCACGCCCGCCCCCGCCGGGCTGGAGGAACGGCGCACCGTGGTGCTCGCAGGGCACGACGCCGGGCCGGTCGCCGAAGCCTTCGCCCGCGCGCACGGCCTGCCGCTGCTCGCCGAACCGTCCTCCAACTCGCGCTTCGGCCCCAACGCCGTGGGCCCCTACCGGCTCCTGCTGGAGCACTTCGGCCCGGACTCCGCGCAGCCGATCGAGCGCGTCGTCCTGTTCGGCCGGCCCACCTTGTCGCGGCCCGTGGCGCAGTTGCTGGCCCGTGCCGACGTCCCCTCGGCCCTCTACCAGCCCGTTCCCGTGGCCTGGTACGAGCCGGGCCGCCGCACCGAGCTGCCCCTGGACAATCTCAGCGACCTCGCCGATTTCTCCGGCCGGGGCTCAGCGGCGTGGCTGGACGCGTGGCTCCTGGCCGGTGCTGCCGCCCAGCATGCGCTCGACCAGGTGCTCTCCGGGGAAACCGCAGCGTCCGGCCCCTCGGTGGGCGCCCTGGTGTGGCAGCACGCGCGCGGGCAGCTGATGCTGGGCTCCTCCAACGGCATCCGCGACGTGGACCTCGCCGGCCAGCCCACGCCCGGACCGCAGGCCACCGTCTTCGCCAACCGCGGCCTCGCCGGGATCGACGGCACCATCTCCACCGCCACAGGCATCGCGTGGGGCGGCCGGCAGGAAACCACCCTGCTCGTAGGCGACGTCACCTTCCTGCACGACGCCGGCGGGCTCCTCCTGGGCTTCGCCGAGAACGATCCCCTGCTGCGCATCGTGGTCCTCAACGACGAGGGCGGGGCCATCTTCAATCTCCTGGAGCACGGCGCCGTTCAGGAGTCCGGAACGTACGGGAACGCCGTCGAACGGCTCTTTGGCACCCCGCACAGCGTGAACATCGCGGCACTCGCCGCAGCGTACGGCGTCGAACATTGCTCGGTAAGTACGACGGCGGCACTCGCCGAGGCGCTTTCCGCACCGCGGCAGGGCCGCAGCATCATTGAGGTCCGCACGGACCGGCAGGGCCTTCGGGAGCTGCACGGCCGGATCAAGGCGGCAGTGGGAGATGCGGTCCGGGGCGTGCTGGCGCCGTAGTCCGCGATGCGCAAAAGGTCTCATGACGCGCAGATGTCCCGGCGCACCCCGAATAACCCGTGCGCAGGGACATTTGCGCGTCGAAAAAGGCTGCGGGCGTTGTCCACATACGAGCCCAGTCTCCTCGTTTCTGCGGCTTGGTCCTGACAGCTTGAGTGCATGCCGGATCTCCCAACGCTCCTCCTTGCCCGAGACTGCGGGCTGCATGCGCTCACTGCCAAGGACCTCTCGAAGCAGGTGAACTCCGGTGCCCTGGTGAGGATCCGGCACGGTGTGTACGCGGACGGGCCGGCCTGGCGGGAGCTGAAGGACTGGCAAAAGTACCGGCTGCAGATCCAAGCTGCCGCGGAAATGCTCCAGAAGCCAACCATCTTTGCCAGGCATTCGGCGGCAAACGTGTGGGGAGTACCCACCATCGGCGTCCGCCATCCGGTTCAAGCCCTGGCCCTGACGAACGACGGCGGGAGGTCGCGGGCGGGGGTCAGGCGCCACTTCGCGGCCCCGTCAGGATTGGAAGTAGTCCGGCGCGACGGGTTGCTGGTCACGTCCCGGGTCCGCACCGTGCTGGACCTGGCTGCGTTCACGCCGTTCGCGGAGGCTCTTGTCCCGCTGGACCATGTACTGCGGCCGGGCGCTGTACTTCGGCCGGGGACTGCCGCGCAGCC
This sequence comes from Arthrobacter sp. CC3, assembly GCF_039907775.1. Taxonomy (NCBI): domain Bacteria; kingdom Bacillati; phylum Actinomycetota; class Actinomycetes; order Micrococcales; family Micrococcaceae; genus Arthrobacter; species Arthrobacter sp. CC3. The sequence continues at coordinate 83,161 of NZ_JARCCY010000017.1, forward strand.
GTCCGCCTTGAGTAAGGACGACCTCAGGGCGGGCATCGGATCCATCCATAGCGCGGCCAGACAGCGCAAGATCCACGCCGCGCTCGACTTCGCAAATGCCCTCTCCGGTTCCGCAGGGGAGTCCTACAGCCGCTCGCTCCTTCACGTTGCAGGGTTCGAAGCTCCGGTCCTCCAGCAGGCATTCAGGGATGGACAGGGTTTGATTGGCTACTCCGACTTCTGCTGGAAGCGGGCCAGGGTGGTTGGTGAGTTTGACGGCGAGGAGAAGTACCTCAAACTGGAGCACCTCAAGGGGCGCACGCCGTCCCAGGCCGTCGTCGAAGAAAAGTACCGAGAGGACCGGATCCGGGCCCTCGGGTTCACGGTGGTCCGGTGGGTGTGGGCCGACCTGATGCAGCCGGGCCGGCTGGAACGGAAGCTGGCGGCGGGCGGGGTGCCCCGCCGTCGTGCGCGTTCTGCCATTCTCGACGCGCAAAATGTCCCGTGACGCGCAAATGCCTTGGCGCACCCGGAATACCAGGTGCGCCAAGGCGTTTGCGCGTCGAAACGCGCGGGCCGGACCCAGAAACTACTTCGAGATGTCGATGTGCGTCGGGTCCAGCACGCGCTTCAGGAATTCCTTGGTGCGGGACTGCGTGGGGGCGCTGATGACCTGCTCGGCCACGCCTTCCTCCACCACAACGCCGCCGTCCATGAATACCACGCGGTCGGCCACTTCGCGGGCGAAGCCCATCTCGTGGGTCACCACCAGCATGGTCATGCCCTCCTTGGCCAGGTTCCGCATGACGGACAGGACGTCGCCCACCGTCTCCGGGTCCAGGGCCGAGGTGGGCTCATCGAACAGCATGAGCTCGGGGTCCATGCTGAGCGCGCGGGCAATGGCCACACGCTGCTGCTGGCCGCCGGAGAGCTGGTCCGGGAAGCGGTCGGCCAGGTGTCCCAGGCCCACGCGTTCGAGGTTGGCGTGGGCCACCTTGTCCGCCTCCGCCTGACCGCGCTTGAGCACCTTGGTCTGGGCGATGGTGCAGTTCTGCAGTGCGTTCAGGTGCGGGAACAGGTTGAACTGCTGGAACACCATGCCCACCTTGCGGCGCATCTTGTCGATGTCCACGTCCGGGTCGGTGGCCTCGAAACCGCCCACGTGGATGGTGCCCTCGTTGGGCTTCTCGAGGAGGTTGACGCAGCGCAGGAGGGTGGACTTGCCGGAGCCGGACGGGCCGATCAGGCAGACAACCTCGCCGGGGGCAACGTCCAGGCTGATGCCCTTGAGGACTTCGTTGGTGCCGTAGGACTTGCGGAGGTCCTTGAGGGAAACTCCGGCGGCATGCACGGCGGAACCGCGGGTGCCGGCTGTGTCTGAGGGATGTACGACGTCGTTCATGACTGTCCTGCCTATCGCTTCGTCCGCGCGGAGCGGCTTTCGAACTTCCGGGCCAAGAGGCTCAGCGGGATGGTGATCACCAGGTAGAAGGCGCCGGCCACGAGGAGCGGGGTGAGCCCTGCGCCCAGGCTGGAAATGCCGTCGCGGCCGAACTTGGTGAGCTCGTACTGGGAAGCGGTGAGGCCCAGTACGTAGATCAGCGAGGAGTCCTTGGTCAGGAGGATGACCTCGTTGGTCAGCGGCGGCAGCACGATCCGGAATGCCTGCGGGATCACGATGGACACCATGGCCCGCCACTGCGGCATGCCCAGCGAGCGGGCGGCTTCGAGCTGACCCTTGGGCACGGCCTGCAGGCCGGCGCGGAGCGTTTCTGCGATGTAGGCCGCGGCCACCATGCCCAGCGAAATCATCACCACGACGGTCACGTTCCACTGCACGCCGAACGCGAGCGGAACACCGTAGCCGAAGGCGATGAACACGAGCAGGGCGGGGATGCCGCGGAAGAACTCGATGTAGCCGGTGGCGATCCAGCGGTAGAGCGGGAAGCTGGAGAGCTTCATGAGCGCCAGCAGCAGTCCGCCGGACAGGCCCACGATGAAGCCCAGGGCCGTGTAGATCAGGGTGTTCTTGAGGCCCGACAGGAAGATGTCCGGAAACATCGGGCCGATCTTGCCGAAGTTGAAGACGCTGGTGCCGATGGTCTTCCAGTCCGTGGCCAGAATCAGCGCGGCCACAGCCACAACGAAGATTCCGGCCTGGACGTACAGGCTGACTTTGGCTCGTTGACGTGCGGTCATTGCCATGGTGTTCTCACATTCGTTTTGCGCAGATGAGGCCCCGTACGGACTGTCGTCCAGCGGTACGGGGCCTCAACTGAGTCGGTCTCAGGCCGGGGTGCTACTTGGCGGCTTCGCCGAACCAGGTGGTCTCGTACTTCTTCAGGGAGCCGTCGTCGGTCAGGCGCTTGAGCGTGGAGTTGACCTGGTCAGCCATGGCCGTGTTGCCCTTTTTGATGGAGATGCCCAGCTTCTCGCCCGTGGCGTAGTTCTCCACGCGCTTGTACTTGGCGTCGTCCTTGATGGCGTAGGCCAGGACGGACTGGTTGCCCAGGGCGGCGTCGATGGTGCCCGCCTGGAGGGCCTGGACCAGGAGGCCGGAATCTTCGAACTGCTGCGCGTCGATGCCTTTTTCCTGTGCGTACTTGGCGCCGGTGGTGGCCTGCTGGACGCCCACCTTCTTGCCCTTGGCGCTGTCAATGTCCTTGATGCCGGAGGCTTCGCTGGCCACGAGGGTCAGGTCATCGTCCATGTACGGGTTGGAGAAGTCCATAACGGCCTTGCGGGTGTCCGTGATGGAGACCGAGGAGATGGAGACGTCACAGCCGGTGAGTGCGGTGCCGGTCTCGATGGCCTCGAAGGAGCTGTCCACTACGCTGAGCTCGGCCTTGAGGTCCTTGGCCACCTCGGCGGCGATGTCCATGTCGAAGCCGACGATCTTGCCGTCCTTCTGGAATTCGAACGGCTCGTAGGGAACGTCGGAGCAAACGGTCAGCTTGCCGGCGTTGATGAGCTGGACGCCGCCCGCGGAGGATGCGGCAGGGGTGGAGCTGCCGCCGCAGGCCGTGAGGGTGAGGGCGCCGACGGCGAGGATTGCGGCTGCTTTGGCGGCCAGCTTTGCCGTGGCGGAGGACATGGGCTGCATAGTTTCTTACCTTTTGTTGCAGGGGTATGCGTGACTAAAACGGCTTATAGTGTATCGCCGAATAAGAGATGTGCATCACAGAAAACTTAGTTTCACTATTGGATAACTAATACCGAGGCTAGCGCAAGACCCCACGCGGCAGCATTGTCTGGAATCCCGGACTCAGGCGCGGGCCTCGCAGCGACTCTAGCTCTTGATGCCCAGCGACTCGAGCATCGGCCGGAACTTGGCCCAGGTCTCCGCGAGTTCAGCCTCGGGATGGGAGCCCTCCACGATGCCGCAGCCGGCGTAGAGCCGCACGGTGTCCGGTGCCTCGACAACGGCGCCGCGCAGCGCGATGCCCCATTCGCCGTTCCCCGCCGCGTCCAGCCAGCCCACCGGACCGGCGTACGGTCCGCGGTCCATGTGCTCCAGCTTGCGGATCAGCGCGCCGGCCACAGTGGTGGGGGTTCCGCAGACCGCAGCCGTGGGGTGCAGCGCGTTGATGAGGGCGAGGCAGGTGGGCACGTGTCCCTCCACCTCGGTCAGTTCGGCCTTCACGTCCGAAGCCAGGTGCCACACGTTGGGCAGCTCCAGGATGAACGGTTCGCTGTGCGCGTTCATCGCCTCGGAAAACGGCGCCAGCTGGGTGGTGAGCGACTGGATCGCGATCTCGTGTTCGTGCCGCTGCTTCTCGGACCCGGCCAGCACGCGCTCGGCAAACTCCAGCGGGGAGCCGTCCATCCCCTCGGCGTCGCGTCGGTCCAGGGTGCCAGCTAGAACCCGGGCCTGCGCCGTGCGTCCCTCCACCTGGATCAGCATTTCCGGGGTTGAACCCACCAGGCCGTCCACCCCGTAGGTCCAGCATTCGCGGTACCGGACGGCCAGCTGGCGGAGGATCTCGGCGGCATTCACGCCTTCGGGAATCGTGGCCACAATGTCCCGCGCCAGCACCAGCTTCTCCAGCTTGCCGGTGCGGATCTCGGCGACGCCTGCAGTCACCGCAGCCATCCAGTCGTGCTCGCTGAGCGATCCGGTTTCAAGTTTGGGTACGACGTCGGCGCCCAGGTCCGCGGCACTCCCGCCGCCGGGACGGTTGCCCTGGGCGAGTACGACGGCGGCGGCCGGGGCGTCGGATCCGTCGCCCTCGTCGTCAATCGGGTCGGCTCCCGGGTCGGAGTCAAGCGGGTCCTCATCCAGCCAGCGGTCCAGGGCGGCGAGGGCGCCCGCTTCGGTGAGTTCGCCGTCGTCGAACGTTAACTGGGTGAGCCAGGCGCGGCCGTCCCTGACCCCCACCACGATTTCGGGGACGATCAGCCGGGAGCGGTGCGTGGACACCTTGGAGAACGCGAAGGAGCCAAAGGCCACGGGACCGGTGCCGGGACAGTCCACGGAGTCGGTGACGTCCGCCTCGAGAACCAGGTGCCGCCACCAGATATCGGCCTCGAGGAAGCGCTCGGGCCCGGTGGCGGTGAAGCGGGCGATCTCGCCGAAGCCCACCAGCCCGGCTTCGCGGCGGGTCCAGCAAAGGACATCGTCCCGTACCAGAAATGACGGCAGCCCCCCGGAGAATGATCTTCCATCCAGGGGGACTGTCAGTGTCTTAATAGTGCCGGTGCGGAGCGTGCTCGTCATGATGAGATAACACTACTCCCGAGTGTGGCCGGCACCCTGTTGAGCTCCGCCGCCGCGCTGCCCGGGCGCCGGTTCGTGGGTCCGCCCAACATTTGAGACAATGTCATGGTGAACCGAGCATCCTTGGATAAGCGTCCGGACGAAGTAGCCACGATGTTTGACGACGTCGCCCCCAAATACGACGTCGTGAATGATGTCCTGTCCATGGGACAGACGCGCCGCTGGCGCCGGGTAGTCGTCGAAGCGATGGATGTGAAGGCGGGCCAGCGGGTGCTGGACCTCGCCGCCGGAACGGGCACCTCCAGCGAGCCCTACGCGGACGCGGGGATCGACGTCATCGCCTGCGACTTCTCCCTGGGAATGCTCAAAGTGGGCAAGCGCCGTCGCCCCGACATCGACTTCATCGCCGGTGACGCCACCCGCCTGCCGTTCGCTGACAACAGCTTTGACGCCACCACCATCTCCTTCGGCCTGCGCAACGTCAACGAGCCCAAGAAGGCCCTGGCGGAAATGCTGCGTGTCACCAAGCCCGGCGGAAAGCTGGTCATCGCCGAGTTCTCCCAGCCCGTGGTTCCCCTGTGGCGCACCATGTACACCGAATACCTCATGCGCGCATTGCCCGCCATCGCCGTGAAGGTCTCCTCCAACCCGGACGCGTACGTGTACCTGGCCGAGTCCATCCGTGCCTGGCCGGACCAGGACCACCTGGCCGGCTGGCTGCAGGAATCCGGCTGGGAAAAGGTCACCTACCGCAACCTCAGCGGCGGCATCGTTGCCGTGCACCGCGCGCACAAGCCCGCCGGTTCAACGCCGGACGGCAGTGCCTCGGCCATCGCCAGCCACACCGGCCCCGTGGCCAAGCTCCGCCGCAACATCACCCGGCCCGCGGGCTAGCCGAACCTGCCGTGAACGTACTGATCGTCGGCGCCGGCCCCGCAGGGTCCACTGCCGCCTACTACCTCGCCAAGGCCGGCATCCCCGTCACGGTGCTGGAAAAAACCAGGTTCCCGCGCGAGAAGGTCTGCGGTGACGGGCTCACTCCCCGCGCCGTCCGCGAGATCCAGAAGCTCGGCCTCCCGCATTCCGAGGAGGCCGGCTGGCGACGCAACAAGGGCCTTCGGCTGATCGCCGGCGGCCGCACCATCGAACTGCCCTGGCCGGAAGTTTCCGATTTCCCCACGTACGGGCTGATCCGCACGCGCCTGGGCTTCGACGAGGAACTGGCCCGGCACGCCCAGGCCGCCGGGGCCACCATCCTCGAAGGGCACAGCGTCACCGAAGCCCTGCGCGCGCCGGACGGCCGCGTCATCGGCGCGCGTGCAGCGCTCCTTGACGAGTCCGGACGCAAGACGGGCGAGACGCGTGACTTCCATGCCGACGTCGTACTGGCAGCAGACGGAAACTCATCCCGAACCGCCGTGTCCCTGGGCATCCAGAAGCGCGACGACCGCCCGCTCGGCGTCGCCGTGCGCACCTACTTCACCAGCCCGCGTCACGACGACGACTGGATGGAAGGCTGGCTGGAGCTCCCCGGCCGCGACGGCGGACTGCTCCCCGGCTACGGCTGGGTGTTCGGCGTGGGCGACGGAACCTCCAACGTGGGCCTGGGCATCCTGAACTCCTCCGCGGAATTCGGCAAGCTCGACTACAAACAGGTCCTGCGCGAATGGACCGCCGGCATGCCCGCCGAATGGGGCTTCACCCCGGAAAACCAGGTGGGCGAGATCCGCGGCGCCGCCCTGCCCATGGGCTTCAACCGCACCCCGCACTACTATCCCGGCCTGCTGCTCCTGGGCGACGCCGGCGGCATGGTGTCCCCGTTCAACGGCGAGGGCATCTCCTACGCCATGGAATCCGCCCGCTTTGCGGCCGAATATGTCATCGACGCCAGCACCTGGCAGAGCCGTTACGCCAAATGGACGCACGACGACGCCGACCTCCACTTCAAGGGGTACGCGGACTATGTGCGCGGCCAGTGGGGGAGCCACTTCACCCTGGGCCGCGCGTTCGCCTCGGTGATCGGCAAGCCGTCCGTGATGAAGCTCGCGCTCCGGACCGGCATGCCGCTGCCCGCCCTCATGAAGTTCGTAGTCCGGCTGATGGCCAACGTCACGGATGAATCAGCCAAGGGATTCGAGGACCGGGTGATCAGGCTCCTGGAGGCGCTGGTGCCTGCCACGTCCAACACCTCCCTGTCCCCGTCCAGCTACACCTCCGCGGTTTCCGCAACAAAAAGTTAGGGTTAACCCGTGACGAACTCTGCCAAGCACAGCTGGACCCACGCCGGACACGGCCTGCCGGACGCCAGGGAGCCCGAGCCCAGCACCACCGCCATCGCCACCGGGCTCCAACTGCCGGCCGGTTTTGCCGCCATCGCCGAAGACCCGGAGCTGGGCCCCGCCATCACCACCAACCTTGCCCGCGTGGAAAAGAAGCTCCGCGAGGCCATTGCCAACTCCGATCCGCTGGCTGACGCGACGTCGCGCCACCTGGTGGAAGCCGGCGGCAAGCGGATCCGCCCGCTGCTGGCCCTGCTCTGCGCCCACCTCGGTGACGCCTCGAGGCCGGCCGTAGTGCAGGCTGCCGTGGTGGTTGAGCTGACGCACCTGGCCACCCTGTACCACGACGACGTGATGGACTCGGCCCCGTTCCGCCGCGGCGCGCCCACCGCCCACGAGGTCTGGGGCAACTCCGTGGCCGTCCTCACCGGAGACCTGATCTTCGCCCGCGCGTCCATCCTGGTGTCCGAGCTCGGCTCGCGCGCGCTGGGAATCCAGGCCCGCACCTTCGAACGGCTGTGCCTGGGCCAGCTGCACGAGACCGTGGGGCCCCGCCCCGACGAGGACCCGGTGGAGCACTACCTGTCCGTCATCGCGGACAAGACCGGATCCCTGGTGGCTGCTTCCGGCCAGCTTGGCGCCATCTTCTCCGGTGCGGATGAAGCGTACGAGCCGCTGCTGGTGGAGTACGGCGAGAAGATCGGTGTGGCCTTCCAGCTGGCCGACGACGTCATCGACGTCACCGGCGTCAAGGTCAAGTCCGGCAAGTCCCCGGGCACGGACCTGCGCGAAGGCGTGCCCACCCTGCCGGTGCTGCTCCTGCGCAACGCCGCCGCCGAAGGTGACCAGTCCGCCGTCGAACTTTTGAAACTGATCGACGGCGACCTCTCCTCGGATGAGGCACTCGCCGCCGCCGTGGCGGGCCTGCGCGAGCACCGGGTTACTGCGGAATCGTGGGTTGTGGCGCGCGCCTGGGCCGATGAGGCCATCGCCGCGCTGGCGCCGCTGCCCGAAGGCGTGGTCAAGTCATCGCTCACCAGCTTCGCGCTGGCCGTGGTGGACCGCGCGAGCTAGTCTTCTCAACGCCGCGTGGAGCCGCGTGAAGGAGAGCCGCGTGCCGTGAGGCCGCATCCGTCAGTGCTTATCGGCCGGGCCGTGGACCTCTACGGCATGGACGAGGTGGTGGAACGGGCCGCGGAACTCCTGACAGGCGGCAGCCCTGCTGGCAGCCCTGCCGGCGGCCTTGACGTCAGGCTGCTCGGCGGCAATCCGGACTGGGAGCCCTACTGGTTCAGGGTGTGGGGTGCCCGGACCTTTCTCTATGTATGGGACCCGCGGGCCGAACTCCCTGTGATCGCGGGACTGGCCGACCCGCACTGGCGTGTCCGGGAGATGTGCGCCAAGGTGTGCAGGCTGCGGGAAATCGCGGAGGCCGCGCCCGCGCTGGTCCGTCTGGCAGGAGACCCTGTCGAGCGTGTGCGACTGGCCGCACTCAAGGCAATCGGCGACATCTGCGAGGCTGACTCCGCGGCGCCGCTCCTTGCGTTGGCCGGAGAACGGGGCCGGGAAGCTGACGTTGCTGCGGCAGCCCTGCAGCGGATGGAAGAGCGCCTGGACCGCCAAGACCTCGGGGACGTGTAGCCGGGGCCTGGTCCGCCGGTTCGTGTGCCTCGGGTTCTGCCGCGCGCGGGGCGATGTCAGGCTTAAACGGTATGGCCCCGGTTCTCTGCAGCAATACGAGTCATACGCTGCGTCGAACCGGGGCCATTTCTCCGTTCGCATCAGATCCACCGGAGGCATTTAGTGGATCCGTGAATTAGTCTATGACAGCTTTGTCACAAATGCGAACCATGATGTTAATCAGCGTGTCACAGTTCTTGGGGTGCCGGCCGCGTCCGTCGTGACCCTGTCTTGCTGGCTGCATCCACTAAATCGCGGCGGACACGGCTTGTCGCAGGTAGTTGGCTTAGAAACAGGGTCGGCACGGCGGCTGAAGTCTGTCCACATAGCCTCGCCGCGTGCTGGTGCAGCCTGAATCGCGGAAGCACCATGGCGGGATGGACCTCCTTGGATTTCTCCGGCATCGGGGCGGAGCGGCAAAACGAAGCCAGTTGCTGGCCGGCGGCTTTCAGCGGGCGGAGCTTGAAGCCGCGGTGGCAGGCGGCCTGCTGATCCGCCCGTTGAGGGGCATCTACGCGACAGCAACCGCGGACGACGCCGTCCTGGCCGCCTTTCGGGCGAACGGCAGGCTCACGTGTATTTCCGCGGCCCCGCTCTACGATCTCTGGGCTCTGCACCAGCCGCGGAATGTGCATTTGAGCTGCGGGAACGGAATCCCGAGGCCGGGAGTCGTGGACCACGCACCTTGCACCCACCCGGGGCATCCGTCACTGCCTGCGGCCGGCCTGGCGGACGTGTTGATCCACGCACTGAGGTGCCTGCCCGAACTCGAAGCGCTGGTGATGGTGCAGTCAGCAGTGGGCCGCGGGCTGATATCGCCCGAGTTCCTCAGGAAGCAGCTGCCGGGGAGGCGGAACGGCAGGGCCCTTTCCGTATTGGACCTCTTGATTCGACGTGCTGACTCGCCGCTGGAAATCTTGGCCCACACTCATTTCGTCCGTGCAGGCCTCAGAGTTCGAATGCACGTGGAACTGCCGGGCGTGGGCGAAGTGGACTGCCTGGTGGAGGAATGCCTGGTGGTTGAATTGGACGGCTCGACCCATTTCGAACCCCGGCAGATCAAGAAGGACCACCGCCGGAGCAGGGTCAGCATGCTCGGGGGAAGGCTGACCCTTCGCTACTACTACGGCGATGTGGTGCACAACCCCGACGCCATGGTGGAGGAGGTTCTGGTCATACTGCGGCTCTACAGGGAAGGCAGGTTCGCCCCCGCGCGGTGAGCCAGGCACAGTGCCTCGCGTCGCCGTCGTGACCCTTTTTCGGCCGGGCCGTGGGCAGACACGCCTGAGCAGGGGCGTGTCGCGGGGCCTTGGGGCTGAAACAGGGTCACGACGGCAGAAGGAGAAACGCGGAAGGCGGCGGCCGGACCCTAGTCCTCTTCGCCCTCGAACGCCCACTCGAACATGTCGAACACGAACTCGGAGAACGTGCCTTCTTCGCTCTTCCACTGGCCGCGGGCGTTGTTGCGGCGGTACACGATGGGGTCCGGGACGCCGAGGTCGCCCACGCGGAAGCCCCAGGTGAACTGTTCTTCCTCATCCTCGAGGAACATCAGGAAGCCTTCGTCATCAACTTCGAGTTCCTCGGGGTCCCAGAAGTAGTGGTACGCCTCCATGAGGTCCTCGCAGCCGCCCACTGCCAGGTAGAACTCCCGCAGGACCAAGGGGACCTGGAACTGGTGCTCGGACAGGGCCTCGTCGAGTTCTTCGGGGGACAGCCCGTCCTCTTCCTGCCATTCGTCTTCGAGATACTTCGGAACAAGCGCGCGGAACTTCTCGAGGAACATGTCAGTCATGGTTCTTATCCTAGCTAATCGCGGCCGCCCTTTTCCGCCGCCCCCAGGCCCAGCCGGTGCCACCCCCGGACGGCCAGCGGAACGTACCAGGAACGGCGCCACGCCGTCACCCGGAAGGCGAATACGACGGCGGCAACGGCGCCTGCCGTGAGCGCGTTGAAGGAACCCGAAACCCACAGGATGGTGGTGAGGGCCGCCCCGGTGAACGCGGGGAGCGCATAGAGGTCCTTGGGGTCGAAGAGCTGGGGCACCTCATTGGCAGTGATGTCGCGCAGCAGGCCGCCGCCCACCGCCGTCGTGACCCCCAGCAACACGGCCGCTACCGGGTTCATCCCGGCGGACAGCGCCTTCAGCGTGCCGGTGATGCAGAACAGTGCCAGCCCGCCGGCGTCGAACAGGATGAGCAGCGACGTGTAGCGCTGGACGCTGGAAAACAGGAAGTACACCAGCACGGTGGCCAGCAGCGGGGGAGCCAGGTAGGCCGGGTTGGTGAACGCCGCGGGAGGGCCGCTGTTGAGGATAATGTCGCGGATCACGCCGCCGCCCAGGGACACCAGGGAGGCGAGCAGCAGGGACCCGAGGAGGTCGAACTGCTTCCGCGCCGCCAGCAGGGATCCGGAGACCGCGAAGAAGAAGACACCGGCCAGATCCAGCCAGACCTGAACGGCGTCGAATGAGATGGTCAATGGTCGTCCCGGTCAGTGTGGAAGGGGCGGATGGGGCTGCTCCAACGTTACGCTAGCCCCTATGAATAGCCCCATCATGATCGCCTGTGCCCACGGAACGTCCAGCCCGCTGGGCGGCGCCGAGGTCAACGGCCTCCGTGCCGACATCAGCTCGCTGCGCCCCGGCCTGGATGTCCGGGAAGCCTATGTGGATGTCCAGGACCCGGACCTGGTGGACGTCATGGCCGGGCTGCCGGAAGGGGAAGCAGCCGTCATCGTGCCGCTGCTGCTCAGCGTGGGCTTCCACACCAAGGTGGACATCGCGAAGGCGGCGCGCAGCAGGGAAGGGTCCAGTGCCTCGGAGCCGCTGGGGCCGGACCCGCGGCTGGCGGAGATCCTCGACCAGCGGCTGCGGGAGGCCGGTGCCACCGAGCACGACGCCGTGGTGCTGGCGGCCGCCGGATCCACCAACCCCAAAGCATCGGTTAGCGTCGAAGAGCTCGCCGAACACCTCCGGGCGCTGCGGGGCAACAGGATTGTTCCCGCCTACGGTGCGGCCGCCAAGCCGTCGGTGCCCGACGCCGTCGCCTCCCTCCGTGCCGAATACCCCGGCGGGGAGGGCCAGGGCCGGGTCATCATCGCCTCCTACCTGTTGGCACACGGCTTCTTCCACGACCAGCTGGCCAAGGCTGAAGCGGACATCGTCACGGAGCCGCTGCTGCCTTCCAAACTCATGGCCCAGATTGCGCTGGACCGTTATGACGCGGCCGTCGCTGCTGCGGACGCGGCCGTCGCAGCGGGCGGTTAAAAGCCCCCCGGACCATGCACAGGCACCGGGCTTCTTCAAGGCTTTTCGGCGATTCATGACGAAATGTTTCCCTAGGTGACCTCGCGTTTCTGACCCTTTGTGACGGCTTTCCGGTGGGACCTACAGTCGATGCATGACTGATACAGCTCTAGCCGGAGCGTCCGCGGACTCCGCTGCCGCAAAGCGACCCGCACGCGCCAACCGACCGGCAGCGAAGCCGCACGGCCAGTGGAAGGTGGACGGCACCACGCCGCTCAACGCCAACGAAACCTGGAAGCAGGAGGACGACGGCCTCAACGTCCGCGAGCGTATCGAGTCCATCTACTCCAAGGACGGCTTCGACTCCATTCCAGGCCAGGACCTGCACGGCCGCTTCCGCTGGTGGGGCCTGTACACGCAGCGCAAGCCCGGGATCGACGGCGGCAAGACTGCCACGCTGGAGCCGCACGAGCTCGAAGACAAGTACTTCATGCTCCGCGTCCGGATCGACGGCGGTGCGCTCACCACCGAGCAGCTGCGCGTCATCGGCCAGATCTCCGTCGACTTCGCCCGGGACTCCGCGGACCTCACCGACCGCCAGAACATCCAGCTGCACTGGATCCGCGTGGAGGACATCCCCGAGATCTGGCGCCGCCTCGAAAGCAACGGCCTGTCCACCACCGAAGCCTGCGGCGACGTTCCCCGCGTCATCCTGGGCTCGCCCGTGGCCGGCATCGCCAAGGACGAGATCATCGACCCCACCCCGCTGATCCACGAGCTGGGGGAGCGGTTCATCGGCAACCCGCTGCTGTCCAACCTGCCGCGCAAGTACAAGACCGCCATCACCGGCCACCCCAGCCAGGACGTGGTGCACGAGATCAACGACTTCGCCCTCGTCGGCGTCAAGCACCCCGAACTCGGCATCGGCTACGACCTCTGGGCCGGCGGCGCGCTGTCCACCAACCCCATGCTCGGCAAGCGCCTCGGCGCCTTCGTCACGCCCGAGCAGGCGGCCGACGTGTGGCTCGGCGTCACCAGCATCTTCCGCGACTACGGTTACCGCCGCATGCGCACCAAGGCACGCCTGAAGTTCCTGATGGCCGACTGGGGTCCGGAGAAGTTCCGCCAGATCCTCGAGGACGAATACCTCGGCTACAAGCTCGCTGACGGTCCCGCGGCCCCCAAGCCCTCGACCCCGGGCGACCACGTGGGCGTGCACGAACAGAAGGACGGCAAGTTCTTCATCGGCGCCACCCCCATTGCCGGCCGGCTCTCCGGCGCCCAGCTGGTGAAGCTCGCGGACACCCTCGAGGCCCGCGGCTCCTACCGCCTGCGCACCACCCCGCACCAGAAGCTCGTAGTGCTGGATGTGCCCAAGGACGAGGTTGAACCGCTCGTGGCCGAGCTCGACGCCCTGGGCCTCTCCGCCCGGCCGTCCGTGTTCCGCCGCGGCACCATCGCCTGCACCGGCATCGAATACTGCAAGCTGGCCATCGTGGAAACCAAGGTCACTGCGGCAACCGCCGTGGCCGAGCTGGAACGCCGTCTGGCCGACCTCGCCGAGAGCGGCCAGCTGCCCCACGCCCTGTCCCTGCACATCAACGGCTGCCCCAACTCCTGCGCCCGCATCCAGACCGCGGACATCGGACTCAAGGGCATGATGCTGCCAACGCCCGACGGCGATCCCAGCCCCGGCTTCCAGGTCCACCTGGGCGGCGGGCTGGCTTCCTCCACCCGCGAAGAGGCCGGCCTCGGCCGCACCGTCCGCGGACTGAAGGTCTACGTCGAGGACCTGCCCGACTACGTCGAGCGCGTCGTCCGGAAGTTCGTGGCCGAGCACGCCGAAGGCCAGACCTTCGCCGAGTGGGCCCACGCAGCAGATGAGGAGGCACTTCAGTGAGCAAGCACGCCCTGGGGGTAGATCCCGTACTCCGCTCGCACGACGAGCTCAAGGCCCTGGCCGAGGCCGGCGCTGCCGAGCTCGGCTGGGACGCCCCGGCCCGCGACGTCATCGCCTGGGTTGCCCGGAACTTCGACCTGCCCGCCGTTGCCGTGGCCTGCTCCATGGCCGACGCCGTCCTGCCGGCCCTCGTTGCCGACCAGCTTCCCGGCGTCGACGTCCTGTTCCTGGAGACCGGCTACCACTTCCCGGAAACCTACGCCACGCGCGACGAGGTGGCCGCAAACCTCCGTGTCAACGTGGTGGACGTGCTCCCGGAAAACACCGTGGAGCAGCAGGACCGGCTCCTCGGCAAGGACCTCTTTGCACGGGACGCCGCCCAGTGCTGCGCCCTCCGCAAGGTGGCCCCGCTGCGCCGCACCCTCGCCGGTTACGAACTGTGGTTCACCGGTGTGCGCCGCGACGAAGCCCCCACCCGCACCAACACCCCGCTGATCACCTGGGACGAAACCAACGGCCTGGTCAAGGTCAACCCGGTGGCAGCGTGGAGCTTCGACCAGCTGGTGCAGTACTCCGACGACAACCTCCTTCCCGTCAACCCGCTGCTTTCACAGGGCTACCCGTCCATTGGCTGCCAGCCCTGCACCCGCAAGGTAGCGCCCGGCGATGACCCCCGCGCCGGCCGCTGGGCAGGAACCGACAAGACAGAATGCGGACTACACGTATGAGCACTTACCTAACTGAGGAGCCCACCCAGGTGACTGACGCTGCCGTTTCCACGCGCCTCTCCAGCCTGGACACCCTCGAGTCAGAAGCCATCCACATCATCCGCGAAGTCGTGGCCGAGTTCGAGAAGCCTGCGCTGCTGTTCTCCGGCGGCAAGGACTCCGTGGTCATGCTGCACCTCGCCACCAAGGCGTTCTGGCCGGGCAAGGTTCCCTTCCCCGTGCTGCACGTGGACACCGGCCACAACTTCCCGGAGGTCATCGACTTCCGCGACCGCACCGTGGAGCGCCTGGGTCTGAAGCTGGTTGTCGGCTCCGTGCAGGAGTTCATCGATTCCGGCGAACTGGCCGAGCGTGCCGACGGCACCCGCAACCCGCTGCAGACCGTCCCGCTGCTGGACGCGATCCAGCGCAACAAGTTCGACGCCGTCTTCGGCGGCGGCCGCCGCGACGAGGACAAGGCCCGCGCCAAGGAGCGCATCCTGAGCCTCCGCGACGAATTCGGCCAGTGGGATCCGCGCAACCAGCGCCCCGAGCTGTGGAACCTGTACAACGGCCGCCACACCGTGGGCCAGCACGTGCGCGCATTCCCCATCAGCAACTGGACCGAGCTGGACGTGTGGCGCTACATCGAGCGCGAAAACATCGAGCTGCCCGGCCTGTACTACGCCCACGACCGCGAAGTCTTCGCCCGCGACGGCATGTGGCGGGCCGTGGGCGAGGTCTCGCAGCCGCGCCCGGATGAGGAAGTCATCACCAAGACCGTCCGCTACCGGACCGTCGGCGACATGTCCTGCACCGGCGCTGTTGAGTCAGCCGCCGCCACGGTGCGCGACGTCGTCATTGAAGTTGCCGCCTCCACCATCACCGAACGTGGCGCCACCCGTGCGGATGACCGCATCTCCGAGGCCGCCATGGAAGACCGCAAGAAGGATGGCTATTTCTAATGAGCACCGAAATCGATACAGCCCGCGCGGCTGCCCTTCTTGACGAGGCACCGCTGGCGCATGCCTCGCTGTTCCGCTTCGCCACCGCCGGATCGGTCGACGACGGCAAGTCCACACTGGTGGGCCGGCTCCTGCACGACTCCAAGGCCATCCTCGCCGACCAGCTGGACGCCGTTGCCCGCACTTCCGCGGACCGCGGATTTGGGGGACCCGGCGCAGCCGGTGTGCAAGCGATCGACCTGGCACTGCTGACCGACGGCCTGCGTGCCGAGCGCGAGCAGGGCATCACCATCGACGTCGCCTACCGCTACTTCGCCACCGACCGCCGCAGCTTCATCCTGGCGGACTGCCCCGGGCACGTGCAGTACACCAAGAACACGGTGACCGGCGCGTCCACCGCGGATGCCGTCGTCGTACTCATTGATGCCCGCAAGGGCGTCCTGGAGCAGACCCGGCGTCACCTGTCCGTGCTGCAGCTGCTGCGCGTGGCCCACGTGATCGTGGCCGTGAACAAGATCGACCTCGTGGACTTCAGCGAGTCCGTGTTCCGCGAGATCGAAGCCGACGTGCAGCAGGTGGGCCGCGAGCTCGGCCTTGGTTCCGATGGGATAACCGACCTGCTGGTGGTTCCGGTATCCGCCCTCGACGGCGACAACGTGGTGGAGCGCTCGGAGCGCACCCCCTGGTACACCGGACCCGCGCTGCTCGAGGTGCTTGAGACCCTGCCCGCCGCAGACGAGCTGGAAAGCCACCTCGAAAGCTTCCGCTTCCCCGTGCAGCTGGTCATCCGGCCGCAGGGCGCGCTTGCTCCCGACGCTGTTGCCGGTGGACTGGACGTCGAGGCATACCGCGACTACCGCGCGTACGCAGGGCAGATC
Source organism: Arthrobacter sp. CC3 (assembly GCF_039907775.1). Taxonomy (NCBI): domain Bacteria; kingdom Bacillati; phylum Actinomycetota; class Actinomycetes; order Micrococcales; family Micrococcaceae; genus Arthrobacter; species Arthrobacter sp. CC3. The sequence goes on from NZ_JARCCY010000017.1 coordinate 99,513, forward strand.
ACCGAAGGCTCGGTGAAGGTGGGGGACAAGGTCAGCGTGCTGACCCCCGGCCAGGACCCGCGCACCACCACGGTGACGGGCATCGACTTCGCGGGCGCCTCGCTCACCGAAGCTGTTGCACCGCAGTCCGTGGCGATCCGCCTTGCAGACGAGTTCGACGTCGCCCGCGGCGACACGATTGCCGCTGCCGGCACCGTCCGCGAAGCCTCCGCCGACCTTTACGCCGCGCTGTGCTGGCTGTCCCCGAAGCCGCTCCGCGAGGGCGCCAAGGTGCTGGTCAAGCACGGCACCCGCACGGTGCAGGCCCTGGTCCGGAGTGTCAGCGGCAAACTGGACCTCGCCACGTTCAAGCTCGAGGGCGCGTCCAGCCTCGAACTCAACGACATCGGCCACGCGCAGCTCCGGCTGGCCGCCCCGCTGCCGCTGGAAAACTACCTGCACCACCGCCGCACCGGCGCCTTCCTGGTGATTGATCCGCTGGACGGCAACACCCTGGCCGCCGGCCTGGTCAACGACCACCCGGGTGACCACGAGGACGAGCGCTACTCGATCTGATATCCATGAACCGCGGCTTGTTCGCAAAACCTGATCTTCAAGGACGGGTTCTGCGAACAAGCCGCTGTTTTTTCCGGGGGACCTGGAAGCCCGGCAGTAGCTGAAACCCGCCGCCTTGGATACCCTGCTTGGTAGATGCGCTGCGCGCTGATCTGAGGGGGACCGGTTGGAAGATCATGATTCGGTTGTTGCCAGCTCCCTGGAGCATTACAGTGCGCTGCTGCCCCGGCTGAATGCGGCGTCGGATGCCATCGGGCATGCGATCCGCGCCCGGCTCCGCGACGACGGCCTCAACCACCACACCGTGCAGGCGCGGGTCAAGGACCCCGGTTCGGTGAAGGGAAAGCTGGACCGGCTCACTGCGGACGGCAGATTCAAGTATGAACACGGGCTCGAGCAGCTCGACGACCTCATCGGGGTCCGGGTGATCATGTTCCTCGAACCCGACATTGCCGACGTTGCAACGGCACTCAAGGGGCAGTTCAACTGCCGCGAGGACGATGACAAGACAAGCTCCCAGCGGCGCAACGGCCAGATCGGCTACGCCGGCCGGCACCTGATCCTGGAAGTCCCCCACGAAAACGTTCCCGTGGGCTGCCAGCCGTTCATCGGGGAGCGCTTCGAAGTCCAGATCCGCACCGTGCTGCAGCATGCGTGGGCCGCCTTCGAGCATGACATCCGCTACAAGAGCCTCGCGGAGGCCAACGCGGAAGTGGACCGCGCGTTCACCATGGCGTCAACCCTCATCGAACTCGCGGACGCCCAGTTCTCGGCGATCAACGACATCGTCAAACGCCGTCAGGCCGAAAGCACGGCCGAGTTCGCCGCCAACCCCGCCGCTACCGAGCTCACCGGGGACATCCTCCAGGACATGCTGGCCCGCTTGCTCTCCGAACACCCCAGGAGCCAGGCCCGGCAGTACGGCTGGCTGGGGGACCTGCTGGCCGCCAACGGCGTGCGGACGGTGGCCGACGCCGAGGAGCTCTTCGGTGCCGCCGACTGGTCCGGTGTGGCCAAGAGAATGGACTACAAGTTCCCCGCCGGCCACGTGCGGATCGCCGACGACTTCCTGCTGAAGACCTGGGGCGTGGACTACATTGCCCGCACCAAATCCCTGGGGGACGACCCCAAACGGGAAGCGAAGCTGACGTACCGGCTGGAGCGCATGCAGGACTAGAGCCGCGGGGTGTTGACACTGCCGGGCCGCGGCCTTACTTTCGCCCTATCCCGCCGGGAGGGAAGATCGTGGAACGCATCAACAGCCGGCTCATCAACTGGGCTTCCATCCTGGACGCACAGACGCGGGAGCAGGCAGTGAGAACGTCCCGGCTGCCCTTCATCTATCCGCATCTGGCGCTGATGCCGGACGCCCACCTGGGCAAGGGCGCCACGGTGGGCTCCGTGATTCCCACCCTGGGCGCCGTGATTCCGGCGGCCGTGGGAGTGGACATCGGCTGCGGCATGATTGCCGTCCGGACGCAGTACTTCCTCAAGGACCTCCCGCCGGACCGGAAACGGCTGCGGGAGGCCATCGAGCACGTCATCCCGCTTTCGGCCGGACACAACAACCGCAGGGTCCTGGCCACGGCCGAACCGCGCATCGCCGAGCTGAGGCGGCGGGCTGCCAAGGCCAGGTTTGATCCCGGCCAGTACGTCCCGAAGTGGGAGCTCCAGCTTGGCTCGCTGGGATCAGGCAACCATTTCATCGAGGTCTGCGCCGACGAGAGGGATGCCATCTGGCTGTTCCTGCATTCCGGTTCCCGCGGCGTCGGCAACAAGATCGCGCAGCACCACATCAGCGTCGCCCAGCGCGTGACGCGGGAGAAACGGATCGCGCTTCCCGACGCCGACCTCGCCTACCTGGAAGAGGGCACGGCAGAGTTCAGGCGGTACATCGAGGAGCTGCACTGGGCCCAGCAGTTCGCCCTGCTGAACCGTGAGGAAATGATGGACCGCGTGATCAGCCAGTTCGGCAACTGGACGGGCGGAAAAGTACTGGAACGGGAACGGATCAACTGCCACCACAACTTCACCCGGCAGGAGACGCACTACGGCAAATCCGTGTGGGTGTCCCGGAAGGGTGCCATCAAAGCCGAGCGCGGCGATCCCGGACTCATTCCGGGGTCCATGGGAACGGCGTCGTACGTGGTGGCCGGGCTCGGGAACCGCGTGGCCCTGAATTCCTCGCCGCACGGTGCGGGCCGCGAGTACTCGCGGACGGCGGCGCGCAAGGCGTTCTCCCTGGCCGAGCTGAAAAAGGCCATGCAGGGGATTGAATTCCGTGCCACCGAAGCCTTCATCGACGAGATTCCGGCGGCGTACAAACCCATCGACGTCGTGATGCGCGATGCGGAGGACCTGGTGAGAATCGGCCACCGGCTCCGGCAGCTCGTCAACGTCAAGGGCGACTGAACCCCGGGCAGCCCACAGAAAAGAAACGGAGGATGTCATGAATCTCGACGACCTGGTCTTCCACCCCTGGGCCGTGCAGGGGCCGCGCGACGTGCCCACCCTGGTCGGCGGTTCCGGGAGCTACGTGGTCGACGACGCCGGACGGCGCTACCTGGACTTCGGCTCGCAGCTGGTGTTCACCAACCTCGGCCACCAGCATCCGCGCATCGTGGCTGCGATCAAGGAGCAGGCCGACCGCCTGTGCACGCTCGCACCCGGCCACGCGTCCGATGTCCGGGGCGAGGCGGCGCGGCTGATTGTGGAGGTGGCACCGAAGGGCCTCGGGCATGTGCTGTTCACCACCGGCGGGACAGAAGCCATCGAGCATGCGGTCCGGATGGCGCGGCTGTACACCGGACGGCCCAAGGTCCTCGCCGCCTACCGCTCATACCACGGCTCGACGGCGGCCTCCATCCACCTCACCGGCGACCCGCGCCGCTGGGCCTCGGACACGGGCTCGGCGGGTGCCGTCCACTTCTTCGGTCCCTTCCTGTACCGGTCGGCGTTCGGGTCAAGCACCCCGGAGGAGGAGTCGGAGCGGGCACTCGCCCACCTCGAACAGGTCATCCTCCTGGAAGGCCCGTCGACGATCGCAGGCCTGGTCCTGGAATCTGTGATCGGCAGCTCGGGCGTCATCGTGCCGCCCGCCGGCTACCTGCGAGGAGTCCGCGAACTGTGTGACCGCCACGGCATCGTCTATATCGCGGACGAGGTGATGGTCGGCTTCGGACGCACGGGAGCCTGGTTCGGTGTAGACCACGACGGCGTGGCGCCCGACCTGATGGCGTTCGCGAAGGGCGTGAACTCCGGGTACGTGCCGCTGGGCGGTGTGCTCGTGGGGGACGCGATCTATGAGATGTTCACCAGACGGCCCTACCCGGCGGGCCTGACCTACAGCGGCCACCCGCTCGCCTGCGCCGCCGCCGTCGGCGCCATCAATGCCATGCACGAGGAGGGCACGGTCGCAGCAGCTGCCCGCCTCGGCGCGGACGTCCTGGGGCCCGGGCTCAGGGAGCTCGCCGACAAGCACGGGTCCGTCGGGGACGTTCGCGGCATCGGCGGCCTCTGGTCCCTCGAACTGGTCCGCGACCGGCAGACCAAGGAGCCGCTGGTGCCGGCCGGAGCTACGGGCACGGCAAACGCACCGATGGCCTCCGTCGTCAAGGCTTGCCGGGAACGGGGCCTGTTGCCGCTGGTCCTGGGCAACCGCGTCCATGTGGCCCCTCCGCTCAACGTGGACCGCTCCGACGCCGCCGCGGGCCTTGCGATTCTTGATGACGCCCTAGCCGCAGCCGACGCCTACGTCGCCTAGGGATGCTGCCGGCGGGCGTCCGAATGTGACGCTAGATGAACCCGCGTGACCCCCCGTTTCCGCTTCATTGAACGGGTTTATGTCACTCCCTATGGTGAAACAATGACAAGTCCCCAGCCCGGAATGATCCGCATCGTGGCAGGAGAGAGCAACAACCCGAAGCGCAAGCGCGCCGTGGAGGTCCTGGTTGCCCTCGGCCTGGTGCTGCTCATTGCCGCCGGTGCCGTGGTGGCGTCAACGCTTTCCCGTGATTCCTCAGCCCAGGCAGCAGCCCCCGCTCCGACGCCCGCTGCGGAGTTGAAGCTGGGCTATTTCGGCAACGTCACCCACGCCCCGGCGCTGGTGGGCGTGAAGCAGGGTTTCTTTGCCAGGAGCCTGGGCGATACCAAGCTCAGCACTCAGGTGTTCAACGCCGGCCCGGCCGCGATCGAAGCCCTCAACGCCGGTGCCATTGATGCCACCTACATCGGCCCGAACCCGGCGATCAACTCGTTCGTGAAGAGCAAGGGCGAGTCCGTGAGCATCATCGCCGGTGCCGCGGCGGGCGGCGCGCAGCTGGTGGTGAAGCCGGAGATTGCCGCCGCGGCGGATTTGAAGGGCAAGACCTTGTCCACGCCGCAGCTGGGCGGGACCCAGGACGTGGCGCTGCGGGCGTGGCTGGCCGCGCATGGCTACAAGACCAACACGGACGGCAGCGGCGACGTGGCCATCAACCCCACCGAGAACGCCCAGACCCTGAAGCTGTTCCAGGACGGCAAGCTCGACGGCGCGTGGCTGCCCGAGCCCTGGGCGTCCCGGCTGGTGCTGCAGGCCGGCGCCAAGGTGCTGGTGGACGAAAAGGACCTGTGGGACGGGTCCCTGACCGGGAAGCCGGGCGAGTTCCCCACCACCATCCTGATCGTGAGCACGAAGTTCGCCACCGACCACCCCGACACCGTCAAAGCCCTCCTCAAGGGCCACGCCGAATCGGTCCAATGGCTCAATGACACCCCCGGTGCGGAAAAGGCGAGCGTGTTGAACACCGCGCTGAAAGAGTCCGGCGGAGCCGAACTCCCTGCCGACGTTATCGAGCGGTCGCTGAAGAACATCGTGTTCACCGTGGATCCGCTGGCCGGCGCCTACAAGAAGCTGCTGCAGGACGGCGTTGACGCCGGCACCACCAAGCAGGCGGACATCAGCGGCATCTTCGACCTCACGGCACTGAACAGCGTCAGCGCCGAAACCGGCGGCAGCAAGGTCAGCGCCGCCGGACTCGGCAACGACTAACCGGCACGCAGCAGAACCACCCCCACAGCATCAACTCCAGCCCCAACAACGTAAGGACAGGACCATGCCAGTCGTACTGGAAAACCTGGGTAAACGCTTCGGCGACGGCGCCCCGGTGCTGGACGACGTCAACGCCAGCATCGCCCAAGGCGAGTTCGTCGCGCTCCTGGGTGCGTCCGGCTGCGGCAAATCCACCCTGCTGAACATCATGGCGGGACTGGAACTCCCGACGTCGGGCGCCCTTGAAGTCCCCAGCGACGGCGCGGCCTTCATGTTCCAGGACGCCGCCCTTTTCCCGTGGCTGACGGCCCGGGAAAACATCGAGCTCGCCCTCAAGCTGCGCGGCGTGGGAAAGTCCGAACGGCGCACGAAGGCCAACGAACTCCTGGACCTGGTCCACCTTGGCGGAGCAGGGGACAAGCGCCCGCACGAGCTCTCCGGCGGCATGCGCCAGCGCGTCTCGCTGGCCCGGTCCCTGGCCCAGGACCGGCAGTTGCTGCTCATGGACGAGCCCTTCGCCGCGCTGGACGCCATCACCCGCGACCTCCTCCACGACGAGCTGGAACGGATCTGGAAGGAAACCGGCCGCACCATCGTTTTTGTGACGCACAACGTCCGCGAAGCCGTCCGGCTGGGCCAGCGTGTGCTGTTGCTGTCCTCACGCCCCGGCCGCGTGGTCCAGGAATGGAACGTCACCGAGGAACACCGAACCGACGCCGGTCTTGCCGGACAGCTGACCGGGGTCATCACCGCCCGGCTGCGAGAGGAGATCCGCCGCCATGCCAAATAACCCAACGCCCCTGGCCGAGCCCGTCGAGAGCCCGATTTCGACAAGCTCAATCTCCGGCCAGGCAGGGTCAAACACCGCTGAGCCCGAGAGCCGGAAGGTCCACGCGGCCCTGACCCGGTCCTCCACCGGGAACGAAGACCTGCGCGAGCTCGAATCCGGCCTTGACTCGCTGCAGTCGGACGCAGCCCGCGCGGCGCGCATCGACTGGAGCCGCATCCTGCTCCCGGTGGCGGCGCTCGTGGTGCTGGTCCTGGCCTGGCAGTTCTACGTGTCCCTTGGCTTCAAGCGGCGCGATCTGGTGCCCGGACCGCTCGACGTGCTTGGCCAGTTCGGCACCCTGTGGGCTGATGGCTCGCTGCAGGAGGCCGTGTGGACTTCGCTGCAGCGCGGAATCGTCGGCTTCCTGATCAGCGTGGTCATTGCGACGCCGATCGGGCTCCTGCTGGCCCAGGTGGCCCCGCTGCGCCGGGCGTTCGGCCCGCTCATCTCCGGCCTGCAGGTGCTGCCGTCCGTGGCGTGGGTGCCCGCGGCCATCATCTGGTTCGGCCTCACGGACGCCACCGTGTACTTCGTGGTGTTCATGGGCGCCATCCCGTCCATCATCAACGGCCTGATCTCCGGCGTGGACCAGATCCCGCCGCAGTACCGGAGCGTCGGCACGGTGCTGGGTGCCAACCGGCTACAAATGGCCCTCCAGATTGTCCTTCCGGCCGCGTTGCCGGGATACCTGAGCGGACTGAAGCAGGGCTGGGCGTTCTCGTGGCGGTCGCTCATGGCCGCCGAAATCATCGCCGTGGGCGGCACCATCGGCTTCGGCCTCGGCTCCATGCTGAACCAGGGCCGTGACTTGGCGGACATGACCATCGTGATGTCGGCCATCCTGCTGATCCTCGCCGTAGGCATCCTGATCGAACTGCTGGTCTTCGCCCCGATCGAAAAGCGCCTCCTGCGCCGCCGCGGCCTCCTCGCCGGCAGCACCCGCTAGGAGGCTGCTGAACAACGCGGTTGCGGGGCGGGTGGAACGCCACCAATGGCCGTCTAGCGACGTGTTCTGGTCAGTACCCTTGGGTGTGACAACGGGATCGGTCCGCCCGCTTGGTTTCATTCTGCCCCTGATTTGGGGCGTCATCCAGTGGTTTTATTGATGGGTCGGGTTCGAGAGGTGGATTATCCCAGCGCCCATGAT
>NZ_JARCCY010000018.1:0-105914 GCF_039907775.1 Arthrobacter sp. CC3
TAAGACCAGTCTTAACCACCAGGCCCACCAGTCCAGTCGACGCGCCCACCCACGACTAATTCAGCAGACTCCTAGGCGCCGCGGCGCCAGTCGCTGGGGGATTCGCCGTAGGCATCCCGGAACGTGCGGCTGAAATGCGCCGCATCCAGGAACCCCCAGCGGGCGGCGACTGCCCCCACGGAGGTGCTGTGAAGCAGCGGATCCCTCAGGTCGCGGCGGATGCGCTCCAGCCGCTGGTTCCGGATCCAGCTGGCAACAGTGGCGCCCGATTCGTGGAAGATGTTGTGCAGGTGCCGGGTGGAGATGAAGTGTGCCGCCGCAATGCTGGCGGGCGAGAGCTGGGGATCGGCGAGGTTGGCCTCGATGTATTCGCGCACGGACGATGCCAGCAGCACCTGAGGCTTCATGCTCTCCCGCGCCATGTCCAGCTCCGAGTGCAGCATGGTGGACACGAGGTCCAGGGCGTTGGCGGCCAGCCGTGATCCGCTGGGGCCGCTGAGGGCTTCAAGGTTCTCCGCCAGCCGGGCAATGAAGGGGCCTACGATGCCCGCCAGCCCGTGCCCGCCTGCCAGCCGGACGGCCGCGAGCTGCCCGACGTAGTCCGGGGGCAGGGTCAGCGAATCGTGCGGGAACATGACCACCATGACCCGCGCCTGCTCTTCGAACGCCAGCGTGTAGGGGCGGTTGGTGTCGTAAATGGCGAGGTCGCCGGGGCGCAGCACTGCCTCGCGGTTGTCCTGGATGAGGAGTCCGGTGCCCTCCAGCTGGAGATTGAGTTTGAAATAGCGCTGGCCGGGCCGGGCCACCAGGGCAGGTGTGCGGTGGACATTGTGGCCCGAGGCTGACACCTCCACGATGCACAGCCGGTCCAACACCCTGGACCGCATCCGGCCGCGGAAGGTGTCCGGCTGATCCGTGTCGGCGGCCAGCGGCACGAAAGACTCCGCCACAAGGTGCCGCCAGTGGTCGAATGAGGTGGCCACGCTGGAGGTGACTTCCTGGCCCGCCGGGCGGGCTGTGGTTGCAGACATGGATGTTCCTGACGCCGGATAGCCATCTGAAAGTGGGTCCCCCAGGCTGTGTCCTGCGACACAGTCATTTCAGGTTAGCGGCCACGGCGGGCGTTGTCATCTTTTTTCGCCCATCGTCGAAAAAAGAATTATGAACCCGCCCGAAGGAGGGTCAGGAATGCTTCCAGCTGGTCGCCCAGGCCCAGGTCCGCCTCGTTGTCCGGGGCGAGGGCGGCTGCTATCTGCGCGCCCAGCAGCATGTTCAGGAGGTGGCCGGCAACGGCCGAATCGTCGACGGCGGCACCCACGTCCCCTTGCGTCCTCGCCTCCGCCAGGTGCCCGAGGATCGCGGCGTGCCACTGGTCCATGGACTCGCGATGGATGGCGGCTTTTTCCGGGTCATTGATGGCCTTCTGCCAGAACGGGACCACAATCCGCGCTTCATTGATCCGCTCGGCGTCCAGCGGCAGCACCTCCACGCAAAAAGCCCGGAGTGCTTCAATCCCGGCCTTGCCCGCCGTGACCTCCCGGATGCGCTCGTTGGTCCTGTTGAAGACGTGCCGGAACGCAAACGTCAGCAGCGTGTCCTTGGTGGGGAAGTAGGGCTTCAGTGCGCCGTTGGCAAAGCCGGCCTCGAGGGCGATTTCCCGCATCGTGGCGCCTTCGATGCCCAGCCTGGCAATGATCCGCCAGGTCGCATCCACCAGTTCCAGGCGCCGTTCATCATGGTCAACAATCTTTGGCACTCTGGTGATCCCCCGGAACTTTTTTGTATCGAACCCTTGTGATCCATCTTACGGACCGTTTATTCTCTACAACTATAGAAAATAAACATCCCGACCCCAACACGGTCCCGGACAAAGGCAGCGCTCATGACACTTGCACCAACTGACACAGCCGCCCCGTACCGCCTGGCAACGGGCGGGGAGATCACCGAAGTCCAGGGCATCCTGCGTGCCGGCGGACTCCTCGGCCCGGAGAAGCGGATCGCCTACCTCGGGCTGCTGGACCCGGCGCGGCGCCCGGCACCGCCGGAAACCCCCGGTTCGGAGGACCGGCGCTTCCGGGTGTTCATCCACGACGTGTCCGGGGGCCGTCCCCTCGATGTGACGGTCTCCGCCACCCGCGGCGAGGTGACGTCCGCCGTCGAACTGGACACCGCCGTCGCGGGCGAACTGCCGGTGCTGGAAGAGGAGTTCGAGGTGGTCGAGGAACTCCTGGCCTCCGATGAGCGGTGGCTGAAGGCCCTGGCGGACCGAAACCTGGACGTCAGCAAAGTCCGCGTTGCCCCGCTGTCGGCCGGAGTCTTCGAGTACCCGGAGGAGAAAGGCCGCCGCATCCTCCGTGGCCTGGCCTTCGTGCAGGATTTCCCCGAAGACAGCGCCTGGGCGCATCCCGTGGACGGACTCGTGGCGTACGTCGACGTGGTCAGCAAGAAAGTCACGCAGGTCCTGGATACCGGCGTCGTCCCGGTTCCCGCCGAGCACGGCAACTACACCGATCCCGAGCTCACCGGCCCGCTCCGCACCACCCAGAAGCCGCTCCACATCACCCAGCCCGAGGGTCCCAGCTTCACGGTCACCGGCGGCAACCACGTGGAGTGGGAAAAGTGGAGCGTGGACGTCGGCTTCGATGTCCGCGAGGGTGTGGTGCTGCACAACCTGGCCTTCCAGGACGGCGACCGCCTGCGGCCCATCATCAACCGCGCGTCCATCGCCGAGATGGTGGTTCCCTACGGCGACCCGTCGCCCATCCGGTCCTGGCAGAACTACTTCGACACCGGCGAATACCTGGTGGGCCAATACGCCAACTCGCTCGAACTGGGCTGCGACTGCCTCGGGGAGATCACCTACCTCAGCCCGGTGATTAGCGACGCGTTCGGCAATCCGCGCGAAATCCGCAACGGCATCTGCATGCATGAGGAGGACTGGGGCATCCTGGCCAAGCACTCCGACCTCTGGACGGGCATCAACTACACCCGGCGCAACCGCCGCCTGGTCATCTCCTTCTTCACCACCATCGGCAACTACGACTACGGCTTCTACTGGTACCTGTACCTCGACGGCACCATCGAATTCGAGGCCAAGGCCACCGGCGTCGTCTTCACCAGCGCGTTCCCCGAAGGCGGCTCGGCCAACATCTCCCAGCTGGCCCCCGGGCTCGGCGCGCCGTTCCACCAGCACCTCTTCAGCGCCCGCCTGGACATGGCGATCGACGGCTTCACCAACCGGGTGGAGGAGGAAGACGTGGTCCGCCAGCCCATGGGCGAAGGCAACGAACGCGGCAACGCCTTCTCCCGGAAACGGACCGTCCTGGGCCGGGAGTCCGAAGCCGTCCGGGAAGCCGACGCCCGCAGCGGCCGGACATGGATCATCTCCAACCCGGAGTCCCGCAACCGCCTGGGCGAACCGGTCGGCTACAAACTGCATGCCCAGGGCCAGCCCACGCTCCTGGCCGATCCGGAGTCCTCCATTGCCCGCCGGGCGGCGTTCGCCACCAAGGACCTGTGGGTCACCCGGTTCGCGGAGGACGAGCGGTACCCCACCGGCGATTTCGTGAACCAGCACTCCGGGGGAGCGGGCCTTCCGGCCTACGTCGCCCAGGACCGCGAGATTGACGGCCAGGACATCGTGGTGTGGCACACTTTCGGCCTGACCCACTTCCCCCGGATCGAGGACTGGCCCATCATGCCGGTGGACACGGTCGGCTTCAAGCTGCGTCCGGAAGGGTTCTTTGACCGCAGCCCCGTGCTGGACGTCCCGGCCAACCCGAACGCCGGGCCCGCCGCCGGCGGACACTGCCACGGCTAGGCAGGAGCCATGACCGCCCTCCGGGGATGGGGCCGGACCGCCGGCCCCATCCTCCACCCCCGCCCCGGTGCACACGTGCGCATCGTGGCCGCGGCGACGGCCGCGTCCAGCCTGGTGCACCTCTGGCTCGTGATGGGAAACCAGCACGGCCTGTGGCTGAACCTGCTGATGCTGGCCATGGTGGGGGTCTGCCTGCCGTGCGCCGTGCACATCTGGCGCGAGGGCCGGGTTGGGTCACTGCGCCAGGTCATGGCGTGCGCGCTGGCCATGACGGCGCTGCACGCTTACCTGTTGCTGGGGACAGCGTCCGGCGCCGGGTCACACGCCCACGGCCACGGAGTCTCCGGGGTGCCGGCTGATGCTGGCTCGTCCGCCGGCGGACTGCTCGCCGTCCTTGCCCTGGAACTTACGACGGCGCTGCTCGCCGCGACGCTGCTGGCCCGCCTCCGGCGCCGGTAAGGCGCCGTTGGCGGGCCGTTGGCGGGCCGCTAGCGGACCGAGTTGCCCAGTTCGCGCAGCGGGGTCCTGCTGGTCTCGCGGGCCCAGTAGGCACCGGCCACGGCCAGGAGCGAGGAGGCGGCCACGATCCAGGCGGCGGGGGCCCAGTTCGCCTTGTCTGCGCCGACGAGGGCGGTGCCGAGCAGCGGGGTGAAGCCGGCGCACAGGATGCCAACCTGCAGGCCGATGGCCATGCCGGAATAGCGGACCTTGACGTTGAACAGTTCCGAGAACCAGGCCGGGTAGATGGCGTTGGACATGGCGTAGGTGCCTGCGGTGATCAGGGTGCTGGTCAGGAAGATCATGGGGATGTTGCCCGTGGAAATCACGGAGAAGTAGACGAAGATCATCACGCCTGAACCCAGGACGCCGGTGATGAAGATCGGGCGGCGGCCGTACCTGTCGGAGAGCCAGGCCATGAACGGCTGGGATACGACGGCGATGATGTTGCCCGTGATGCTGACCCAGAGCATGGTGGAGGCCGGCACGCCCACGGAAACGGCGTAGGCCAGGCCGAAGGACTGCATAAACGTGTTCGTGACGGTTTCAAAGGACATCAGGGCCACCTGGAAGAACTGTGCCGGGTGGGTCTTGAACATCTTGGCGAAGGGCAGTTTCACCAGTTCGCCGTGATCGTGCTTTTCCTCGAAGACCTCTGGTTCCTCCAGTGAGCGGCGGACAAGGTACGCAACGATCAGCACCACCAGCGAGAGCCAGAACGGGATGCGCCAGCCCCAGGCCAGGCGGTCCGCTTCGCTCATGGCCGCCACGGGGAGGAACGCCAGCGAGGCCAGGACAATGCCGGCGGAGATGCCGCTCATGGCGAAGCTGGCGAAGAAGCCGCGGCGTCCTTCGGGGGCTTCCTCGGTGGACAGTGCCGAGGCGCCCGCGGTTTCGGCCCCGGCAGAGAGGCCCTGCATGAGGCGCAGGAGAACCAGCAGGGCGGGAGCCCAGTAGCCGGCGGTGTTGAAATCGGGCAGCACGCCGATGAGGAACGTGGCCGAACCCATCAGGACCAGCGTCAGCACCAGGGTGTTCTTGCGGCCGATCTTGTCACCCAGGTGCCCGAAGACCACTGCGCCGAAAGGCCGTGCCACATACGCCACGCCGAAGGTGGCGAACGAGGCGATCAGGGCGACCGTGGGGTCGCCCGACGGGAAGAAGATCTTGGAAAAGACCAGCGACGCCGCAGTGGCGTAGATGAAGAAGTCGTAGTACTCAAGGGCGCCGCCGAGGAACGCGGCCAGGGCTGCCTTCTTGGCCCTCTTGAGCTGGCGCTGCTCGGCTCCGATGCCGGCGCCTGTGGCTGTGTTGGTCATGATGCTGGTCCCTCCGCGTTGAAAGACTGTTTGAATTTCTTATTTGTGCGCATTCCGAACAGCTGTGCGGTATGCGATTATGGAATAGAGTACCGCAGAGTGAGGTGCCTCACAACACTTTCCTGACCGGGCAACCCGACTGCGTCTTTCACATGAGAGGGTCACTATGGAGAACCGAACGCCCGCACACCGTTTGTTCCTTATCGGCTCGGCTGCTTCAAGCGCCATGTCGCCCGGGCTGTGGGGCCCGGTCTTCGAGGAGCTCGGGAGCAGCTGGACGTACGAGGCATGGGACGTGCCTGCCGGACAGGACATGTCCGGCGTCCGTGCCGCGATGCTGGAGGCCGACGTCGTGGCCGCCAATGTGACGATGCCCCACAAGCAGTGGGCCGCCGGAACTGCTGACTCCGTCACCGAACCGGTCCGGCTCAGCGGAGCCTCCAACCTCCTGGTCCGGGACGGCCGGAGGCTGAATGCGCACAATACTGACATCACCGCCGTCGTCGAACTCCTGGGTGGCCGGCACCAGCGGCACGCCCTGATGCTCGGGGCCGGCGGCGCCGCACGGGCAACGCTGGTGGCGCTCGCGGGGCTGGCTGACCGGGTCACAGTGACGGACAAGGACCCGGGGGCATCGCAGCAGCTGGTGGACCTTGCCACCAGCCTGGGCATAAAAGCCACCGCCGTGTCCTGGGCCGAATCCCGGGACCACGCGCCCGGCGCATCCCTGATCGTTAACGCGACGCCCCTCGGCAAGGGCGCTGATGATGAACCGGCCTGGGGGCAGGCACGGCTCTCCCCGGATGCCTTTGTCTATGACTTCGTCTACGCGGGCCACACCACCGCAACCATCGCCAGCGCCAAGGCGCAGGGGCTGGCGTGCGCCGACGGGTGGGACCACCTTCGGGCGCAGGCGGCGGCCATGATCCCCATTCTTGGCCTGGCGCCGGAGACCGGACAGCTCCTGGGCCGGACACTGACGCATATCCGGGCGGACGGCTGACCGATCCGGGGAAATGACGGAGCTGGCCGGGGGTTGGACCCTGCTGTTTGCGCGGTCGTGCGGCGGTTAGGGGCCGGATATGATCGAAACAAGCCTGCGGCCATGCGTCTGCGGGCGCCGGATGTGAGCTTCAGGAAGGGCAAACGATTCCATGGCGGAACAACCCGCATACTTCGTGAAGTCGGTGGAGAAGGCCTTCGACGTACTGCGTGCCTTCGCTCCGGACGAACCCCGCCTGACGGTGTCCCAGGTCGCCGCGAAATCGGACATGACCAGGGCCTCGGCCCGGAGGTTCCTGATGACGCTCACCGACCTTGGCTATCTTCGCGCCGAGGGGTCCCACTTCGAGCTGACCCCCCGCTCGCTGGACATCGGGCAGTCCTTCCTGGCAAACCTTGCGCTCCCCAGAATCGCCGAGCCGCACTTGAAGTCGCTGGCCGCGGAGCTGAACGAGACAACGTCCCTGTGCATCCTCGACGGCACCGACGTGGTGTATGTCGCGTGCGTTCCGTCGCCCCGCCTCCTGAGCGTCTCCATCAGCGTGGGCACCAGGTTCCCGGCCTGGGCCACGTCCATGGGGCGCGTGCTGCTGGGGGCGTTGTCCGAGACCGAGCTGAAGACCTACTACGACTCCGTCCAGCTGCAGCGGTTCACCGAGCGCTCGATCGGCACGCTCGAACAGCTCCAGGCCGAAGTGGAACAAGCCAGGACCAGGGGGTGGTCCATGGTCTCCCAGGAACTGGAGGAAGGCCTGCGCGGTGTGGCCGTCCCGGTCTGGCGCGGCCACGAGGTCGTTGCCGCGGTCAACGTGTCACTGCAGACCCACCGGGCTCCGGCGGAAGCCATCGAAAAGACCGTGGTCCCGTTCCTGCAGGACGCCGCACAACAGATCGGCCATGACTACGGCGGGCGCGCCACGGCTCCGACCACCACCGCACCATCCGGGGCTGCAGCCGGGGGAGTGCGGTGATCACCCGGTCCGACGTCGACCAAGCCGCCGCCAGGATTGCCGGGCTGGTGCGCCGCACACCCGTAATCGAAGCGGATCCGGACAGCTTCCCCGGGACGGTCTGGCTGAAGTGCGAGTTCATGCAGCACACCGGCACCTTCAAGGCCCGGGGCGCATTCAACCGCGTGCTGGCCTGCCGCGAGCGTGGCGAACTCAAGGAGGACGTCGGCATTGTGGTGGCTTCGGGCGGCAACGCCGGTCTGGCCAACGCCTACGCCGCAGCCCAGGCGGGAGTGCCCGCCGCCGTGTTTGTCCCGGAGACCGCTCCCGCCATGAAGGTGAAGAAACTCCGGGAATCCGGCGCCACGGTGATCCAGCGCGGCGCCGAATATGCCGTGGCCTACGACGCCGCCATCGCCTACGCGGCCGAGACCGGAGCCGTATACTGCCACGCCTACGACCAGCCGGAAATCGCTGCCGGTGCCGGCACCGTCGGTTCGGAGCTGCTGGAACAGCTGGGCGGAGTGGACACCGTACTGGTGGCCGTGGGCGGCGGAGGCCTGATGGCCGGGATTGCAGCCGCCGTCGAAGGCCTGGCCAGGGTGGTGGGAGTGGAACCCGCAACCGCCCCCACCCTGCACGCCGCGCTGACGGCAGGTGAGCCGGTGGACGTTGCGGTTTCCGGGATTGCCGCGGACTCGCTGGGAGCGCGCCGGATCGGCCGGATCGGTTTTGACGTCGCGGTGCGGACCGGCGTGGCGTGCGTGCTGGTGTCCGACGACGAGATTATCGCCGCGCGCTCGCGGCTGTGGGCCGACTACCGGATGGTGGTGGAGCATGGTGCGGCGGCGGCGTTTGCCGCACTGACCTCCGGGGCCTACGTCCCGGCTGAAGGCGAACGCGTGGCCGTGATCCTGTGCGGCGCGAACACGGACCCGTCCACGCTCTGACGGCCTGGCGGTCAGATCGCTGCGCGGCCGCCGGGCCGGGCGGCGATCCGTTTCGGCTCCTTGCGGTCGCGGCGGGCATAGACGCGGGACCGCTCGCTGGACAGGGCGAGGATCAGCAGGATGTCCAGGGTGAGGCCGGGGAGGTTGGTCTGCAGCGTGATGCCCGGGCCCCCGTGAGCAACGTCAATGACCTGCAGGCCGATCGCGGCGGTGCTCACGGCCATGGCGAGCGTGCGGGCCCAGTTCCGCCCCAGGAACACGAACCCGGCCAGCAGCAGTTCCGCGAGGGCAGAGAGGACAAGCACTGCCGCCCCGGCGTAGAGCACCAGCTGAGATTGGCCCTCGCTCAGGTGCTCGGCGGGGAAGAGCAGCACGGACAGGGCCAGTGCCGCCGCGGCGAGTGCCCGGCCGGCCACGAGGGCGGCTCCGATGATGGTGGGCGCAGGGCGCCTGTTCCGGCTGTCGCTCGGGAGCCGCGGAACGGCGACGCCTGGCACCGGCGTTGCCCGCAGGTCAACGATGGGAAGGTCGCCGTCGGTGGCAATTTCATCGCCTCCGCCGTTGCGGGTGTGGTAGCCGGTGGAGAAATCCCGGATCACCCGGACGTCGGCCGCGGGCTCGGCGGCGGAAATGGACGCGACAATGTGGTCCCGCTCATCGTCCGTGTGTTCGTCGATCTTGTGCGTGATCTGGAGGGTAAACAGCGAGAAGCCGACGCTTCGGTCGTACGTGCCCGCGGCCAGCCAGTCCGCAGCCACGCCGCCGGGAAGCAGCCAGCCGGGCGGGCACCGCCAGAAGCGGACGTGGTGGCGCTTGCCCGGGGTTCCGTCCACTTCCTGCTGGTAGGCGAAGTCCTGCTGCCGGCCGAAGAGGAACAGCGGACTGACCGGCGCCTCAAGGTAGCTGCGGCGCAGGAGGGTGGAGGTGATGATCCTCCAACTGCTGGCCAGGGTTACGTCGTCCGCTATGGTCCAGCCGGCCCGACGCATGACGTGGTGGAGCTGGGCTTCGGAACCGAGCAGGGCCACGTTCACCGGATCGCCGAGCAGGCCGTCGCTGGTGCGGGCGCGCCCGATGAAGTAGTCGGGCACATAGACGCGGGTCAGGATCGAGTGGAGCCTGGGCAGGACGAGGTAGGCGAGCATGGCCCAGAAGACAAACGTGAACCAGAGCTGGCCCCAGCCCCACTGGAAGCTGAGCTCAAGGAGAAGATAGGTCAACCAGGCGGCGGCGACACCACCGACCAGGAAGAAGATCCTGTCCCATGCCGTATCGAGTGCCGTGCGGGCAACGCCCGCGACGGGAGCCCTCACCACAGGCCTGGTCATGGGCAAAATAATACTGGAGACGGTTGCCGGATCCGTGGGCACAGCGGCCCGGGCTGATATGCATGGTAATCCCCCCGTAAAACGTGTGGTCAGTCCAGCGGAAGCGTGACCGTGACGCAGGTGCCCTCGCCGGGAGCACTGTCTACTGTTGCGGTTCCGCCGGCCTCATGGACTGCGATGGACATCAGGAACAGTCCGAATCCCTGCGGGCGGTTGCCCGTGCGGTCATTGCGGTCGAAGCCTGCCCCGTTGTCAGCCACCGTCAGCCGGATGCCGTGATGCACGGCCGCGAGCCGGACGGTCAGTTCGGTGGCGCCGGCGAATTTGAGCGCATTGCTCAGGGCCTCCTGGGCGGCGTGGTACGGCAGCCCGGCAGTACCGGACGGTATCTCGACGCCGTGGTGCGGTGTCTCCCACCGGACCGTGGTTCCCTGTTCCCGCAACGGGGCGGCGAGCCGGTCGATGCAGCCGGCGAGCCCCAGGGCGCGAAAATCCACCGGTGCCTGATCGGTGATGACGCCGTGGATCGCGGCGACCTCATTGGCAGCTTGAGCCTTTTTCATGGCCGTTCCTGCTTCCTTGCAGCCTGTGACGCTTCCTTCTCACGGGTGCTGGGTTCCCGCCTGGATGTATGACTCAAGGGTGGACCGGCGGAATCATGAATGACGCGACTTTGACGCAATTTTGGCTCAAGTTCCCGGAGATTCCGGAGGCGAACTCAAGAGATGCGCAAGATTTGATTCGACGGCAATACGTGCTGTCCCGCCGTGTGTAGGCTCATCATCAACCCCATATGTCCAGTTAGTGGAAATACCCATCCGCGGGCTCCCTGCCGACGAATATGGGGGTGACTGGCTGAACACTATGGGGGCATAGATGGAAGAACGCGGCATTGCCGTTGTAGTAGAGGACGACGACGACGTCAGGAATTCCCTGCGGGAAGTGCTGTCGCAATCAGGGTTCGCCGTCCACGCGACAGCCTCCGGACTCGAAGGTGTTGAGGCGGTCCGCCGGTACAACCCGGTGGTGGTCACCATGGACCTCGGGCTTCCCGACTTTGACGGCCTCGAAGCCTCCCGCCGCATCCGCACGTTCAGCGACGCCTACCTTGTCATTGTGACGGGCCGGGTGGATGAAGCCGACGCGATCATGGGCTTCGAAGCAGGGGCGGATGACTTCCTGACCAAGCCCTTCCGTCCGCGCGAGCTTCGGGCCAGGATCGCGGCCATGCTGCGACGGCCGCGGCGGGCCGCGCACCCGCCGGCGGGACCGGCCGGTGACGGGCGGCGAGCGCAGAGCGCTCCGGCCGAGGCCGTGCCCTCTTCCGTCCCGGCTGTGGCGGCACTCCGGCAGGGTGACCCTGCCGATGCGGACCTCGCCGATTTCGAGCACAACGGCCTCACGCTCCGCGAGGGAACCAGGACCGCCGAGTTCGAGGGGCTGCGGATTGAGCTGACCCGGACCCAGTTCGACCTTCTCCTGGTGCTGCTGGAAAACGGACGCCTGGTGCAGTCCAAGGCCGATCTGGTCCGCCGGCTGAGGAACGAACCCTATGACACCGGCTCCTACGTGAGCACCGCCGAGGAGCGCACGGTGGAAGTCCACATGGGAAACCTGCGGAAACGGCTGGGAGACGACTCGCGCGCGCCCCGGTGGGTCGAAACCGTGCGGGGAATTGGCTACCGGCTGGCGCCGCCGGTGGCTGCCGAATGAGCTGACGGGCGCCTATCCTTAAGCTTGGCGGAGGGAAGCACCGTGACCCCCAAGCAACTGGTGTTCGTAGTGGCTGCCACCGTGGGCGTCCTGGCCCTGGTGCTGATCTCGATCGACTGGCAGCCGGCGGCCCTGCAGGATCCTGCCCGGACGCTGGGTGTCCTCAACGCCCAGGGGGTCATCCGCTGGGGCGAGAACCCGGGCCGGGCTCCATTCTCGGTCTTTGAACTTTCCCTCTTCGTCGCCGTCGGGCTGGCCTTCGTCCTGGCCGGCGTGACCGCCTGGCAGACCCGGCCCAACCGGAATCCCGGCCTGCTGCTGGTGGTGGCCGGACTGCTGTGGCTGGCGGCCGGCGTGCGGCGGTCCAGTGATCCGGTCCTCTTTACGGTGGGAGTGGGGCTGACCCTGATGTACCAGCCTCCGCTGCTGCAGCTGGCCCTCAGCTTCCCCTCCGGGGTCCTGCGCTCGCGGGCGGAACGGGCGGCCGTTGTCTTCTTCTTCGCCGCCTGGGCGGTGATTGCGGTGGCGAGCTGGGCGTTCTTCGATCCCCGGCTGCACGTCACCGCGGGGGAGTCCACGTCCAAGAACCTGTTCCTCCTGCGGGACAGCCCGGAGCTCACCAGTGCCATCGGCGACGTTGCCCGCATTCTCCAGGTGGGCATCGGCCTGGCAATTGTGGCCGTGCTCGTGGCCCGCTGGCAGTCCGGCTCAGCCGCCTACCGGGCGGCCTTCCTGCCGTTGTGGCTGGCAGTGATCATCAAGACAGCGTCCACCGTCTGGGTGTCCCTTGCCGTGGTCCAGCTGACCGGATCACTGTCCAACGAGGCACTGCTGTGGCAGTACCCGGCGACGGCGATCGTCCCGCTCGCTGTGCTGCTGGGGCTGTGGCGCTACCGGTTCGCCCGCGGCGCGCTCAGCGAGCTGCTGGTGGAGATCGGTGCGGCGCCGGTGAGCGACCGGCTGATCCGCGCCCTCCGCAGGTCGGTCCGGGACCCCACGCTCAGCCTGTGGCGGTGGTCGCCGGCGCTGGCCGGATTCGTGGACGACGACGGCGTGCCCCGCGCCGTCCCGGAGGACGGATCCGGACGGGCGGCGATGGTGCTGGAGCGCAACGGCACGCCGGTCGGGGCCCTGGTTTTCGACGAAGCGCTCCGGGACCAGCCCCAGCTGCTGGCGGCCGTGCAGAGCGCCACGTCTCTGGCCCTGGACAACCAGAACATGGAACAGCAGCTGCGGGACCAGCTGATCGAGGTCCGCCGCTCCCGGGAACGGATAGTCACCGCCGGGGACGCCCGGCGTCGTGAACTCGAACGGGACCTCCACGACGGTGCGCAGCAGCGGCTGGTGGGCGTATCCATGGACCTTGCCAGGGCACGGCGTGCCGCGAGCCCCGAGGAGATGAAGGTCCTGGTGGCGCAGGCCAGCGACGAGCTCGCCGTTGCACTGGCGGAACTGCGTGAGCTGGCCCGGGGTGTCTACCCGCCGTCGCTGCGGGAAAGAGGGCTGGGCGGTTCGCTCACGGCATTGGCGGAGCGGTCCCCGCTGCCCATCGAGCTGGACGTTGACCTGCCGCAAAGGCCTCCGCCGCCCGTGGAACTCGCCGCCTATTTTATCTGCGCCGAGGCCGTCACCAATGCCGCCAAGCACGCCCGGGCCTCGAACCTGCAGATCGGCGTCAAAGGAACGGCGGAGGGACTCAGCCTGCACGTGACGGATAACGGGATCGGCGGGGCAAGTCCCGGTGCCGACGGCGGCCTGCTGGGGCTGGCCGACCGGGCCGCGGCCCTGGGCGGCTCCCTGACGGTCACCAGCCCGGCCGGCCGCGGAACAACCGTGGCCGCAACCCTGCCGTTCTCGGCCGACCCGACGGAGGACCTCCCATGACACTGCGCGTCGCCATCGCGGACGACTCGGCGCTGCTCCGCCGCGGCCTTGCCGCGCTGCTCAGCTCCGAAGGGCTGGAGGTGGTCTGCGAGGCCGCGGACGCCCAGGAGCTGCTGGGATGTATCGCAGCGCAGCAGCCTGACGTTGCCATCGTGGACATCCGCATGCCGCCCACCTTCACCACCGAAGGCATCCAGGCCGCCACGGCGATCCGCCGCGACCAGCCGGGGACGGGGGTCCTGCTGCTGTCCCAGTATGTGGAGACGGAGAACGCCATGCAGCTCCTGGGGAATGGGGCGAAAGGGCTGGGCTACCTCCTGAAGGAACGTGTGTCCGACATCGACGACTTCATCGACGCCCTGCACCGGGTGGCGGCGGGCGGGACCGCCGTCGATCCTGAACTGGTGGCCCGGATGGTGGCCCGGCCGCACAACGGCCACCAGGGGGAGGACGAGCTCAGCAGCCGCGAGCGGGACGTCCTGGAACTGATGGCCCAGGGGCGCACCAACCAGGCGATCGGCAAGAGCCTGTTCCTGGGGGAACGGACGGTGGAGGCGCACATCCGGAGCATCTTCCTGAAGCTGGGGCTGCGGCCGGAACCCGAGGATCACCGACGGGTCCTCGCCGTGCTGACCTACCTGCGCCAGCACTAGCAAAACGGCGGCCGCCCCCTGTGGGGACGGCCGCCGGATTGCCTGCGGGGTGCTCGGGCCCGGATGGTCAGGCCTGGCTGGATACGGAACTAGTTGGACATGGACGTGGTGCCGCTGCCGGTCCAGCCGGTGAACGGCGACCAGACGCCACCCACGCCTTCCTGATGCCGGACCTTCTGGTAGACCTCCTCGTTGCCGATCTCGGTGTTGGTCAGCGTGCGGACGTTGTGGATGGTGTGCCAGCCGTTGGCCGGGCCGAGGTAGCGACTGAACGAGGAGTTGCCGAGGTGGTCGTCACCGTTGGGCCAATCGTCGCTTTCCCAGCGCTGCTGCTCGATGTTGACGTAGCGGTTGGCACCGCAGTAAACGTTGATCCGGTAGTCCACCAGTTTGGTGCCGGACGAGTTGAAGCCCGCAAAGATGGGCTTGAGCGGCACCACCTGGCAGGCGTAGTTGGTGGCGGCTGCCTGGGCAGGTGCGGCCAGGGCGACGCCGCCCGCGGCAAGTCCCAGCGTCATTGCTGAGACGAGCGCGATCTTAGCGCGGGACGGACGGGACTTCTTTGTTCCGGCGGTCATGGACATTTTTTTGCTCCTGTTGCGGTGATGGTGGTTTCGGCCAGGAATCCTTTCCTGATGCCGTGTTTCCATGGTCCGCTCGGAGCACTGTCCCTGACTTCCGTGCTAGCACTGTTTAGTGTTAAAGCCGTAGGCATCCGGCAAAGGAGGACATATGTCAGCGCACAATATTGCAGGCAAGAAGGTGGCGTTCCTGCTGACCGACGGCGTGGAGCAGGTGGAGCTCACCAGCCCCTGGAACGCCGTGAAGGAAGCCGGCGGCGAGCCCACGCTGGTGGCGCCCAAGACCGGAAAGCTGCAGGGCTACCACGGCACCGAAAAAGGCGAGAAGTTCGACGTCGACATCACGGCGGCCCAAGCCGACGCCGCTGATTTCGATGCGCTGGTGATCCCGGGCGGAGTGGTCAACGCGGACCACCTTCGCGTGGACAGCGACGCGCAGGCCTTTGCCCGCAGCTTCTTCGAACAGCACAAGCCGGTGGCGTCCATCTGCCACGGCCCCTGGCTGCTCATCGACGCAGGCGTGGTCCGCGGGCGCAGGCTGACCTCGTACCACACGCTCCGGACCGACCTGAAGAACGCGGGCGCCCTCTGGAGTGATGAGGAGGTTGTGGTGGACCAGGGCTTCGTCACCAGCAGGCACCCCGGGGACCTCAAGGCCTTCAACGACAAACTGCTGGAAGAGATCGAAGAAGGCGGGCACGCGGGCCGGACTGCCTGACCGGCACAACCCAGTCAGCAACGTGGCCGGGAAAAGCACAAAGACGAGGAGCCCGACGGCGGTAATTGCCGCCGTCGGGCTCCTCGTCTTCGTCGGTGCTTTCTATGTCAGCTGGAGCTGGGTTCGGTGGTGAGGCCCCGGTGGTCCGGCGTTTTGCTGTTCTGTTCCTCGGCCGGTCCCGGGGGTTCGGTGCCATCCGCGCCGGGGCGGGCATCGACAGGGCCGGGCCCGGCATGTCGGCCGGACGCCTGGTCCGCCGGCTTGTCCCTCGGCACCGGGTTGGTTTCGTCCTCGACGCCATCGCTCACGATGTCGTCGGCCTCGTTGTGTTCCGTGCTCATCGACTGCTCCTGATCTCGCGGTGTGGTCCCACGCTACAGGCGGGGTGCGGGTGCGTACAGCGGCGGTCCTTCCTGGGCGTGCCTGCCTAGGAGGCGGAAGCCCACTGCCGGAGCTCCCGCGTTTCGCCGTAGGGAACGTCGCGGCTGACGGCCACGGTGTAGGTGGAGTAGCCGGTCTGGGTGACCAGCACGCCGTGGCGGCGTTCCTGCATGGCGTGGCGGAGGGCGATGTCCACGGCCCTGTTGAGGTCGTTTTCGATGGTTGCGGGATCGTGGGCAATGATCTCGAGCAGGATGTCTGAGTGGTGCTTGATCATGGGGTGCTCTCTTTCGCAGGGGTGTGATCGGGGCGGGTGTCCAGGGAAGGTGGCCGGGCCGGGCCGTGTTTCGGTGAGGGGGAATCCGGGGAATCCGGGGAGGACAAAAAGGGTGCCTTTGAGGCGGGAGGAGATTTGAGCTGAAGGTGATGCGGGGGGCCCGGCATTCTGAGATGGGGCGGGGCCGGTGCGATGCTTCCGGCGGAGGGACCGGGAACGTTTTGTCGTTCCTGCGGATCCACCCTAAGTGTGGCCGACCGGGCCGCCGGAAGGCAATCACTTCGGTGGAATTTCTTTTGTGTCCCGCGTCACACGCTCGCAAAGGCGAGGGGCCGACGGCGGAAACTCCCGCCGTCGGCCCCTCGCCTTAGTGTTCTCTTCTCAGCGCTGTCCTTGCTGTTCGTGCTGTCAGTTCTGCCGGCGCCGCGCCAGGTGCTCGCCCACTGCGAAGGCCCGCGTGATGGCGGACCCCAGGGTGGCCCCGCCGCCAGGGTAGTTGTTCCGGAACACACTGGCAGCGACGTTTCCGGCGGCGTAGAGCCCGGGGATCGGGTTCGCCCGGCGGTCCAGCACGCGGCCGTCGAAGTCGGTTTCCAGCCCGCCCGAGGTGCCCAGGACGCCTGCCGAAATCGGCACGGCATGGAACGGGCCGGTGGCCAGGGGAGCCAGGCACGGGTTGGGGGTGTTGCCGGAATCGCCCAGGAAACGGTCCTGGGGTGTGGCGCCGCGGTGGAACTCGGTGTCCACGCCCGCGGCGGCATCTTTGTTGAACCGGGCCACGGTTTCGCGGAGCCCGGCGGGGTCTACTCCGAGCTTTCCGGCCAGTTCCTCCACGGTTCCGGCCGAGGTCATCCATTCCGCCGGTGACCCGGGCGTTGAGCCGGCCACGGGGTACTTGGACAGGTAGG
The DNA here is from genome assembly GCF_039907775.1 of Arthrobacter sp. CC3. Taxonomy (NCBI): domain Bacteria; kingdom Bacillati; phylum Actinomycetota; class Actinomycetes; order Micrococcales; family Micrococcaceae; genus Arthrobacter; species Arthrobacter sp. CC3. The sequence continues at coordinate 16,983 of NZ_JARCCY010000018.1, forward strand.
CGGAGTCGAACACCAGCCACGCGGGATTGTTCCGCTGCCGCCCGGTGTGGGGGTCCACCGAGGCGAACACCCGGCAGGCGTCGTGGTAGTTCAGGGCTTCATTGACGAAACGCCTTCCCGCGGCGTTCACGGTGATGGAACCGGGCAGGGTCATTTCCACGTTGCCCATCCGGCCGGACTGCCGGCCGTCATACCGGTGCGCCGGTGCGGCGATCACGGGGACACCCCAGATGGCCGTCATGTCAGCCACTGCCGCCCCGGCTTTCAGGCCCAGTTCCAGCCCGTCGCCCTCGTTGGACGGCGCGCTGATGGGCGTCACCGGGAAGGGCAGGAACGCCTGGCGCAGCCGCGGGTTCCATTCGAACCCGCCGGAGGCCAGGACGACGGCGGCGGCCGTGAGGGTCCTGCCTGGGCCGGCGGCACTGTCTCCGCCTGGGCCGAGCGTGACCGTCCAGCCGCTCCCCGCGCGGACCAGGTCCTCCACCGGCGCGGCGGCAGCAATGTGGATACCCCGGTCCAGGGCGCTCGCCAGCAGCCGGCCCACCAGCGCGCCGCCCATGGTGCGCACCCCGGTTTTCGCCCGCGTCGCGAGAAGCGCAGGATCGGCGGCGCGGCCGTTGAGCTCGTCCCGTTCCGTCATGGTCAGGAGCGGGAAGTACGACGACGGCCGGATGGCCTCCGCCAGGCCCGGATAGTCCTGCGGATCGAAGGCGTTGTTGTCCAGGCCGCGTCCGCCGTCGGCCGCGCCGTTCCACTCCAGGTGGTAATCCGGGCGGGCGATGGGGGTCATGGACACCCTGGTGCTGCCGGTCAGGTATTTCACGGCGCGCGGTGCGGTCCGGACATACCAGTCGATTTCCGCAGCTGACAGGACGTGCCCCGCTGCCTCCGTGAGGTATTCGACGGCGAGTTCATGGCTGTCGCTGAAGCCGGCCCGGGCTGCCAGATGGTTGTTCGGAGCCCACATCACCCCGCCGCCGGCGGCCGTGGTGCCCCCCAGCAGGGCGGCCTTCTCGGCCACCAGCACGCTCAGCCCGGCGTCCGCCGCGCGGACCGCCGCCACCAGGCCGGCCGCCCCGCTGCCGGCCACCACGACGTCGTACGCAGGGGCGAGTTCCTCCACCGGCGTGAGCACGCGCTGGGAAGTGCGGATGTTTGCACCCGGGTTCATGCCGGCGCCCCCGCGAATGCCGTTTCCGGTCCGGTGCCTGAGCCCAGGGCGGCCGGCATCTCGATGAGGATCTTGCCCACCTTCTCAGTCCGGCTGCGCATCAATTCGTAGGCCTGCTGCAGGTCCGCGAAGCCGAAACGGTGCGTCATGAGGGCCCTGGCCTGGTCCGGATGGCGCGCCAGGAGGGCCAGTCCGTCGGGGATCAGGTTGAGGCTGTTCCGGCTGCCCAGCAGGTCCAGTTCCTTGAACGGAATGTCCTTCATGGATACCGTGGCCGAGCGCGCTGAAATGCCCACCTGGACGATGCGGCCGGCGCTGGCCACGAGGCGTATGGCGTTCTCCAGCGAGGACGGCGCACCGGTTGCCTCCAGCACCAGGCCGGGGCCGTAGCCCTCGGTCAGCCGCCCCAGCCGCGCTGCCTGTTCGGCGTCGGGGAAGCAGGCGGCGGGGTCAACCAGCAGCGTGTCCACAGCTCCGAAGGCGCGTGCCAGCTCCAGACGCTCAGCCTCCGTGTCAGCGCAGACCACGTCCACGCCCAGGTCGGTCAGGTACAGGGTGGCGAGCAGCCCGATGGGGCCGCTGCCCAGGACGAGCGCGGTTTCCCCGGCAGCGGGGCGGCCGCGGTTCACGGCCTGCATGGCGATGGAGGCGGGCTCGGCCATGGCGGCCAGTTCCAGCGCCAGGCCCTCGGGAACCGGGCACAGCTTGTCCACCGGGACGCTGAGCACTTCCACCAGGGCGCCGTCGGAATAGCAGCCGATGCAACTGATATTGCGGCAGACGTTGAACCTGCCCTGCAAGCATGGCCGGCAGGTTCCGCAGTACGTCATCGGGCTGACGGCAACCCTGTCCCCGGTCCGGATGCCGGCAGCGTTGTGGCCGATTGCTTCGACGACGCCGGAGAACTCGTGACCCTGGACCACCGGCAGTTCGGCCGGGTAGTCGTCCTCCCAGATATGGAGGTCAGTGCCGCAGAGCGTGACGTGGTGGATCCGGACCAGGGCGCGGCCCTGCTCCAGGACAGGCTCGGCCACTTCCTCGTAGCTGATGGTTTCCCTGGCAACAGTGCGGGCGGTCAGCATCAGGCGTCCACGCGTTCGGCGCCGAAGAAGATGTTCCATTGCCGGATGGTCCGTTCTTCGATGAGGTTGTTGCTGAAGAACGGATCCAGGTCCATCAGTGCTTCGACGTCGGCCTTGGAATCGCCTTTGAGGATCAGCAGGGCTCCGGGTGATTCCCCGGAGCCGAAGGGGCCGCTCGTCAGCAGCCGGCCGCCGTCGAACTGCGACTTCAGGAATTCAACGTGGCGTGGCCGGTGCTCATCGCGCTCGCCGGCCGTGGCGTCGGAGTAGGCGTAGGTGACGGCGAAAGTTGCCATGGGCGTTGTCCTCTTCGTTGAGTAATTGGTGTCCTTCCATCGTGGGAGCGGGATTGAGACGTGTCCAACACTTATTCGGTCTGGGACTATGTGAGAAGACTACATAGTCATCAGCGGTGCTGAGCGGTACGGAGATCCTGGCGAGGCGGTGTGGGCAGCACGGAATCCGCCAGTTCAAGTGCCAGCTTGAGGGCCGGCGACATGAGGTCCGGATTCCAGGCGATCCCGGACTCCAGCAGCGGCACCGCGCCGGAAAGCGGGATGAAGACCGTGCCGCCGGGCATGATTCCGGCCATGGAGTCGGGCATCAGGCTGACGCCCACACCGCCGGCCACCAGGGAAAGGGCCGTGTAGGGATCGGACACCTCCTGCACCACGCGGGGCCGGAACCCGGCAGCCGTGCACGCCGAGAACACGGCCTCCCGCAACGTGGAACCCTGCGCCGCGGGCATGGTGACGAAGCCGTCGGCTGCCAGGTCGGCCAGGGCAATCTGTGGCCGGCCGGCCAGCGGATGGTCCACCGGAAGTGCAGCGCCCAGCGGCTCCACGGCAATGCGTCGGGTGGCCAGGGAAGGAGCATCCACCGGCAGCCCGATGAAGGACAGATCCAGGGACCCGTTACGGAGCTGGTCCAGGGCATCCTGGGTGAGCAGTCCGCCGCTGAGGGTCAGGTCCAGATGCGGGTAGCTGCTGCGCAATGCCCGGGTGAGCGGGGGGAGGGTCCTATGGTTGAGTGCTCCGGAGAAGCCGATGCTGAGCCGGCCGTACACTTCGCCGCTGTCCGCCGTGGCGGCCCGCCGCGCCAGGTCCAGCTCCTCCAGGATTTTCCGTGCGTGCGGCAGGAAGGCGTAGCCGGCGGTGGTCAGCGAGACGGCCCTTGTATTTCGTTCGAAAAGGTCGGCCCCGAGGCTCTTCTCCAGCTTCTTGATCGTCTGGCTTAGCGGGGACTGCGCCATGCGAAGCCGGTGGGCGGCGCGGCCAAAGTGCAGTTCCTCGGCCACAGCCAGGAAAGCCTCGATCTGCCGCAGCTCCACGTTGTTCCTCCCCGCAATGTTCCCTGATGCGTGCTCCTGATGCGTGCCTCCGCGGCTGTCGCCAGGTGCAGGCCCGCCCACCCCTAGGCTACTTCCACGGGCTGCCTCCACCGGACCGCCGTCCTTTCGCGGCAGGGATATATTGGCAGGAGAAAAGCTGGCACAACCGGGAGGAACCATGGCGAACTCCGCATCGGGGGAGTCCGTCATCCAGCGGGTGGTGAAGATCCTGGATGCCTTCTCCCGGGGGCAACCGCGTTTGACGCTCGCGGAGCTGGTCCGCCTCACCGGCATGTCCAGCAGCACCGCGCACCGCCTGGCCAACGACCTCGTCGACAGCGGTCTGCTCAACCGCGGCGCCACCGGGGACTACGGCGTGGGTGTCAAAATGTGGGAGCTTGCCTCACGCAGCAACCCCCTCGAAGAATTCCGGCGCCGCGGGCTTCCCTTCCTGGAAGGTGTCCACGCAGCCGTCCGCGAGAACGTCTCGCTGTCCGTCCCCGACGTCGAGTCCGGAAGCGTCCTGTACCTCGAACGCCTTGACCGGCACGGCACAGTGCTGAACCTTGCCGACGTCGCCGGGCGGCTCGACATCCACAACACCTCCTCGGGCCTCGCCATGATGGCGCACATGCCCCGCCACGTCCAGGAGCGCTTCCTGGCCGGCCCGCTGGAGAAGACCACGCCCAACACGGAAACGGATCCCGTGAAGATCCGCGCGCACCTGGCCCTCATCCGGGAGCGGGGCTATGTCCGGCTGGCCGGCGTCCTGGTCCCCGAAAACACCGCCTACTCCGTACCCGTGTTCGGCGAGGGCAACAGCGTGATCGGTGCCATCGCCGTCGTCGTTCCTACCGCTGAAGAGAAGCCCCAGCTGATCCTGCCCGTGCTGGTGGCCGCCGGCCGCGGCCTCTCCCGGACCATGGGTGCCGAGCGCCGGCCCTACGGCACCAGGCCATGGCTCGAGCCGGGCCGCCAGGCCGCAGGGGACCGGGACGCGAAAACCTAGGCAGATCCCGCCCGTCCCCTGGTGCCGTCCCGTGGTGCCATCCGATGCCGGGCGTCCCGTTGAATGGGATTTGCCGCTGACATCTGTGATGCCGCTCATACAGTTTTGTTCAGGGATCCACACCACCGCCGGCCGGCCGGCGGAGGCTCCCGGCCCCAAAAACTCTTACGGAACGTGCCACCGCAATGTGGCGGCGGCCCCACCACCCTTAACCCGTGACACTCGATGAGGAGACACTATGGGACATGCCCAGCAACCCCCGGCAGGAGACGTCCGGAGCACCGCCGTCCTGGAATCCGACGTCCTGAACCAGGACAACCAGGAAAGCCGTCCGGCAGCGAACCACCCGGCCAAGATGCCCAGGAAAGCGGCGCTGGCTTCATTCCTGGGTTCCACCCTGGAGTACTACGACTTCTTCATCTACGGCACCGCCGCAGCCCTCGTTTTCCCCAAGATCTTCTTCCCCAGCGGCGACCCCGTCGTGGCACTGCTCGGAGCGATGGCAACCTTCGGCGTCGGCTACCTGGCCCGGCCGCTGGGCGGCATCGTGATGAGCCACTTCGGTGACAAGGTGGGCCGGAAACAGGCCCTCATGATCACGCTGGTGATCATGGGCGTCGCGTCCATCGGCATCGGCTTCCTCCCCACCTACGGGCAGATCGGCTACTGGGCCACCGCACTGCTGCTGGTCGGCCGCCTGGCGCAGGGCTTCTCCGCCGGCGCGGAAGCCGCCGGCGCGTCAACGCTCACCATGGAGCACTCCCCGGAGGGCCGCCGCGGCTTCTTCACCAGCTTCGTGATGACCGGCTACGCCTCCGGCATGGTGCTGTCCACGGTGGTCTTCATTCCGCTGGCCGCCCTTCCCGAAGACCAGTTGCTCAGCTGGGGCTGGCGTATCCCGTTCTGGCTCTCCGTTGTGGTCCTCGGCGTCGCTTACTGGATCCGCACCCGCCTGGAGGAACCGCCGGTCTTCGAAGAAGCCGTGGATCCGGGCAAGCCGAAGGGCATCCCGGCGGCCGAGGTCCTGAAGACCCAGTGGCGTGACGTCCTGCGGGTTGCCCTGGTCATGCTGTTCTCCGTCATGCAGACCACCTTCACTGTCTACGCCCTGGCCTACGCCACGGGCAGCTCCATCGGGCTGGACCGGACGCTGATGCTCACGGTCAACGCCGTCACCATCGGCTTGTCCATGTTCACCATCCCGCTGGCCGGCATCATTTCGGACAAGTTCGGCCGCAAGAAGGTGCTGCTGGTGGGCGCTCTCGGCTGCGCTGTCACCTCGTTCGGCTACTTCTGGGCGATCAGCGAGCACAACGTTCCCCTGATTTTCGTCTTCGGGTTCCTGAACATGTCCGTGTTCTACTCCTGCTGGAACGGCGTCTGGACGGTCTTCTTCCCCGAGATGTTCCCCGCCCCGGTCCGCTACTCGGGGATGGCCATCGGCAGCCAGGTGGGCCTGATCCTCACCGGCTTCGCCCCCGTCATCGCCACGATGCTCGCCCAGCCAGGCCCCGGCGGCTGGATCCCGGTGGCCAGCTTCACGGTGGTCTGCCTGGTGGTATCCGCGATCGCCATCGCCACGGCGAGGGAAACCCATAAGACCCCGCTCGAAGAACTCGGACTGCCCCGCAAGCGCCGCGTTTCCGCCTAGCGCCCGCCGGGTAGCCTCCAGCACCGTTTGCCGGCCCAGCACCGTTTGCCGGCCCAGCACCGCCCACGCACCAGAAAGTTGATTCTCCCGTGACTCCATCAGCATCCGCACCCGCCCGCATCTTCCGCGTCGGCATCGTTGGCTGCGGCGCCATCTCCCGCAACCATCTCGAGGCCTTCGGCGCCCTGGACAACGTCCGGATCGTCGGGGTCTGCGACATCGACCTGGACCGGGCCCGTGCCACGGCGGAGACGTGGGATGTGCCGAACGCCGTGAATACGGTGGGCGAGCTGCTGGATCTCGGCGTGGACATCATCTCGGTCTGCACGCCGCACCCCACCCACGAGGAGGTGGTGCTGCAGTCGGCAGCGGCCGGCGTCCACGTGCTCTGCGAGAAGCCGATCTCCACGGACCTGCCCTCGGCCGAGCGGATGGCCGCGGCGTGTGCCGACGCCGGAGTGAAGCTGGGCGTGCTCTTCCAGCGCCGCTTCTGGCCGGGCGCCCAGCGGATCCGGGCAGCGATCGACGACGGCACCCTGGGCCGCCCCGTCATGGGCCAGTGCTCGGTGATGCTCCACCGCGAACCGGAGTACTACTCCAGGGACGCGTGGCGGGGGACCTGGGCCAACGACGGCGGCGGTGTGCTGATGACCCAGGCCATCCACTACATCGACCTGCTGCAGTGGTTCATGGGGGATATCGCCGAGGTGTACGGCAAGATCAACAGCTACAAGCACGGCTCCAACATCGAGGTGGAGGACTCCGCCACGGCGGTCCTGACCTTCACCTCCGGAGCCATGGCAACGCTGGAGGCCTCGACGGCGGTCTCGCCCAGCCTGGGCGTGCAGATCCGGATCACGGGCGAGACCGGTGCCACCGCGTCCCTCACCGAGTTTCCGGAGGGCAGCGACGGCCGGGTGGACCTCTGGGCAGTCGGCGAAACCATCACCACTGAAGCCGTCCACCCCGCCGGCATCCGCCCCAACGTGGACCTGGCCACCATCAACGGCCAGCTCATCCCGCACCACACCAGCCAGGTCCGCGACTTCGTGGCCGCACTGGAAAAAGGCACCGAACCGGCCATCACCGGCCAGGACGCCACCAAGGCGCTGCGCATCCTGCTGGCCGTCTACGAATCCTCCCGCACCGGCGTCCCCGTCCGCTTCGCCGCGGTGGACCAGCTGGCCATCACCGGCCAGCCCTCCCCGCCGGAAGCCCCGGCAGCCCAACCAACCAGCCGCATTCCGGCAGCACGTTAGGGAAGACGAATGACCACCGAACGCTACGCAGCCCTGCCGCTGACCCTCGGCCGCAACGGCCGCACTCCGCGGACCCTCCGGAACCGCCTCGCCTCCGCCCCGATGGAACGCAATTACGGCACCACTGACGGCCGCATCACGGAGCAGTACATCGACTACCTGGTCACCCGTGCCAAGGCCGGCCTGGGCCTGGTGACCACCGAAGCCACCTACGTCCGCGCCGACGGCAAGGGCCGCACCCACCAGCTGGGCCTGCACACCGACGCCATGGTCCCTGGACTGCGGAAACTCACGGACGCCCTGCACGCCGAGGGCGCGCTCGCCGCCGTCGAAATCAACCACGGCGGCCGTACGGCGCAGGCCGCGGTGTCCGGATACAAGAACCTGGCGCCGTCACCGGTGCCGTGTGAGGTGGCCGGCGGCGAGGTGCCGCGGGAACTGACCGCCGGGGAATGCCGCGACCTCGTGGCGGCCTACGGCCAGGGCGCCCGCCGCGCGGTGGACGCCGGCTTCGACGTCATCAACATCCACGGCGCCCACGGCTACCTGATCCACCAGTTCATGTCCCCGATCTCCAACCACCGCACCGACGAATTCGCCGCCCCGGAACACTTCATGAACCTGGTGATCGACGAAGTCAGGAAGGAGGCCCCCGATGCCATCATCGGCATGCGCGTCTCCGTGGTGGAGGGGCCGGCGGACGGCATCACCGCAGGGCAGCAGCTGGCCATCATCGCCAAGGCCCACCTCGAGCGCCTCGACTTCCTGGACATCTCCGCCGGCAGCTACGAGGCGGGTGAATGGATCGTCCAGTCAGGCGAATGGAAGCCGGGCATCCTGGCCGACTACGCCAAGGCCTACCGGCAGTTCGGCCTCCCCCTAGGCATGGCCGGCCGGCTGAACTCCCCGGCCATCATTGAAGAGGTTCTCCGCGACGGCACCTGCGACTTCGTCAGCCTGGCCCGCGCCATCCACGCCGACCCCGCCTTTGTGGGCGGCGTCCTGCACGGCGGACGCTACCGCCCGTGCATCGCCTGCAACGTCTGCATCGACAACCTGGGACTCGGCCAGGTGACCTGCACCGTCAACCCGGCCGTGGGCCGCTCCCGCGTCCCCGTCCCCACGCCCGCCGTCCGTGACGGGTCCCGTGTTGTGGTGGTGGGAGCCGGCCCCGCAGGCCTCACCGCCGCCCGTGAACTCGCCGAAGCCGGCGCGCAGGTGACAGTGCTCGACGACGGCGCCCGCCCCGGCGGCCAGTTCGCCCTCGCCGAGCGGATGAAGTCCACCCCGGACTTCCACCGTTTCGCCGAATGGTCGGCGGCCGAGAACGCCCGGCTCGGCGTCGACGTCCGGCCGGGCACGCACGTAGACACGAACGACGTCGCCGCGCTGGTCCGCGAAACCGGCGCCGACGCTGTCGTGCTGGCTACGGGCGGGCTGCGCCCGGCTGCCGGGTTCACCGGCGGAAATTCCCCGAACGTCACGGACGTGCGCGAATGGCTCGCCGCCCACCCCGGCGTCCTCGACAGCGGTGCTGCCGCCGGCGAACTCCCCGCGGCAGTGACCATCTGGGGCGCCGACTCCGTGGCCATGAGCGTGGCGGACACCCTGGCGGACCGCGGCGCCGCCGTGCTGCTGGTGGGGCCGCAGGAGGTCATCGCGCCGGAGTCCGGCCGCCGCGCCAAGATCCTGGCAGTGCCCCGGCTGGAGCAGAACCCGCGGGTCCGGATCCGGCTGGGCAGCTCCATCGAAGAGTACGACGGCGGCCGCGTCCGGCTCAGCAGCGGCGAGTGGCTGGACGCCCCGGGGCCCCTGCTGGTCTCCCGCTCGGTTGCCCCGCTGGACGGCTCCGTGACGGCCCGCGAGCGCGATGCCGCACTGAGCTTCGCGGCCGGGGTTCCTGTGACCCTCGCCGGAACGGTGGTGGACCAGACCCCGGCCATCGCCTCCAACGCCGTGAAGAGCGGGTACGACGCCGCCCAGCGCGTGGCCGCTGCACTGGCCGCCGGCGCCACCGGTGATCGGGCCCGGGCCACCGGTGATCGGGCCCGTCGAGATCCAGCGAACCTTTCCCTGAACGGAGCAGCATCATGAACACCCCGCCACGCCGCCAGGTGGGCCTGGCCCAGCTTTCCCTCGTAGGAACTGCGCCGCCGGACCTCGTGACCGTCGCCGCCGGGGCGGGCTTCGACTTCATCGGCGCCCGGGTGCGGCCGGTCACCGCGGCCGAACGTGCTTATGACCTGCAGCCCGGTTCACCCATGCTGAAGGAAACCCTGGCCCGGATTCGGGACACCGGCGTGACCGTGAAGGACATCGAGTTCCTGCTCCTGGACGGCAGTGACCAGCGCGGGGCCTGGCTGCGGATGATGGAAGCAGGCCAGGCCTTGGGTGCCGGCTCGCTGACCGTTGCCGGTGCCGATCCGGACGCCGCCCGGCTGGCTGACACGCTGGCCCGGATGACGGCGGACGGCCGGGATTTCGGCATCGTGCCCACGCTGGAACCGATCTCCTACCAGGCGGTGCATTCCATCCCCGCCGCGGCGGAACTGGCCCGCGCCGCCGGCTGCAAGATCGTGGTGGACGCCCTGCACTTCAACCGCTTCGGCGGCACGCTCGACCAGCTGGCGGCCAGCGCGGACCTTGTCCCGCTGCTGCAGTTGTGCGACGGCCCGGTGCAGCGGCCCGCCACCCGCGAGGACCTCGTGACAGAGTCGCGCTCCGAACGCGGCGTCCCCGGCGAAGGCGGGTTCGATCTCGCCGCGCTGGTGGCTGCCTTCCCGGCAGGGACGCCCGTGAGCGTCGAGACGCCGTCGGACCGGCGGGTTGCCGAACTCGGTGGACCGGGCTGGGCCCGGAACCTGAAAGCCGCCGCTGACGCCGTACTAGCGGCAGCGGAAAACCTTCAGGAAGCAGGGGCCAAATGAGCGAAGTTCTGGAAAGCACGACGACGGAGCTTGCCCCCGGCGTCCGCGTTCCGCTGATCGGGCTGGGCACCTGGCCGATGGTGGGGGAGGACGCCGCGGATGCCGTGCACCGCGCCATCGCCATCGGTTACCGGCACATCGATACTGCCGAGAACTACGGCAATGAAGAGGCCGTGGGGGAGGGCCTCCGGCGTAGCGGCATCGCCCGGCAGGACATTTTCATCACCACCAAGTTCAACCGGGACTGGCACAGCCGGGACGGCGTCCGAATCGCCTTTGAACGCTCAGCGGCCCGGCTGGGCGTGGAGTACCTGGACCTGTTCCTGGTCCACTGGCCCAACCCCGCGCTGGGCCGGTTCGTCGAGGCCTGCGAAGGCCTCCGGCAGCTGGCGGACGACGGCGCCATCCGCGCCTGGGGCGTCTCCAACTTCAAGCCCGCCCACCTGCTGGCAGTCGAAAGGGCCGGACTCGCCGTGCCGGTCAACCAGGTGCAGGTGGACCCGGCCCACGGCCAGCCCGGCCAGCTGGCCTTCCACCGTGAGCACGGCATTGCCACCGGCGCGTACAGCCCGCTTGGCCGCAACGGCGACTTCCTGGCCAGCCCCGCCATCACCGGGCCGGCGGAGGAACTGGGCAGGACGCCCGGACAGATCGTGCTCCGCTGGCATGTCCAGCAGGGCCGAATCGCCACGCCGAAATCCGCCAGCGACGACCGGCAGCGGCAGAACCTGGACATCTTCGGCTTCGAGCTGGCTCCGGAGCAGCTCGCCGCCATTGATGCGCTGGAAACCGGCGCCCCGCCGCGCCTCGATTCAGACACCTTCGGCCACTAACCACCACGGCCGCTAAGAGACACCCGAGAGAACCACAATGGAGAACCCCATGAACGAGAGCACCGCCTCCACACCGGCCCCAACTGAGCAGGACGGCCGGCCTGGCGCCCTGGACTGCGATGTGCTGGTGGTCGGATCCGGCGCCGGCGGATTGTCCGCCGCCGTCACCGCCGCCTACCACGGTCTCAAAGTCATCGTGGTGGAAAAGGCCGGGGTCTGCGGCGGGGCCACGTCCTGGTCCGGAGGCTGGGCCTGGACCCCCGGCAACCCGCTTGCCAAGGCTGCCGGCGTAAACGAGGACAAGGAAACGTTCCGCACCTATTTGCGCCACACCCTGGGGGAGGAGTACCAGGCGGACAAGGTGGACGCCTTCCTCGAGGCCGTCCCGCACATGGTGGGCTTCTTCCAGGACAAGACGTCCCTGCAGTTCGTCCCGGGAACCAGGATCAATGACATCTACGGCAAGGAGCCGGGCGCAGGCACCGGCAACCGCTCGGTGGGCCCCAAACCGATCAACGCGCGGCGGATCAGGCCGGAACTCCGGGCAAAAATGCGCCACCAGCTCTACGAAACGTCCTTCCTGGGCATGGGCATCATGGCCGGACCGGACCTCAGCAAGTTCCTCTCCGCCTCGCAGGGAAATCCGAAGGGCATCTTCCACGCCGGCTGGCGCATGGGCCTCCACCTCCTGGACCTGCTGATTCACCGCCGCAACATGCAACTGGTCAACGGCACCGCCCTGACCGGACGCCTGCTGAAGTCCGCTGACGATCTCGGCGTGGATATCCGCGTTTTCACTCCCGCGAAACGGCTGCTTACCGACAACACCGGCAAGGTGACCGGCGCCGTCGTCGGCTCCCCGGACGGTGAGCTGCAGATCAATGCTGCACGCGGCGTCGTCCTCGCCGCCGGCGGCTTCCCCCACGACATCCAGCGCCGGAAGGAGCTGTTTCCCCACACCCCCACCGGCCGGGAACACTGGACGCTGGCACCCGCGGAGACCAGCGGCGACGGCATCACCCTGGCCCAGGCGGTGGGCGCCCGGTTCAAGACCGACGTGAAATCCGCCGCCGCGTGGTGCCCCGTGTCGCTGGTGCAGTACCGCAACGGCCGCACCGGCACCTTCCCGCACATCATGGACCGCGCCAAGCCCGGCAGCATCGGCGTCCTCGCAAACGGCAAGCGCTTCGTCAACGAGGCCAACGGCTACTACGACTACGTGGCCGCGATGATGGCCGCCACCCCCGAGGGCGGAACCGCGGAGTCCTGGCAGATTGCCGACAGCCGGTTCGTCCGCAGGTTCCCTCTGGGCATGGCCAAGCCGCTGCCGGTCCCGCTCTTCCCGTACCTGCGCTCCGGCTACCTCACGAAGGGACGGACCATGGAGGAACTCGCGGCGAAGTGCGGAATCGACCCCGCCGGCCTCAAAGCCACCGTGGAGGAGTTCAACCGCAACGCCCGCGACGGCGTGGACCCCGGCTTCGGGCGCGGCGAGACCGCGTTCAACCGGTATGGCGGCGACGCCGGGAACCGGCCCAACCCCTCGCTGGGTCCGCTCGAGAAGGGTCCCTTCTACGCGGTCCGCGTGGTTCCCGGCAGCTTCGGCACCTTCGCCGGACTGGAGGCGGACGGCCGGAGCCGCGTCCTGGACAACGACGGCCGGCCGATCGAAGGGCTCTACGTTGCGGGCAACGACCAGGCCAACGTGATGGGCGGGCACTACCCCGCGGGCGGCATCAACCTGGGACCAGCCCTCACCTTCGGCTACATCGCCGGCCGCGACCTCGCCGGTGCCGGCGCGTACGAGGACGACGGGACGCTGCCCGCCGAGCTGCCCGCTTGGGTGCCCGCCGAGCTGCCCGCTGAGGTGTCCGCTGCCGGGCAGCTTTCCACGCGCCGTTGACCGCCTAGGGCGCCGAGCGTATGCTGACGCTCACCTTCCGGGGCCCCCGCTCGGCGGGGGTCCGGGTCTCCTTCTAGAGCACACGCGGCCACCGGGTGCCGAGGTTGTTTCCGGCGGCGCTATTCGGGCTGATCGCCAGGGGGCACAACTTCATGTCTGACATCACCATCAACGGCATCACCATTGATCCGATCAAACAGAACCGTGCCCTGCGTGACGCCGGACTGGTTGCCGAGGACGCCTCGGAGTCGGACCATATCCTCATCCAGACCGCGGAGCCGCTGACGGCGGAACAGCGCGCGGAACTTGCCGGCATCGACGTCGAGATGCAGGAATACGTCTCGGACAACACCTACCTTGCGGCGTTCCCGCCGGCAGACCTGGACCGGGTGCGCGCCCTGCCGTTCGTGAGCTGGGCGGACGTGTACTCCAGGGTCTTCAAGATCCCGCCGCCGCTGCTGCCGCGCGGGGCGGACACCGGCAACGTCCGGTCGCTGGCGGACCACGAACCGCATCCGGACCGCCGGCTGGAAAAGGTGGACCTGCTGCTGCACCCGGGCATCGAGGCCACCCCGGACCTGATCGCCCGGGTTGCCGTGGCGGCCAGGGTGGAGCCGGACGCAGTGGCGGTCACCCCGGGAAAGCTGCGCATCACCACCTCGGTGGACCAGCTCCCGGAACTGGCGAAGATCGACGAGATCCGCGAGATCCACCCGGTCCGCGAGCGCCAGCTCTTCAACAATGTTGCCCGGCAGATTTTGAATGCCGAGGTGCTGGTCAACGGGACAACGTACCGGGGCGACGGGGAAGTGGTGGCCGTGGCGGACACCGGATTCGACACCGGTGACGCCGCCAACCCGCATCCGGCGTTCACCGGACGGGTCCAGACGCTCTATGCGCTGGGCCGCACGGCGCCGGACAAGGCGGACGATCCGCACGGCCACGGCACGCACGTGGCCGGCTCCGTGCTGGGCCGGGGAAACTCGGCCACCATGGGCGGGAACATTGACGGCACGGCACCTGAGGCCCTGCTGATCCTGCAAAGCCTGCTCGACGCCAACGGCGGCCTGGGCGGCATCCCGGTCAACCTGAACGACCTCTTCCAAAAGACGTACGACGACGGCGCCCGCGTGCATACGAACTCGTGGGGGGTGCCCGGACTCAACCTGCCCTATGACTCAAGCTCGCGGGAGATCGACGAGTTCGTGTGGAACCACCCGGACCAGGTGATCTGCTTCGCGGCCGGGAATGACGGCGTGGACGGCAACAGCGACGGTACCGTGGACTCGAACTCCATCGGATCCCAGTCCGCGGCCAAGAACTGCATCACCGTGGGAGCCAGCGAAAGCCTCCGGAAGGACTTCGCGCCCTCCTACGGCACGTACTGGCCGGGCGACTTCCCCGCGAACCCCGTCAAACGCGACAAGCAGGCCAACAACCCGGACGGGATGGTGGCCTTCTCCAGCCGCGGCCCCACCAAGGAAGGCCGGATCAAGCCCGACGTCGTCGCCCCGGGAACCAGCATCCTGTCCACGCTTTCGCGGAACGCTCCGATGGGCAGCACCTTCGGCACCTCCACCGATCCGTTGTTCTTTTTCGATTCCGGCACGTCCATGGCAACACCGCTGGTTGCCGGCTGCGCGGCGGTGCTGCGGGAAACCCTGGTGAAGAACGGGCTGGCCGCCCCCAGCGGCGCCTTGATCAAGGCCCTGCTGATCAACGGCGCCGACGTGCTGCCGGGACAGTACAACCCCAGCGAAGCCGGGGAGTCCCCGAACGGGAACTCCGGGTGGGGCCGGGTCAACCTGGGCCGGTCCGTGGTCCTTCCCGGGCAGCCTGGCAACGCCGGCCTGGGCGAAGGCGGCCCGCTGGAGCAGGGGGAGGAGGACTCCTTCGCCATCGACATCCCCGCAGAAGTCCCCAAGGTTGCTGCCAAGGGAAGACGGCACGGGGCTCCTGCCGGGGACCCGGAACTTACCGCCGCCGGGGTGACGCTGAAGATCACCCTGGTGTGGTCCGATCCGCCCGGTCCCCAGCTGCAGAACGACCTCGACCTCATTGTGCAGGCAGCGGACGGCAGCGAGCGGCACGGAAATTCCGGAACCTCCGCCGGCTTCGACCACGCGAACAACGTGGAACAGGTCCTGTGGACGGGCATGCCGCCGGGCCCTGCCAAAATCGTGGTCCGGGCGTTCCGGATCACCCAGTTCCCGCAGCCCTACGCCTACGTTTGGCGGCTGTCCTGACGTGCCCGAACTCCACGCGCCGGACTTCGACGTCCAGGGGCATCGGCCCGGGCAAGTGACCATCGCGCACGCCGCGCAGCTTCCCGTGGAAGAGGTCCTGGACCAGTTGAAAACCGGCAGCGCGGGGCTGGCCAGCGGCGAAGCCGCCAGGCGGCTGGCTGCCGTGGGTCCGAACGCGGTGCGAACACACGAGGCCAGCGGGTGGTCGGTGCTGGCGCGGCAGTTGGGCAGCCCCATCCTGATCCTGCTGGCCGTCACTGCCGGGCTCTCCTTATTCCTGGGGGACGCCACGAACTCCATTGTGATCGGTGTGATTCTGCTGGCCAGTGTGGGGCTGGGCTTCGTCAACGAGTTCCGGGCCGAGCGCGCCGCCGAGGCGCTGCATGCACGTGTCACCCACCTGGCCGCGGTTCTCCGCGACGGGATCCTGGGGGAAGTCCGCGTCACAGCCTTGGTGCCCGGCGACGTCGTGCATCTGGCCATCGGCGCGGTGGTCCCGGCGGACATGCGGTTGCTGACCGCGAAAGACTTGCTCTGCGACGAAAGCATCCTGACGGGTGAATCGCTGCCTGTCAGCAAAGATCCGGCGCCGGTCCGCGGCTCCGCTGCACCCGCCGACCTCACTTCCTGCCTGTTTATGGGGACCGTGGTCCAGTCCGGAAGCTGCACCGCCGTGGTGGTGGCCACAGGCGGGCGGGCCGAATTCGGCCGGATCGCTTTGGGGCTCGGCGAGCGGCAGCCGCAGACCGAGTTCCAGCTGGGCCTGAAACGCTTCTCCTTCCTGCTGCTGCAGGTGGCCGTCATCCTCACCACACTGATCTTCGTTGCCAACCTGCTGCTGCAGCGTCCTGTCATCGAATCGCTGCTGTTCTCACTGGCGATTGCCGTTGGTATTACGCCGCAGCTGTTACCGGCGGTGGTCAGCACCAGCCTGGCCACGGGAACCCGGCAGTTGGCCAAGCGCAAAGTGCTGGTCAAGCGACTGGTGTGCATTGAGGACCTCGGGGACATGGACGTGCTCGTCACCGATAAGACAGGCACCCTCACCGAGGGCAGGATCAGCTTCACCGCAGCGTTGCCCGCCAGGGACGGAGTGGCCCCCGACTTCCTTTTTACGCTGGGCCTTCTCGCCACGGAAGCGGAGTACACGGAAGCGAAGGTCTCCACAGTGGGACTGAATCCGCTGGACGCTGCCTTGTGGGCTTCCGCCGATGCGGCCGGCTTCGAGCCAGGCCGCTACGAACGCCTGGACGTCATTGATTTCGACCACCTGCGCCGCCGGACCAGCGTGCTGGTCAGGGAACAGGGCGGCGCTGCACAGCTGGTGTCCAAGGGATCGCCGGAAGATGTCCTGGCGCTCTGCGCGGACATCCCGGCAGGTGTGCAGGCGATGCTGGACGAACAGTTCAACGCGGGATCACGCGTGGTGGCCGTAGCCAGCCGGCCGGCCGCAGGGCTGACAGCGATCGGACCGGCCGACGAGAAGGACCTGGTCCTGGAGGGGCTGCTGGTCTTCCTGGACAGGCCCAAAGCCAACGCCAGGGCTTCACTGGACCAGCTCGAAGCGCTCGGCATCACGGTCAAGATCGCCACCGGGGACAACGCCAAGGTTGCCGAGAAGGTCTGTGACGAGCTCGGGGTGCTCTCCGGAGGTACGCTCACCGGCGCCGAGGTGGAATCTTTCTCTGATGCAGAGCTGGCAGCTGCGGCCCGCGAGGCAAGCATCTTCGCCCGTGTCTCGCCGGAACAGAAGGCCCGGATCATCCGGCTGCTGCGCCGGAGCGGTGGTTCCGTCGGGTTCATGGGCGATGGGGTCAATGACGCGCTCGCCTTGCACGCAGCGGACATCGGCATCTCCGTGGACAGCGCCACCGACGTCGCCAAGGACGCGGCCGACGTCGTGCTGCTGGACAAGGACCTGGCAGTGCTGGCCGAGGGCGTGATGGAAGGGCGGCGGATTTTCGCGAACACCATCAAGTACGTGCTGATGGGAACCTCGAGCAACTTCGGCAACATGTTCAGTGCCGCCACGGCATCCGTCGTGCTGAGTTTCCTGCCGATGCTGCCCGGCCAGATCCTGCTGAACAACCTGCTCTATGACAGCGGCCAGCTCGCCATCCCGGGAGACCGCGTGGACAAGGAGCAGCTGCTGGCCCCGTCGCACTGGAACATCGCCTTCATCCGGCGTTTTATGCTCCTCTTCGGGCCCATCAGCTCCCTGTTCGACTTCGCCACCTTCGCCCTGATGCTGTTCGCGTTCCATGCGGTGCCCGGAGAGTTCAGGGCCGGCTGGTTCATCGAGTCGATCGCCACGCAAACGCTCATCATCCTTGCCATCCGCACCCGGCGGGTTCCGTTCCTGCGGAGCCGGCCGTCAGCGGGGCTGCTGGGGGCATCCCTGGGCGTGGTGGTGGTGGGCATCTTCCTGCCGCTATCTCCGCTGGCCGGTGTCCTCGGGTTCGACCCGCTGCCTACGCCCTTCTTCCTGGCTCTCCTGGGCATGATCGTGGTCTACCTGGTCATGGTCGAATTCGCCAAGAGCTGGTTCTTCGCCCGGGCAGCACAGCAACCCCCTGCCCGGCCCGCCGTGATTCCGCGCCGGCAGCCATCGCACCACATTTCCCGCCGCGCGGCCCGGTTCAGCACCGCCGTTGCCCACCCTTTACACGGACAGCTGGTCCGCGGCGGGCGGAAGAGCAAGGCCCGGAGCACGCGAAGCAGCTAGCGTCATCACAGGCCAAGCAGGGAACCATGGATTCGGCTGCGCAACGGGCGTAACCTGCACCTGTCAGCACTTGGTGATTTTGGCCTGAACCGAGGCACGTGATGAGCGTTGACCCCACTCCGAACACCGCCGGTCGCATCCGCTCCCGGATCAAGGACCGGATTGCCGCGCACCCGGTCGCCGCGTTCCTGCTCCTTGCCATCCCGCTGGCCTGGCTGGCGCAGGTCCTGGCCATCGTCCTGCTGCAGGACGTTACTCCCGGGCTCCTGGTGGAACTGCTGGTCCTGCTGGGAGCAGCCGTCCTGGTGACGGCGGCGGCGGACGGCCGCGCCGGCGTCCGTCGCCTCTTCAGCGGGGTGGTCCGCTGGCGGGTGGGCGCCGGCTGGTACGCCATGGCCTTGCTGGCCCTGCCGCTGCTGACTCTCCTGACCGCCGTCGTGACCGGCACGCTCCGTGAGCCCGGCAGCGGGTGGGCCGCCACCGCGGGGCTGTACCTGCTGAAGGCAGTGGTCATCGGCGCCCTGCTGGGCAACGTCTGGGAGGAACTGGCCTGGGCGGGGGTGGTCCAGCGCCGGCTGATGGACCGGAAGGGCGTGCTCGCGGGCTCACTGCTGACTGCCATTCCGTTCGCCCTCATCCATTTGCCCCAGGCCTTCGCCGCGCGCGGGTTCGCGGACACGCCCTGGGCGGACGTCGCCCTCTCGTGGGGAGTCCTGTTCGGCTTCGCCGCCGTGGCACGTTACCTACTGGGTATGGTGTTCGCGGGGGCCGGCGGTAGCATCCTGATTCTGGGGCTCCTGCACGGGTCCATGAACGCGTCCCAGGGCATGGACACGGTGGACTGGTGGCAGTTCATCCCAGCGGTGGCGGTGCTGACAGCCGCGGTGGCGGCGTACCTCGCCGCCAGGTCCCGGACCACCGGCCAGGGCAGCAGCGGACATGCCCTGCGCCGGCGGCGCATCCCGCCCCACCGGGCAGCAAACCCGTAGCTGCGACGGCGGGCAGCCCCCCCCGGGCTGCGGCTGTCCGCCACACTCCCCTTCGACGGCCATGCTGTCGCCTAACGGACTTCCGCCCGCTGGACTTCCGCCCGCCCGCAGGTGCGGATAATCTGGGACATGCCAGGATGCTGCACGAACAGCACCCCCAGTTCCTGGCCAAGAGAGGCACGACATGACAGAGAAGCTGCATCTCACCCCGGAAGACGAGTTTCCGGAGGATCTCTCAAAAGTCGACGACAAGGAACTGCAGGTCCTCGACAGCCAGGTCCAGCGCCAGCTGGACTACGAGTACGTGGCCGAGGGAGAACCGAATCCGGAGACCGAGTTCCGGCACTACGACCTCGACGAGGAATTCAGCGAACGGGACAAGCGGGACTAACCGTCCACCGGTATCTCCAGCACGTTCCCTTCCTCCGCCCAGATGCTCCGGGTGCCCAGCTCGGCGCAAAGCCCTTGCATCCGGCCTGCGATCCGGTGTGAACTTCTTCCGGCCAGCCGCGCCTGGAACCCGGTAATGACCGTGGGATGGAGCTGCAGGCGGACGGGCCCGCCGCCAGGGATTTCCAGGCAGAAGACGAACGACTGGTCATTGCGTTCCTCCGGGTCCACGGCATAGTCGTCGATGAAGTCGCCGGCGCTGTAGATCAGGGGCCGGCCGCGGTAGAGCTCCACGCCGCGGAAGATATGGGCCGAATGCCCGAACACGACGTCGGCTCCCGCATCCACCAGCGCCCGCCCCAGGGCGCGGTGGGCGGGCGGCACCTCGGCGCCCCAGTTGCCGCCCCAGTGCGCCGACACGACCAGCAGGTCCGCGCGTGCCCTGGTGCGGCGGACCAGCGCCAGCAGGTCCTGGACCCTCGCGTCGTCCTGGTGCCGCTCGTCCACGGGCACGTAAAACACCCCGGGCCGGTCCGGTGCGGCCTCCCAGTCCGGCTGGTTGTCCGTGAAGGCAATGAGGCCGACGGCGGTGCGGCCCACTCGCCTGATCACCGGCCGGCGCGCCGCCTCCAGGTCCGGGCCGGCTCCGGCGTGGAGGAGTCCAGCGCGGTCCAGCACGGGCAGCATCTCGTGGAAGGCGGCCTCCCCGTAGTCGAGCACATGGTTGTTGGCGAGGGAGACGGCGTCAATGGCCGCCGCGGCCAGGACCGCAACGTTGCTGGTGTCCGAGCGGAAATGGAAGACTTTTCCGGGCTGGGGAGTCCCGCCGTCGGCCAGGACGCATTCGAGGTTGGCGAACCGCATGTCCGCCTGCGCCAGGACCGGAAGCGTATCGCCCCAGGGGTACGCGGGCGGGGCTGACCTGAGCCGCTCGTTCACCAGGCGGCCCAGCATCACGTCACCAAGGAATACCAGCCGCACGGTCCGCCTCCGGCCCCTCCAACGTCCCGGCTACTTCTCCGCCGGGCCGGCCACAGCGTGCCGGGAGCCAGCTTTGAGGGCGGTCCTGATGCTGACCTTCGAGGTGTAGGAAATGGACCCGTACTGGAAAAGCCGCACGGCCAGCCGGAGCATCACGGCGGCCCCGACGTAGAGGATGGCGATCACCATTGCGGCTTCCAGGACGCCCAGCGATCCGAACGCGTTCCGCAACAGCGCCGTGACGGGCGCGGAGAACGGGAAGTAGGTGAACACCTGCACGATCGGGGAGTGCGGCTCGGAGATCACCAGGCTGACTGAATAGAAGGGGATAAAGATCAGGGCGATCATCACCCCCATGAAATTCCCGGCTTCCTTGGCCGTGGGCATCACGGCGCCGATGGCCACCAGGGTGGTGGTGAACAAGGCGAAGCCGCCCACGAGGATGAGGAATCCGACGGTCATGCGCAGGGGGTCGAAGACCAGCTGGGAGAACTCGAACGCCGGGATGCTCAGGGCATCACGGTAGAAGAGTCCGCCGATCAGGATGGGCGAGGCGAAGACGGCCACCTGCACCAGGCCCACCATGAACAGGGCCAGCACCTTCCCTGTGATCAGGGTGGTGGGCTTGAGCGTCGTGAGGATCATCTCCGTGACCCTGTTCTCCTTTTCCTCCAGCGTGGAGTTCAGCATCTGCCCGGCGAGGAGCACCACCAGCCCGTAGAACACCACCAGGAACGCCATCGGCGGAATCACGGAGTTCATGCCGCCGGCCACCTCGGACCCCTGGTAGGTCACCGTTTCCACCTGCACCGACCCCGCCGCGAGCCCGGACAACTGGGGCGAACCGATTCTCACGGCCACGGCGCGGGCCAGCATGGCCTGGGCGACGGCGGCGTATTTGCCGTTCTCAAACAACCCCCGGTCCGCGCCGTAGACCTTCACCGCGGCGGACTCGGGATGGGCGGGGAACTCGAAGTAGGCCTCGACTGCACCGGACCGGACGTCCTGTATCCCGGCGTCGGACGAGGCTGCGGGAACGGCGCCGAATGCGGCCGCGTCAGCGGGAGTGATCAGGCCGGAGGCGTCCGTGTAGGAGATGCTGAACTGGGCGTTCTTCTGGGCCTCGGCGGCGGTACTGGTGCTGGTGTTGCTGAGGAAGATCATCCCGAACACCACGGCCATGATGACGGGCACGGACAGGGTGCCGATCCAGAAGCGAAGCTTGGTGACGGTGCGGACGAATTCGAAGCTGATGACAGTTCCAAGGTTGTGCTGGGCCATGGCTACGCACCCCGTGTTGCGGCCAGACGCCCGGGGGCGGGGGACGGGGACTCGTTGTGTTCCCCGTACACGCGGATGAAGATGTCCTCCATCGAGATCTTCGTGGTGGTGAAACTGCGGATGACCATGCCGGCGTCCATGAGTTCGCGCAGGATGGCCGCTTCGTCGGTGTCGTCCGTGATGGAGAGCTCCGCGTAGTTGGTTTCCTCCAGCGTCACCTCATAGTGCGGCGACGGCGGGATGGGCCCGGTGTGCCGGATGCGGACCACCCTCCCGCCGTATTTGTTCTGGACCTCATCGATGGTGCCGTAGGCCTCGGACGTGCCGTCCTTGAGCAGGATGATGCGGTCGCACAGCCGCTCCACTTCCTCCATCTGGTGGGTCACCATCACCACCGTGGCACCGTCGTTCTTCTGCTCCGCGATGATGTCCATCAGGAGGCGCCTGTTCACGGGGTCGAACCCCTTGGTGGGTTCGTCCAGGATGAGGAGTTCCGGACGGTTCATGATGGTGACGCCGAGCTGGACCTTCTGCTGCTCGCCGCTGGAGAGCTTGTCCACCTGGGTGGCGGCCTTCCCGGACAGGTCCACGCGGTCCAGGTAGGCCAGTGACCATTGCCGCGCAGAGTGCCGGTCCATTCCCTTGAGCCGGCCGAAGTAGGTCATGACGTCCATGACCTTTTCCTTCTTGTAGAGCCCGCGCTCCTCCGGAAGGTAGCCCAGCCTGCTGCCGTGCTCGGGCTTGAAGGGCCGCCCGTTGATGTGGAGGACGCCGGCCGTGGGCTCGTACAGGCCCAGGAGTGCGCGGATGGTGGTGGTCTTGCCAGAGCCGTTGCTGCCCAGGAACCCGAACGTCTCACCGGCCCGCACGTCGAAGGACAGGTCGCGGACCACGGTGGTGTCCGCGAAGTCCATCCGGAAACCGCTGATGTGCACCACTGGCTCGTCCATGGCTCTCGCCGCCTGTACCGATCATTGCCCGCCGGTGTCGGTTCCCCCGGGGCAGGCTGCCATGTGACCAGAGTGGTTCCGGATGCTCGGAAAAGGAAGGGGCGAAGGTCCCGGCCGTGGCGCTGCGATTACTCGTCGGTGATGGTGCCCCGGCGTCCACGGTCTTCCGCCGGAGCGTCAGACGCTGCGGCGGCGGAACCGGAACAAGAGTTCGATGGCGGCACACCCGCCTAGCGCCGCCAGCAGGGCGGCATTGAGAAGCGGGCGTGGCGGCCAGGCCAAGCTGAAAAAGTCTGCGGCGGCCGGAACGGTGAGCAGCAGGAGCAGGCCGGCATACATTGCGATGACGATCAGGAGCCGCCAGCGGTTCAGGGGCCGGGAGAGCACCACAAGCACCCAGAGCGCCACGAGGGCGAGCACCATGACCGACCCTGTTCGCACGGAGTCCTCCCCGTACCCGCCGGCAATCGCCGCGAAGGCATTCAGTGCCAGGACCGCGGCGGTGATGATGAGCCCTGCCGGGACGGCAAAAGCCAGGGAGCGTTTGAGGAAGCCTGGCCTGTAGAGCCGGGCATTGGGCATGAGGGCGAGGAAGAAGGCGGGGATGCCAATGGTGAGCCCGTCGGTGGCGGAGAGCTGCCGCGGCAGGAACGGAAAGCCCCACAGCAGCCCGCCGAAGACCACCGAAAGGGCGACGGCGTACGCTGTCTTGGCGAGGAACAGCATGGAGACGCGCTCGATGTTGGCGATCACCCGCCTTCCCTCTGCCACGACGCCGGGGAGCCGGTCGAAGCGGCTGTCCAGCAGCACCAGCCGGGAGACGGCCTTGGTGGCGGTCGCGGCGGAGCCCATGGCAATCCCGATGTCCGCCTCTTTCAGTGCCAGGGCATCATTTACTCCGTCCCCGGTCATGGCCACCACGTGGCCGCGGCTGCGCAGGGCAGCGACCATGGCCTTCTTTTGGGCAGGTGTGACGCGGCCGAAGACCTTGTGGTTCTGCAGGACGTCCGCCATGAGCTCGGGATCTTCGGGCAGCTCGCGGGCATCGTAGCCTCTGGCGGAGTCCAGGCCCACGGCGCGGGCAACAGCCGCCACGGTCCGCGGATCGTCACCGGAAATGACGCGGAGGTCCACTCCCTGCTCCCGGAAGTAGGCGAGGGTGGTGGCGGCGTCGGGCCGTATTCTTTCGCGGAATGTCAGTAGCGCTGCCGGCACCAGAGCCGACGGCAAGGTTGCATCCTCAGTTTCCCCGGCGGCCATGGGACTCACGGCGTGGGCCAGGACCAGGGCGCGGAGACCGGACGATGCCAGCGCCGCTGCCGAGGCCAGGACGGGGACGTTTGCCGGGGTGGTGGCCTCGAGCACCAGTTCCGGTGCGCCCAGCACCCAGGAACCGGGCGCCGATCCCTCGGTGAAGCTGACCGCGCTCCATTTCCGCGACGACGCGAAGGGGACGGAAGATGCGGGGCGGAGGCCGCCGTCGTACTTGTAGACGGCGGCGAGGCAGCGGGCGGTGGCGTTTGCGTTGGGGTCGGCCCCCAGCCAGCCCAGGGCCTCCTCCCACCCCTGCGCCGGAGTGGTGCCGACGCCGTGCGCGCCGTCGAAAGTGATCTTTCCTTCAGTGAGCGTGCCGGTCTTGTCCAGGCAAAGCATGTCCACCCGGGCCAGCCCTTCCACAGCGGCGAGTTCCTGGATGAGGACCTTGTCCCGGGCGAGCCGCAGCCCGCCCAGGGCAAAAGCCACGCTGGCCATGAGCACCAGGCCCAGCGGAACCATGGCGATCACACTTGCCACGGCGCCGACTGCCGCGGTCTTCCAGGTGCCCGTGGCCAGCGCCTGGTCCCAGCCTCCCTGGGCCTGCATCTCGCCGTTGACAACGATGGCCATGACGGGGATGAGGCCCCACGTGATCCAGCGCAGGACCCTGTTCAAGCCGGTGCGGATTTCCGAATGGACCAGGGAAAAACGCTTGGCCGCCACTGTGAGCTTGCCGGCGAAGGAGTCGTCCCCTACCCGGATGACCTGGGCCCGGCCCTGTCCGCCCACAACGGTGGACCCGGCCAGCACCTCGGATCCCGGTGCCTTGTCTACGGGGTTCGATTCGCCGGAGAGCAGGGATTCGTCGATTTCCAGCCCGCGGGCGTCGTAGACCGCGGCGTCCGCGGGTACCTGGTCGCCTGCGAAGAGCAGGATGACGTCATCCAGGACCACCTCGGCCGTGGGAATGTCTTGAATGGCACCGTCCCGCAGAACCCGTGCGTGCGGGGAGTTCAACACCGCAAGACGGTCCAGTGATCTCTTGGCCCGGTGTTCCTGGACCACCCCGATGACGGCGTTGCCGACGGCGGCGAAGCCAAAGAGGGCATCCTGCCACTGCCCCAGCGCCAGGAGCAGCACGAAGCTGCCGGCCACAATGGCATTGAAGAGGGTCAGGACGTTGGCGCGGAGGATGTCCCACAGGCTGCGGCTGGATGCGTCGGAGACCAGGTTGGTCAACCCGCCCCGGACACGTTCGGAGACGTCTTCACTGGACAGGCCGTTACCGCGCCAGCTTTCCCTGCCAAGCCAGTGCGTGCGTTGCCGCGTCACCATGTGTTGCCCCCTTGGGCATGCGCCGTTCCTGGTCCTTAGTGTGGCACGTCAGCCTCCCCGTTGGCCCTGGGGGCGGCCAGCTGAGGTGGCCCGCAAATGCGCGGGAACGGTACCATCATGACCATGCCCGGAGTTCTCGACATTGCAGGTCCCATCCTGGAAGTGCTGACCTGGATTTGCCTGCCCGCCGGCCTGATCCTCCTGGTGGCCGTGGAAACGATGAGGCGGTTCGAGGATCAGTGGGCCAAGTCCGAGGGCGTCGTATATTCCGATGAGAGCGGCGTGGGTTTCCGCTGGTATGACCACCATCACCAGGTCCACAATGCGCCCATGTCCCCGCATGACATCAGGCACATGGCCCCGGGGGACGCCGTCACCATCCACTACGCGGTGAAGACGCCCACCCGCTGGCGGACCAGTGCGCCGGAAGTGCGCGGCGAGGCAGCCGGGGTCCTGGGCTGGATCCTCAGCGGCATCGGGGCGGCCGCCCTGGTTATCGGCTTCCTGCTGCCGATGTTCTAGCGCGCTTTCTAAGGAGCGGACAACGCGGCCCGGACCGAAGGCCAGGACTTCAGGACCTCCAGCACGCCCGGATCGCGCTCGGCAAGGATAGCCTCGCGGTAGGACTCCTCCAGTAGGGCATCCACGGCCACCCGGGTACCGGTTGAAGCGCTGTGCACTGCAGCCTCCACCATCGCCAGGCTCATGATGTTCCGGTGGACCTGCCCCATGGGTGTGCTGCCGGTCCGGAGCGCTGCTACGAAGTCCCGCAGCGAGCCGGCAATTTCCTGCCCGGGATCGGGGCTTCCAGCCGGGGAGCCGGCTGCCGCCCCGGTGGACTCGATCGTGGGCTCGTTGTCGCCGTCCCACAGCACGGTGCCGTTCCCGCCGCTGATCCGCCACGAAGCGTTCCAGGACGTCTCATGTCCGGGGCTGCACCAGCTGCCGGTGAATACGAAGCGCTCGCCGCCGGTCATCTCGAAGATGGCACTGGCCCCGGCGTCACCGCGGTACCAGCTCCAGGCCGGGTTGTACTCCTCGCAGAACACTGAAACCGGGTCGGCATCGAGCAGGAACCGGGCCATGTCGAACTGGTGGATGGCCATGTCCAACAGGAGCGGGTGGTCCATGGCGTCACGGAAGCCGCCGAAGTGCGGGGCCTTGAAAAACTCTGCCGACACGATCCCGACGGAGCCCAGGGAAGAGGAAAGCCGCTTCGCCTCGAACAGGTGCCGGTTGTAGCGCCGGGACTGGCTGACCATAAACAGCTGTCCGGAGAGTTCCGCGGCGGCGGCGAGGGACAGGCCCTGCACCACCGTGGAGGCCACAGGCTTTTCGCCCAAGACTGGCAGTCCGGCGGCCAGCGCCTCGGTGGTCACCGGATGGTGCGCGGCAGGGACGGTGACGTTGATGACCGCCCGGGCGCCGACGTCGGACGCCAGGGCTGCCGTGCCGGTGCCGACAGGAAGGTCCGGGCGGCCGATGGCGGCGGCCGCCGCGCGGGCGGCATCAAGGTCAAGGTCCACGATGCCGGCCAGTTCCACCAGCGGCGAGTCTTCCACGGTCCGAAGCCAGGCGCGGCCCATGCCGCCGGCGCCGACGACGACGACGCGCAGCGGAGTTCCGTCGTCGGGGATGGTGGAGAAGGGGGTGCTCACGCGGTGGCCCCCTGGTAGCTCTTGCCGTTGAAGAAATCGTTCGTGTCGTAGCGCAGCAGTTCGGGGTAGGCACGTTCGGGCCGGTCGGTGACCGCCCACTCAACGGCATTGGCGATGACGCGGCGCACGTCCTTGTGGTGGTAGACGGGGTAGTCCTGGTCGCCGGGGCTGAAGAAGAAGATCTTGCCATGGCCGCGGCGGAAGGTGCAGCCGGAGCGGAAGACCTCGCCGCCGCTGAAGGAGCTGATGAACACGAGTTCCTCGGGGGTGGGGATGTCGAAGAATTCGCCGTACATTTCCTGCTGGTCGATCACGATGGGGTGCGGCACGCCTTTGGCGATGGGGTGGGTGGGGTCCACGGTCCAGACCAGTTCGCGGTCCTGTTCGGAGCGCCAGCGCAGTGTGCAGGAGGTGCCCATCAGTTTGGTGAAGATCTTCGACCAGTGCCCGGAGTGCAGCACGATCAGGCCCATGCCGGCGAGGACATGGCGGTGCACGCGCTCCACGATTTCGTCGTCGACGTCGCCGTGGGACATGTGCCCCCACCAGGTCAGGACGTCGGTGTTGGCCAGGACTTCCTCGGTGAGGCCGTGCTCGGGTTCGTCCAGTGTGGCAGTGCGGACGCTTACCTTGGCGCCGAGGTTTTCTTCGATGCCGGACTTGACGGCGCCGTGCATTCCGTCGGGGTAGAGCAGTGCGACGTTCTCGTCGCGCTTTTCGTGCCGGTTCTCGCTCCAGACGGTGACGCGGATGGTTTCAGACATGATTCTCCTTGAAGTTGTGGGTGTGGTTGCACCGGTGCGTTACTTGCCGGCGCTGTTACTTAACGGCTCCGCCGGTTGTGCCCGCCGCGATGTATTTCTGGGCTGCCACCAGAAGGATGATGGCCGGGATGGAGGCGAGCACCGCCGTCGCCATCACCGAACTCCAGTCGTTCACGTAGGCGCCGATGTACTGGAAGATGCCCAGCGTCACCGGCCGGACGGCCTCGGTGGTGGTCAGGGTCAGAGCGAACAGGAAGTCGCTCCAGGCGAACAGGAACGTGAACAGCCCGGCGGTGATGAGCGAGTTCCTGCTCAGCGGCAGCACGATGGACCAGAAGGCACGGATGTGGCCGGCGCCGTCCACCCGGGCGGCCTCGATCACCGACGCCGGCATGCCGTTCATGAAGGCCCGGATGATCAGGATGGCGAACGGGATGCCGTGCGCGGAGTCCGCCAGGATCAGGCCCGGGATGGAGTTGAGCAGGCCCAGGTCGTTGTAGGCGGTGTACAGGGCGTTGGCCACCACGATGCCGGGGATCATCTGGCTGATCAGGATCGCGAACAGCACAATGCCGGCGCCGCGGACCTTGAAGTAGGCCAGGGCGTACGCAGCCGGAGCGGCGATGGCCAGGCTCAGCGCCACGCTGCCGAGCGAAATGACCAGGCTGGTGCCCAGGTTGCCGCCCTGCTCGCTGATGGCGGTGGCGTAACCGGTGAAGTCCGGTTTCAGCGGCAGCCAGGATGTTTCCAGGGTGGTGCCGTTCGGCTGCAGGGAGGCGTTCACCATCCAGTAGACCGGGAACAGCATGATGGCCAGGAAAAGGATGGCCAGCGCCGTGGAACCCCAGTTCTTTCGATCCGCAGCCGGCCCGGTACCGCGTCCCGAACCGCGCCCGGTACCGTTGCCCGAACCGCGGGCGGGTCCGCGGCGGGAGGTGATGGTCGTCGTCATGGTTTCCTCACTCATCTACGGCTCGCCGGCTGGCACGCAGGTACAGGACCGCGAACACCAGCGAAATGATCACCAGGATGTTGCCCAGCGCTGCGCCCTCGCCGAACTTGAACTCCTGGAAGGAGAGCGCGTAGGACTGCGTTGCGATGGTCTGGGTCGAGTTTGCGGGGCCGCCGTTGGTCAGGCCCAGGATGATGTCCAGGACCTTGAGCGTGTACACGACGCCGAGCACCAGGACAACGCTCACCACCGGCCGGAGCATGGGCCAGGTGATGTGCCGGAACGCTTTCCAGCCCGTGGCGCCGTCCAGGGAGCCCGCCTCATACAGCTCGTCGGGGATCTCCTGCAGGCCGCCGTAAAGGATGGTCAGGTTGAACGGAATGCCGATCCAGATGTTGACCCCGACGACAGCGATCAGCGCAAGCGACGTGCTGGTCAGCCACGGCACCCCGGTGTCCACAATGCCGAAGTCGCCCAGGAACCGGTTCAGCGCACCGCTATCCTTGTCCAGGATCCAGCGCCACACGGCGCTGGAGACAATCAGCGGCAACAGCCAAGGGAGCAGGAGCAGGCTCCGGAGGATCCCGTTGAGCGGGAATTTCCGCTGGAAGAAGATGGCCAGTGCCAGCCCGATCACGAACTGGCCCAGGATGGACCCCACCGTGAACAGTGCGGTGTTGAGCAGGGAAGTGGAGAACAACGACGACGACAGGACCGTCACGTAGTTGGCCAGCCCCACCCACGGGGCCTCGCCGGTAAAGAACGTGGCGGTGGTGTAGTCCTGGAAGCTCATGACGACGTTCTTGACTACGGGGTAGCCGAAGAACAGTGCCATGTAGACGACGGCGGGGACCAGGAACAGCCACTGGAAGAGGCGCTCCCGCCGCTGCCGGCTGCGGCGCCGCGGCGAGGGAACAGCGTCCCCCGCGCCGTCCCCGGAGCCGGCCCGGCCCGGGCCTGGCTTGGCCCCGGCCTTTCCCGGTCCAGGCTTCCCGCTCGGGGGAGTGGATTGCGGCAAATCTGTTGTCAGTGACATGCCCGCCTACTGTCCCTGCGCTTGCTTCAGGGCGTCCGACGGGGAAGCCTTGCCGGTGAGAGCGGTCTGGATGGCGGTGTAGATCTTGGTGGCCTGGGCGGGCCATTCCTCGCCGAGCTGGCCGGTGCGGGCGCGGGCCGTCTTCACCAGTTCGGTGAACGTGGCGAGTTTGGGGTTCTCCTCGGCGAAGGTGGCAGCCAGGGTGGTCTTGGACGGGATGGTGTTCCGGACCTTGGCCATGGCCAGCTGGTTTTCGTCGCTGTTCAGGCAGGCGACCACCTCCGCGGCCTTGGCCTGGCGGGCCTTGTTTCCTGTCTGCGGAACGGTCCAGACTTCGCCGCCGAGCGGGGCAACCATGGTCTGGCCGGCTTCCCGGACCGGGATTTTGACCACGCCGTACTGCAGAGAGGCCTGCTTATCGAGGGAGGGGATCTGCCACGGACCGTTGACCATCATGGCGGCCTTGCCGGCCAGGAACTGGTCCTTGACGTCAGCCTGTGTCCAGTTCAGGGCCGAGGAGGATACCGAACCGTCCTTCACCAGGTCCGTCCAGAGCTGCAGGGCCTGTGCGGTTTCCTCGGTGTCGATGTTCTTCTCGTTGCCGCCGTTGGACCACATGACGGGGAGGAACTGCCACGTGCCTTCGTAGGTGGGGTTGGCGTTGAACGCCAGGCCGTACTGGTCGCCGGAGGTCAGCTTCGTGGCCGCGGCTTTGAGTTCGTCCCACGTGCTGGGCGGGGTGACGCCGGCCTTGGCCAGGATGTCCTTGTTGTAGAACAGGGCGATGGTGTTCACCGTCGGCGCCAGCCCATAGACCTTGTCCTTGTAGGTGCCGGCGCTGAGGACGCCGGGGGCGAAGTCGGCCGTGCTGATGTTGAAATCAGCCAGGGGAGCCAGGGCGCCCGTGGCCGCAATCTGCTGCAGGTCCGGGTTATCCAGCATCAGGACGTCGGGCAGCGTCTTGGAGGAAGACTGCTGGAGGACCTTGGAGATCAGGGATTTGCCGGGCACCGTCTCGCGCTTGATGGTGACACCGGCCTTGGTGCCGCAGGCGGTGAGGGCATCGCCGATGAAGCTCTTGTCCGGCTCGTTGTTGTAGTAGTCCATCACCGAGATCTCTGAAACGGACTCCTTCGAGGAGGACGACGCGGCGGTGCCGCAGCCTGAGAGCAGGATGGGCAGGCCCACGAGGGCGGTCACGGCCACGGCCAGGGGACGGCTGTTCCTGAGTGCTGACTTCATTGTCTGTTCCTTGTGTTGTTGGGTTTGCGAATTGTCCGAAAAGCGAATCATCGATGCGTATCGACGATGGTGAAATAAAAAGTGTTGGCAGGGAAAGGTCGTGCTAGGCGCCGTGGGGTGGACGGAGCGTGCTGGAACGGTGCGTGATGACCGTGGGTACCAACTCCAGGGATTCGTGTGGTCCCTGGGAATCGGCTTCGAGGAGCTGGCAGATGATTTTTACTGCTCGGCGGGAAACTTCCGCCGGGCGCAGGTCGATGGTGGAGAGCGGGATGGGCTGGAGGTCGGCAAGGGTGGGGGTGGCGCTGCCGATGACGGAGACGTTCACTCCCGGAGTGAGGCCCCGGGAAGCCAGCGCGCGGCGGAGGATGTCCTGGATGGTGCGGTCGGGGGCAATGAACGCCGGTACGCCCTCGGTTGCGGCCAGGGCCTTGTCCACGGAATCAGCAATCGTCGCCTGGTCCGGGCCGCCGGGCAGGTGCTGCACGGACACTCCCAAAGCGCTGGCGGCCGCGTCGGCACCGCCCATGAACCGGTCCACGTAGTTCACGTGGCGGTTCACCACGGCTGGCTGCCAGTCGATGATCGAGATGACGGAATGCCCCGCGGCGGCGAGGTCCCGGACGCAGTGTTCGCCGGCCATTTCGAAGTCCGCGTCGATGCAGACGAGTCCGGACGGATCGCGGGGGATGCCGATCAGCAGCACCGGGACGTTCAGGGTCCGGGCCACCGGGAGCCGTTCGTCCTCGTCCTCCACCTGCATGAGGATCAGGCCGTCGCAGATCTGCTGGCCCACCACGCGGCGGAGCCCGGCGGCGCCTTCGTCCTCCGTAACCAGAAGGATGTCGTGGTCGTACTGCCGGGCAGTGGAGGCAATCACGGAAACGAATTCCATGATCGAGGCCATCTCGAGTTCAGGAATGAAGGGGATGACCAGGCCGATGACGCGCGTCTTGCGGCTGGCGAGTGCCCGCGCCCCGGCGTTGGGCTGGTAGGTCAGCTGTTCAATTGCAGCCTCGACCTTCTTACGGGTTTTTTCCGAGATGGGCCGCTTGCCGCTCAGGACGTAGGAGACGGTGCTTTGGGCAACGCCGGCCGCCTCCGCGACGTCTTTGCTGGTTGGCATGGCTTTCCCGCCTCTCCTGTGCGATGTGGCCCCGAACTCCCGGCCGTCTGGGCTGCGGGCCCTTCAGGGCCGCCGTCGATACGCATCGTCGATGCGTATCGAGAAAAGTATGGCATGCATCACAGCCGTGTGCAATGGCTACTTTGGCGTAAGGGGCCGGCTACAGCTCGAAGTGGGTCCTGGCCGGGCCCTGGCCGAGGGAATCGACAATCGCCGCGGCCACGCCGTGCAGTTTGACGTTGCGCGCACTTGAGGCCGCCTTCAGGAGCTCGAAGGCCTCCTCCTGGCTGCACCGGTTCTGGGCCATGATGATGCCGATGGCGACGTCGATCGCGGTTCGGGACTCCAGGGTTGCCTTCAGGTTGGCCGCCGTCTCACTGTAGTGGGCGAACCGCACCGCCAGCCGGAGGGCCAGGGACGTCTGGCTGACGAAGTCCTCGGCGAGTTCCAGGACCTTGCCTTCGAACCGGCCGGGCCGGTGGGAGTAGAGGTTCAGGGCCGCGCGGGTGTCGCCGTCGAGCCGGAACGGCACGGCGAGGATGGACCGGACGCCGTGCCCCAGCACTGTGTCGGAGTACTTGGGCCAGCGTTCATGTGCCCGGAGGTCCTTGATGTGCACGGTCACCTGGTCGCGGGACGCGGTCATGCACGGGCCGTCGCCAAAGTCGTACTGGATTTCGTCCATCGCCTGGGCTTCCGGGCTGCTGCTGGCCACTGTGGCGGCCTTCCGGTGCCGGAGCAGCGTAATCCCGCAGAGGACGGCGTCCCCCGGTTCGGAAAGGCTGCGCGCGGATACCCGGGCGAGTTCGTGAAGGAATTGCTCCACGTCCGAGCTGTTCAACACCATTTCGTGCAGATGCTGGCTGATGGACGTTGCAGTGTGTGCGGTCGACTCGCTGGCCACGATGTTCTTGCTGCCGTTTCGTTCAGGTCAAAACGACCCGGCGGCGCAGGTGCCGGCCGCGTCGGTCACAACGCAGATGGCAGGCAGAGGGCCGGATCGTAGAACTATCCAACGGCTCTCTGCTAAACCGTACCGGGAAATTATATACAGCTGTTGCCGGGCCGCGGACGCATGTGACAACGCGGCCGCGCCTGCCCCGCGCGGAGTGGCCGGAGGCTGCCAACGCCCCGGAATCCGGGCCGAAAGTCCCTCGCAGCGAGCCGCCACCTGCCGGATAGTTGGAGAAGAGCGGCCGCCGACGTCCCATCCCGCATGCCGGGGCGCAAACCCCTGGATTGCCCGGACCGGCACGGCGGCCTTTAGCCACGAGGCGAACGGCTGGCCATGAGCATTTTCGAGGACAGGGTTGAGGCGGGACGGCGGCTGGGGCAGCGCCTCGGATACCTTCGCGGGCAGGACATCGTGATCCTTGGGCTGCCCCGGGGCGGTGTTCCGGTGGCGTTCGAGGTGGCGACGGCGCTGGACGCGCCCCTGGACGTGATCGTGGTGCGGAAGCTGGGAGTGCCGTTCCAGCCCGAGCTGGCCATGGGAGCCATCGGTGAAGGCGGCGCGCGGGTGCTGGACAAGCACATCATCTCCCATGTGCGCGTGACCGAAGCCGAGCTTGCTGCCGTGGAGGAACGGGAGCGCGCCCTGCTCGAGTCGCGGGTGGCCCGGTTCAGGAAAGGGCGGACCCGCACCGACCTGGCGGGCCGCACCGCCGTGATTGTCGACGACGGAATCGCCACCGGGTCCACGGCCCGGGTTGCCTGCCGCATCGCCCGCCAGCTCGGCGCCGCCAAGGTGATTCTGGCCGTGCCGGTGGCCCCGGCTGACACCCTCGCGGACCTCACGGAACCGGATGAAATCGTCTGCCTGGCCACGCCCCGCCAGTTCACCGCCGTCGGCTATCACTACCGTGACTTTTCGCCCACCGGCGACGACGAAGTGGTGCTGTTGCTCGATGCGGCAGCAAAGCGTCTGCACAGTGCCCAGACCGTTGCCAACGGCACGGCCGTGGATGAGGACGTCCAGATCGACGCGGGAGAGGCGCAGCTCCAAGGACACCTGTTCCTGCCGGCGGCGGGGGCCGCCGTCGTGGTGTTCGCGCACGGAAGCGGCAGCAGCAGGCACAGCCCCCGCAACCGTTTCGTGGCGTCCTTCCTCCAGCGCGCAGGCCTGGGAACCCTGCTGCTGGACCTGCTCACACCGGCCGAGGAACTCAACCGCGCCAACGTGTTCGACATCGGGCTGCTTGCCGGCCGGCTCACTGCCGCGACGGCATGGCTGGCCGGGCGGCCGGACACGGCCAGGAGCCGCATCGGGTACTTCGGTGCCAGCACGGGAGCCGGTGCTGCTTTGTGGGCTGCGGCGGAACCCGGCGCCCGGATTGATGCCGTGGTCTCGCGGGGCGGCCGTCCGGATCTAGCCGGCCAGCGGTTGTCCGCCGTCCGAGCCCCCACGCTCCTGATCGTGGGCGGGGCGGACCGTGAGGTGCTGGAACTCAACCGCTGGGCCCAGGCGCTGCTGCGCTGCCCCAGCCAGCTGTCCGTGGTTCCGGGGGCAACGCACCTTTTCGAGGAGCCCGGAACGTTGTCTGAGGCTGCGGCGCTGGCCAGGGACTGGTTCCTCCGCCACCTTCAGCCAGGCGACGATCAGGCCGGCGGCGTTCAGGCAGGCGGCGTTCAGGCCGGGGACTGATCCGTGAGGGTGCCCAATATTTCCTGATAAAGGGAAACATGATCGGCCACCATCCGGCCCACGCTGAAGCGCAGCTCAGCGGCCCGGCGGCAGGCGGCCCGGTCCAGTCCGGGGGCCAGCGCCAGGGCCCCGGCCAGCTGATCGATGCCGGTCCGCAGGTACCCGGTGACGCCGTCGTCCACTATTTCCGGTGCCGCCCCGGAACCCGTGCCCACCACGGGGGTGCCGGCTGCCAGTGCTTCGATCATCACCAGCCCGAAAGGTTCGGGCCACTGGATCGGGTTGAGGAACGCCACGGCGCCGCCCATCAGCTGGTACTTTTCCGCCGCTGTGATTTCTCCGAGGAACTCGACTTCCGGGCCGAGGAGCGGGGCCACCTGGCTGTCGAAATACTCCTGTTCTTCCGGACCCTGGATGCGGGCGGACATCAGAAGCCTGACGCCCGCCTGCCGCGCAATCAGGATGGCTTCCCGCGGCCCCTTGTCCGGGCTCATCCGCCCCAGGAATGCCGCGTAGCCGCCGGCGCCGTCTCCCACCGGCACGGCATCAACGTCGATGCCGTGGTGGATCACCCGGGCGATCGGCACGCCGGCGGCATCCGCGGCCTGGCGATGCGAAATAGCCACCATCGCCACCTCCGGTCCCATCAGCCGGTAGAGGTCGCCCAGCTGCGAGCTGAACGGTCCGTGGTTGGTGGTGACCACCGGCAGCGTGGCCGGGCGGTAGCGGAAGAAGGGGCCGGCCACCGTGTGGTCATGGACCAGATCCACGTCCGCCAGGGCGGCATAGGCAAGGGCCACGTGGTAGAGCTCGGCACCCGCGGACCAGGTGGCGGCCGAGCCGGCGCTGGGCGGAGGCATGTCCGGCACCAGGGGGACCGGGCAGGTGCTTCCTGCCGGGGCGGCCAGCAGCACGTCGTGACCGGCAGCAACGAGGCCGCGGGCCAGCCCGTCCACCACCACTTCGGTGCCGCCGTAGCGGGGCGGGGGCACGTGCAGCCAGGGCGGAGCGATCAGTCCGATTCGCACGTTGGGTCATCTCCTCGTATCCCGGGGACGCCGCGTTATTCCGCCCGTTCAGACTGCCAGCCGCGGCAAGGGTTTCCCAGTGCCTTTAGTCCCGTTACGCTGTCCCTTGAGCCACTGTGTCCGTCTTGGTACTGTGTTGATATCAGTCTGGGGTTGATGCATTAGGAACTCGGTGAAGCAGTCCGCCGTTTGTGTCTCGCTGCCTTGGGGAGTCGCATGAGCCCGGACCTTCCGGTATTCGAGCAACGTTTATCACACGAGCCTGCCCGTGGCCGCCTGAGCGGCGATCCCGCTCAAAAAGTGCCAGCCCTCGAAATTTCAAACCCTGTCCGCCGTGAACCTTGCGTATGGTGGCCCTATGTGGCGTGAACCCATCCGGAGGCGCACGGAGGACCTGTTGCGCGACTTCGTGGCCCGCGCAGATGAACTCGTGCGTGCCCAGGACCAGATGCAGGGCCTGCTGGGCGCCGTGGTTTCGCTCACCGAAGACCTCAGCCTTGAAGCTGTCCTGGACCGGGTAGTGCAGTCCGCCTGCGAGCTGGTGGGGGCGCGCTATGGCGCGCTTGGCGTGATCGACGGCGACCATGAGCTGGGACACTTCATCACTGTGGGAATCGACGACGACGGCGTCCGGCTGATCGGCGACCTCCCCACCGGCCGCGGCGTGCTGGGACACTTGATCCGCCGGCCCGAGGCACTGCGGCTCGACGACCTCGGCAGGCACGAAATGGCCAGCGGGTTCCCGCCGAACCACCCCGACATGAAGACATTCCTGGGGGTTCCCGTCAGGGTCCGCGGCTCCGTCTTCGGAAACCTCTACCTGACCGAGAAGCTCGACGGCGGACCGTTCACCGAAGAGGACCAGGAACTCGCTTCGGCGCTGGCGTCTGCCGCCGGCGTCGCCATCGAGAATGCCCGGCTGTACGATGACACGCGCCGGCGGCAGCGCTGGCTTGAGGCCGGGCTGGAAGTCAGCGATCAGCTGAGTTCGGCATTGTTCCCCGACGAAACCGACAACCTTGACCTGGTTGCCGAACGCGCACTGACCGTCTCGGACTCCATCCTGGCCGTGATTGCCTACCCCGATGCCGAAGGCATCCAGCGCTGCCAAACCATGGTGGGCGTCCAGTCCCTGTCGGCCCGCCAGGAGCTGCCGCCGTCGGACGTCATCGCCGACGTCCTGGAAACTGGAAGCTCCGCCCTGGTCAGGGACCCCAACGAGGTCTTCGGACCCGGCGCCGACGAGAAACTTGGTCCGCTGCTGGTGGCAACGCTCGGACGGCAGAGCAGCGAACGCGGCCTGCTGATCCTGGCGCGCCCCGCCGGCGGACCGCCGTACATCCAGTCCGACCTGCAGTCCAGCGCCGTTTTCGGGTCCCGGGTAGGGCTGGCACTCGGACTGGTCCGGGCCCGGCTGCGGCGGGAAGAGCAGCTGCTCTCCAAGGACCGGGACAGGATCGCACGGGACCTGCACGACCTGGTGATCCAGCGGCTCTTCGGAGCAGGGCTGAGCATGCAGAGCCTGCGCCGGTACGTCCCGGACCCGGTGGCCCAGGAGCGGATCTCTGCAGTGACGGCCGAACTGGACGGCACCATCCACGAGCTCAGGGACACCATCTACTCGATGCGGACCGGCCATGGCCCGAAGGAACCACTCACCGGCCTCATCATGCGGACCATCCACGAGGGGATCCGCAACTCGGACTTTTCACCCAAGGTCCAGCTGACGGGACCGGTGGACGAAGCAGTGCCCGACGCCGTCGTGGAGCAGCTGCTGGCGGTGCTGTCCGAGGGGCTGAGCAACGCGGTGCGGCACTCTGGTGCCGATGAAATCGACATTTCGCTCACGGCCCAGCCGGAGGGCGTGGAACTCAGGATTACGGACAACGGCTGCGGTTTTGAAAACCCGACCCGCATCAGCGGCATCGACAACATGAAGCACCGGGCCATGGCCCTGGGCGGCGAGTGCTCCATCGAAAGCAGCCCCGGCCACGGTACGCAACTGACGTGGACCGCCCCTTCCGTGTGTCCACGGCAGCCCTGACCCCCGGCAGCCCTGACTCCGGCGCCCGGTGGGCGAACGGTGTCAGCCGCGCAACTCGAAGCCCAATTTCGTGAGGATTCCCGCCACCTGGAGTGTCACCGTGGCCCGGGCAAAGCGCGTTTCCTCGCTGATCTCGCGGTTGGTCATGCCCTGGCTCATGAGGGTGAGGACCCTGAGTTCCTGTGAGCTCAACCGGCTGTGACGGCGGCTCACCTGCGTTTTGTAGAGGCCTTCCATGACTTTGCGTTCGACGCCGGGCTCCAGCAGCGATTCGCCCGTGGCTACCCGGCGGATGCCCTCCAGGAGTGCGGTCCCGGGCAGCTGCCGGAGCACATAGCCGGCCGCTCCGGCCAGCACCGCGCTGCTGAGCGCGTGGTCGTCGTCGTAACTGCTCAGGAGCAGGCACCGGAGTCCGGGGTTGTCGGAGAGGATTTCCCGGCACACTTCGATGCCGGTGCCGTCCGGGAGATGAGCTCCGATCACCACCAGGTCCGGGCTCAGGGCCGGGATGCGGAGGCTTGCCTCGGAGGCCGACCCGCTCTCGCCGACCACGTCGAAGTGCGCCTCTTCGAGCAGCTCGCGGAGCCCCGTCCGGACCAGCGCGTGGCTGTCCAGGATGTATACGCGCGTCCCCCCAACAACGTCGTTCCCGATTGCTGGGTCAGTGGCCACCGTGAGCATCACCCAG
The DNA here is from genome assembly GCF_039907775.1 of Arthrobacter sp. CC3. Classification (NCBI taxonomy): domain Bacteria; kingdom Bacillati; phylum Actinomycetota; class Actinomycetes; order Micrococcales; family Micrococcaceae; genus Arthrobacter; species Arthrobacter sp. CC3. The sequence continues at coordinate 55,484 of NZ_JARCCY010000018.1, forward strand.
TCCTTGCTTCATCGGATCGGTTATAGCCCCGCCCGTGTGCCCGCGGTCGCTGCGGCGGTTGTGGAAGGCGTAATAGAGCAGGTAGGCGCCGGCCAGCAGCGGCACCACTGCTGTCAGGTACTCCAGGGTGCGGAAGGTGACGGTGGCTTGAATGGCAAAGGCAAGCCCCAGGGTGGCCAGCACGGCGGCCGGGATCAGGGGCCATTTCATCCGCTCCGGGGTGAGCGACACCGTGGCGAAGGTTGCGGCGAGCCCCAGGAACAGCACGGCGGCCACCGGCGTTCCGTCCAGCCCCGGCGGCAATGCCACCATCAAGGCGAGCGTGAGCATGACCCCGCACGGAATCAGGGCCCACCAGTTGGCCGGCTCCCGGAAGTACACCGCCGCGAAGCCGGCGGAGAGGAACAAGAAGAACAATGCGCCCGGCCAGTCGCCCGCTGAACCGGGCCACAGCTGCGTGGTGGTGACCACCGCGGCCAGCCCCAGGAGGGCAAACCCCGGGATGGCCGCCCACCAGTTGGCGCGGTTCCTGGAAAACACCGCCAGGAAAACGGCGCCGGAGGTGCCGAAGATCAGCGGCCACACCAGAAGTGCGGTGTCCAGGACACGCAGGGCGTCCAGCAGCAGCAGGACGCCGGAAAGCAGGAGGACTGCGCCTGCGATGATGCTCGCCGTTGCTGCTTTCATGACGATGCTCCCGGGACTTGGCACGCGGTGATTGCCGCGCTTATGCATTCAGGTTAGGGCTTGCACGAGAACCGGGATTAGGGCACAAAGTCACTGAACGCCCCGGAGTCCCGCGGTGGAGACGCCCGTCTTCACCCGGACGTCGGACCCGGTTCCGGTTCGGCCACTTTGGTGTCCTGGCCCACCACCAGGACGGGGCAGTGCGCATGCGCGGCGCAGGCTCCGCTGACGGATCCCATGACCTGCGACAGGAAGCCGCCCTCCCCGCGCCGGCCCACCACCAGCAGCTGGGCATGGCGGCTTTCATCCACCAGTGTCTTTGCCGGCGGCCCGAACTTCACCGTGCGGGACAGCTGGGCCGGCGGAGATGCCCCGAAGGCCCTCCCGATGGCCTGGTCCACCAGGCGCTTCGCTGTTTCCTCGAGTTCCTCCATGCTGGGCACGCGCCCGGGCGGCATGTGGGAAGCGAGGTAGAAATCGGAGGTTCCGAGGCAGGTGATGATCTCCAGCGGGGCGTTGAGGCTGCCGGCCATGCGTCCGGCGAGCTGCAGCGCAGCTGTGGAGAATTCGGAGCCGTCCACGCCCACCACAATGCGTTCTTCAGTGTTCATGGGTTCCAGCGTGCGCCTGCCCGGGACCCCCTGCCTAGGGTCCAAAGTCACCGCGATCCGCCCATGACTTTTGGCTCTATTGACTTAACCGCTACATGAACGATCCTTAATATCAATCCGGTTCGGAGGTCAAAGATGCCGCTTTCTGAACATGAAAGGGACGTCCTCAGGCAGATGGAGCAGTCGCTTCACGAGGATGATCCGCAATTCGCCGCGCGCATGGAAGGCCAGTCCTGGTCATTGATGCGGCGGGTGGTCCTCGGTGCCCTGTGCGTGGTCTGCGGGTTCCTTGCGGTGATTGCGGGCGCTGTGGTGCAGCTCGTGTACCTGGGCGTCGCCGGTTTTGCCGTGATGGTTGCCGGCGGCTATTACGCATCCCTTGGTTTCAGTCCGAGCCGGCTTCCGTTCGGGCGCCCGAGCATGGGCCTGCCGGGCCAGTCGCAACACATCTGACGCTCCTTCACCGATGACATCACGCAGCCCGGTGCCCGCAGCCGCCCCGGATTCCGGCGGATCCCTGCCCGGCCGCCGGCTTCTGCGCTGGGCCTGGATCGCCGTTGCCGCCATTCCTGCCGCGTTCGTGGCGGGCATGATCATTGGTGAAGGGCTGCTCACCCTGCAGGGCTACGACGGCGGGGATTCGCTACCGCCGGGCGTCATTGTGAGCGCGGCGGGACCCGCACTGTTGCTGATCCTGGCCCCGGAGCTGGCTGCGGCCGTCCTCGGGTTCAGGGCGCGTGGCCGCGGCGAGGCGTCAGGGATCATCCCGGCAGTCATTGGCATCGCTGCGGCCGCCTTCACCATCATCACCAACACCCTTCCCCTGTTGCTCCGGCTCGGCTGAAGCCCCCGGCGGGCGGGGGACGTTCTTTCCTAGGACTCAGAGGGCCAGCCAGAAGGGCTGCATCCGAGCGGCCGCGCCCCTAGGGTGGAATGACGACGGCGGCAGGCAGCTACGGACGACCGGCCGCCGACAACTACCCAGAGGAGTTCCTGATGAGAGTTGCTGTGACTGGCGGAAGCGGAAAGCTGGGCAGTAGCGTGGTGCGCCGGCTAACCGAGGACGGCCATGACGTCCTGAACCTGGACCGCACGGGGACCAGGGGCCGCGGCTTCACCGAGGTGGACCTGCGCAACTACGGGCAGGTTTTGGACGTCATCCTGGGCCTCGACGACCGCCACGGGGGCTTTGACGCGATCGTGCACCTCGGAGCCATCCCCGCGCCGGGCCATGCGCCGGATGCGGCCACCTTCGAGAACAACATGCTCGCCACCTACAACGTCTTCCAGGCGGCCCGGCGGGCCGGAATCAAGAAGGTGGTGTACGCCTCCAGCGAGACGGTGCTGGGACTGCCGTTCGACGTCGACCCTCCCTATATCCCGGTGGACGAGGAATATCCGGCCCGCCCGGAAAGCACCTACTCCCTGGTGAAGCACCTGGAGGAGCAGATGGCCATCCAGCTGACCCGCTGGGATCCAAACCTGAGCATCACGGGCCTGCGGTTCTCCAATGTGATGGACCCCGAGGACTACGAGGACTTCCCTTCCTTTGACGCCGATGCCACTTTGCGGAAGTGGAACCTCTGGGGCTACATCGACGGCCGCGACGGTGCGCAGGCGGTGGCCCGCGCACTGGAGAATGGCAAGCCCGGATTCGAAGCGTTCATCATCGCCAACGAGGACACGGTCATGAGCCGGTCCAGTGCCAGCCTCGCCGCCGAAGTCTTCCCCGGCGTCAAGGTGGTCAAGGAACTCGGCGAACACGAAACGATGCTGTCCATCGACAAAGCCAAGCGCCTGCTGGGATTCGCTCCGGAGCACACCTGGCGCAGCTACCACTCGAACCGCACCACGCCCACCGAGGACTGAGGAGAACCATGCAGTACCGCACATTAGGCAACAGCGGCGCCGTCGTATCCAACTACGCGCTGGGAACCATGACCTTCGGCGCTGAAGCCACCGAGGAGACGTCCTTCGCCATCCTGGACGACTACTTCGCCGCAGGCGGCAACTTCATCGATACCGCTGACGTCTACAGCCAAGGGGTGTCCGAACAGATCATCGGCCGCTGGCTTGCCGCCCGCCCCGAGGTCAGGGACCGCGCTGTCCTGGCAACCAAGGGACGCTTCCCCATGGGCCAGGCCCCCAACGACCTCGGAACCTCCCGACGCCATCTCACCCGCGCCCTCGACGACTCGCTGCGCCGCCTCGGCGTCGAACAGATCGACCTGTACCAGATGCACGCGTGGGACCCCATTACGCCGCTGGAGGAGACGCTGCGCTTCCTGCATGACTCCGTCAGCAGCGGAAAGATCGCGTACTACGGCTTCTCCAACTTCCTGGGCTGGCAGCTGACCAAGGCTGTGCACGTCGCCAAGGCACACGGCTGGAGCGCGCCGGTGACGCTGCAGCCGCAGTACAGCCTGCTGGTCCGGGAGATTGAGTCGGAGATTGTTCCGGCGTCGCTGGACGCGGGGATCGGCCTGCTCCCGTGGTCCCCGCTGGGCGGCGGCTGGCTCTCCGGGAAGTACAAGCGCGACGAGGCACCGGCGGGGGCCACCCGGCTGGGCGAGAATCCCAAACGCGGCATGGAAGCCTGGCAGGCGCGCAATGACGATCCGCGGACGTGGGAGGTCATCGGAACCGTGGAGAAGATCGCTGCGGACCACGGAGTGAGTGCCTCGCAGGTGGCGCTGGCATGGCTGGCGGACCGCCCCGCGGTGACGTCCGTGATCCTCGGGGCCCGCACCACGGAGCAGCTGGCGGACAACCTCGCCGCTGCGGAGCTTGAACTGACGGAGGAGGAGACCCGGCGGCTGACGGAGGCCAGCCAGCCCCGGGTTGGCGTGTACCCGTATGGTCCGATGGCACAGGAGCAGCGCAGCCGGAAGATCGAAGGCGGCCGCTAGCCGGCGACGGCGGGGCCCCGCCGCTTCGGGGCCCCGCGGGGGGATAGGATCTGTTTACTATTCGCTGGGGGAGGACGGTTAACGTGGCAGGATCGCGGCAGCGGAACGTGGCTATTTTCCTGGACATGGAGAATCTCTTCGGCGGGTACGGGAACGACGTCACATCCGTGCCGCTGGCCACCGTGGTCCGCGCCATTGAAAAGGTCGTGGGGGACACGGGCCTTGGCGGGCAAACGGCGCTGGCGCGGGCATATGCCAACTGGGGTCGGCCGGACATGGCCGGGTACCGGAGCCAGCTGCTGGCCCACAACATCAAGCCCGTCCAGATTTTCTCGTTTGACCAGCCCAGCAAGAACGCCGCGGACATCGAGCTGGTGGTCGACGCCCTCGAAGTGGCCGCGGACATGCCATGGATTGAGCTTTTTGTGATCGTCAGCGGCGACGGTGACTTCGTCCCGCTCCTGCGCCGCCTGCATGCGCTGGGAAAGCGGTCACTGGTTGCGACAACCTCCCAGCCGAACGCCGGCGTCGTCAACAAGGTCCTGCAGTCGGTGGCCGACCATTTCCATGTCATCGACATCCCGGCGCCCGCCGTCGTGGTGCCGGTGCCGGCAGTGAAGAAGCCACCGGCGCCCGCTAAGCCGGCCAAAAAGAAATCCTCGCCGCACACCGAACTTGAGCTCTACAAAGCCAGTGTCCACGCTTTCCTCAAGGACGATCCCACCCTCTGGGTGAAGGGTCTGGTCAACGCTCCCCGCCTCGGCCAGCTTCTGCGGGACCGCTGGCCCAACGTCACCTACAAGACCTTCGGCTACAAGACGCTGACGGCATTTGCCGAGCAGGGTTGCGGACTCAAAGTGACCACCGCGCCCGTTGCCAAGGCGGCAACCGCCGGCAAAGCCCTCAGCTGACGGGAACAACCTGGTAGCCGTCGAACTTGGACACCAGTTGCCGGCCGTGATTGCCGTCGAACCGCAGCCACATGACGGCGGAATCATCGGTGGCGTCCTCCACCTCGCCGGTGCGCACCATCCGGCCGTCGATCCGCAGTTCAACACGGCTGCCAATCAGCTGCTGCCAGTCGTCGGCTGTCTCGGGCTCGGGGAGGGAGGCAGTCATTCCAGGTCCTTCTCTGTGATCGCTAACAGTGATGGAATGCTATCCGCGCCGGCACTGTGAAGCAAATCACATTTCCCGTGCGGGCGGGTTCCGCGGGGGCAGGCGGAGGGCCGCCGGCAAGGCCCGAAGAAGCGGCGGAGGCCGACGGCGGCAGTTGCCTGCCGCCGTCGGCCTCTCTTTGTCAGGAGTTCCGGACGGTGCTTGCCTGCCGGGAGCTGGCGGCCACTGCGACCGGGCGGTCCGCGGCGGTCTCCGTGCTTTCTGCAGCGGCCGGAGGCGTGGTCTTCAGCTTGAACCGCGTGCCGAGGGTGCTTCCTCCTCCGCGGCCGCTGCGGTTCTTGTTGAAGATGTCGAAGCCGACAGCGAGGAGAAGGACCAGGCCCTTGATGAGCTGCTGGTAGTCGGTGCCGAGGCCCAGGATGGACATGCCGTTGTTGAGCACGCCCATGATCAGCCCGCCGATCATGGCGCCGGCCACGGTGCCAATGCCGCCCTGCACCGCGGCGCCGCCGATGAACGCCGCGGCGATGGAGTCCAGTTCGAACCCGGTGCCGCCGGCCGGCTGGGCCGAGTTCAGGCGGGCCGTAAACACGAGGCCCGCGAGGGCCGCCAGAACGCCCATGTTGACGAAGAGCCGGAAGGTGACGGCCTTGGTCTTGATGCCGGAGAGCTCCGCTGCATGCAGGTTCCCGCCGATGGCGTAGGTGTGCCGGCCGAAGATGCTGTTGTTCATCAGGGCGGAGTAGATGATCACCAGGGCCGCGAGCACGATCAGGACGATCGGTGTTCCCCGGTAGCTCGCCAGCAGGAAGGTAATGATGAGCATCAGCAGGGCAATGAACGCGGTCTTTACCGCGAACCAGGCCATGGGTTCGTTCTCCAGGTTGAACTTCCGGCGGACGCGGCGCTCCTTGATGGCCTGGAAGAGGATGGCCGCGGTGCCTCCGACGCCGAGGATGACGGTGAGCCATTCGAGGACGGAGGTGCCCCCGCTGATGTCCGGGAGGAAGCCGCCGCCGAGGGCGCGGAGTTCGTCCGGAAACGGGGTGATCTGCTGGTTCTTGAGGGTGATCAGCGTCAGGCCGCGGAAAATCAGCATGCCGGCGAGGGTGACAATGAAGGCCGGAATGCCGACGTAGGCGATCCAGTATCCCTGCCAGGCGCCGACGAGTGCGCCGACCAGGAGGCAGGCGGGGATGGCGATCCACCAGGCCCAGCCCCAGTGGACGATCATTACGCCGGATACGGCACCGATGAAGCCCGCGATGGAGCCGACGGACAGGTCGATGTGGCCGGCGATGATGACCATCACCATGCCGATGGCCAGGATCAGGATGTAGCTGTTCTGCACCACGAGGTTGGTGACGTTCTGTGGCTGCAGCAGGATGCCGTCGGTGAGGACCTGGAAGAGCAGGACGATCAGGATCAGGGCGACGAAGATGCCGACCTGGCGGAGGCGGCTTGCGAGGAAGCCGAGGGATTCTCGGAGGGCGGACATGGTCGCTATTCCTTCTCTTTGGTCATAAGGTGCATGAGGGTCTCCTGTGAGGCGTCGGCGATGGGCACTTCGCCGGTGATGTGGCCTGCTGACAGCGTGTAGATCCTGTCGCAGATGCCCAGCAGTTCGGGGAGTTCGGAGGAGATCACGATGACCGCCTTACCCTCTGCCGCGAGCTTGGTGATGATGGTGTAGATCTCGAACTTGGCCCCGACGTCGATGCCGCGGGTGGGTTCGTCCAGGATCAGCACGTCGGGGTCGGAGAACATCCACTTGCTCAGCACGACCTTCTGCTGGTTGCCGCCGGACAGCTTGCCGGTGATGGCAGCCACTGACGGTGCCTTGATGTTCATGCTTTGCCGGTAGCCGTTGGCGACGATGGTTTCCTGGTTCTTGTCCACCCAGCCGCGCTTGGCCAGTTTCCGCAGGGCCGCCATGGAGATGTTCCGCTTGATGTCTTCAATGAGGTTCAGGCCGTAGTGCTTGCGGTCCTCGGTTGCGTAGGCGATGCCGTGCTTGATGGCATCCGAGACGGTGGACGTGTTGATCTCCCGGCCATGCTTGTAGACCTTTCCTGACACGGCGGTGCCGTATGTCCGGCCGAAGACGCTCATGGCCAGTTCCGTCCTGCCGGCGCCCATGAGGCCGGCCAGTCCCACCACCTCGCCTTTTCGGACGTTGAGGCTCGCGTTGGTGACCACCATCCGGGAGTGGTCCTGGGGGTGCCGCACCGACCAGTCCTCGATCCGGAGGACTTCCTCGCCGATCTTCGGGTCGCGGTCCGGATAGAGACTGTCCAGGTCCCGGCCCACCATGCCGCGGATAATCCGCTCCTGGGTAATTTGGCCCTCGTCCAGACGCAGGGTTTCGATGGTCTTGCCGTCGCGGATAATGGTGACCGCATCCGCCACCTTGCGGATCTCGTTGAGTTTGTGGCTGATGATGATGCTGGTGACGCCCTGGCCCTTCAGGTGGAGGATCAGGTCCAGCAGGTGGCCGGAGTCCTCGTCGTTCAGCGCGGCCGTTGGCTCGTCCAGGATGAGGAGTTTGACCTCTTTGGAGAGTGCCTTCGCGATTTCGACGAGCTGCTGCTTCCCGACGCTGATGTGCTGGACAGGCGTGACGGGATTTTCGCTGAGTCCCACGCGGGCCAGCAGCTTGGCGGCTTCGAGGTTTGTTTTGCGCCAGTCCACCCACCCGTTCTTCGTCAGTTCATTGCCGAGGAAGATGTTTTCGGCAATCGAAAGATAGGGGCTCAGGGCCAGCTCCTGGTGGATGATGACGATGCCGCGCTTCTCGCTGTCGCTGATGCTGTTGAACGTGCACGGTTCGTTTTCGAAGAGGATGTCTCCGTCGAATGAGCTGTGCGGGTAGACCCCTGACAGCACTTTCATGAGGGTGGATTTCCCGGCGCCGTTTTCGCCGCAGATGGCATGCACCTCGCCGCGCTTTACATCCAGCGTGACGTTCTGGAGTGCCTTGACGCCCGGAAAGGTCTTGGTGATTCCTCGCATTTGAAGAATGGGTGTGTTCATCGTCAATTCCCACTGACTGGTCGATCCTGGGCCTTCCTGCGGCTGCAGGGGCCTGCCGGAGGGGTGTGGCCGGACCGGTGACGGCCCGGCCACAACCCTCAACGCGGCTACTTGACGTCGGCGTCGGTGTAGTAGCCCGAGTCGATGAGCTCCTTCTTGTAGTTGTCCGCGGTGATGATCACGGACTCCAGCAGGTAGGACGGGACAACCTTGACCTTGTTGTTGTAGGTCTCCGTGTCGTTGACCTCAGGCTCCTTGCCCTTCAGGACGGCGTCGACCATCTTGACGGCCTGGGCGCCAAGCTGGCGGGTGTCCTTGAAGATGGTGGAATACTGCTCGCCGGCCATGATGGACTTCACTGAGCCCTTCTCGGCATCCTGGCCCGTGACGACAGGCAGGCTTCCCTTGGAGTAGCCGCCGGTGCTGGTCAGCGCGGAGATGATGCCGATGGACAGTCCGTCATAGGGGGACAGCACACCGTCCAGCTTGGTGCCGGAGCTGTAGGCGGCGGTGAGGATGTCCTCCATGCGCTTCTGGGCAACGGGTGCCTGCCAGCGGAGGATGGCGGCCTGTTCGAACTTGGTCTGGCCGCTGGGGACCTTGAGCGTGCCGGCATCCAGGAACGGCTTGAGGGTGTCCATGGCCCCGGTCCAGAAGAAGTTGGCGTTGTTGTCGTCGGGGCTGCCGGCGAACAGTTCGACATTGAACGGACCCTTGCCGTCCACCTTCTTGCCGCTGGCATCCACCAGGCCCAGTCCGGTCAGCAGCGAAGTGGCCTGCTGGACGCCCACGGTGTAGTTGTCGAACGTGGTGTAGAAGTCCACGTTGGGGGTGCCGTTGATGAGGCGGTCGTAGGCGATCACCTTGACGTTCTGCTCCTTGGCCTTGGCCAGGACGTCCGTGAGCGTGGTGCCGTCGATTGCGGCGATGATGAGCGATTTGGCGCCCTTGGTGAGCATGTTTTCGATCTGCGAAACCTGGGTGGGGATGTCGTCGTTGGCGAACTGCAGGTCCGTCTTGTATCCCAGTTCCTTCAGGGACTTCTCGACATTTCCGCCATCGGCGATCCAGCGCTCCGAGGTCTGCGTGGGCATGGAGATGCCCACAAGCGCCCCTGAATTATCCGAGCTGGCGCTCGGGGTGGCGGCGCCGCCCCGGCTGCCGCAGCCTGTGGCCCCCACCGTCACTGCGAGGACGACGGCGAACGCGCCCAGGAGTTTCTTGATTCTCACTATGTTCTCCTTCCGCGGACGGCTCGGTCCGCGAACTGGTGCTAAACCGGAAAGCATCTGCGCTTTGCGGCTGTGGGGCCGGCCGGGAGGATCCGGTCGACTGACGAGGCGGCCCGGAGCCCGCTCATCGGAAGTAAATCTCGCCGGACGGAGCGCAAGGCTCCGGCGCCGGCTGGGTGATGATCGAAATCATAGACCGAGTTGTTAGCGCTAACAACTTGTTGAGCTTAGCTCTCAGTGGATCTGTGAGTCAAATCACATTTTTGTCAGCGGGGAGCAGCCCGCGCCGTTGAATTCCCTGATGCGGTCCGGCGGCGGCTCAGACCTCCACGAGGAACTGCGTATGGGCGTACCGGATGCCGTTGATCTGCAGTTCCAGGGCGTGGCTGCCAGGGTGGTGCACGCGGGTGGTCATCTGGCGGAAGGCGTGCCGTTTGGACATCGTCCGGGTTTCGCCGGGGTCCAGGGTCAGGGCTGTCAGTTTGAAGACCTTTTCTGCCTGGGAGCCGTTCGCCTTCATGTAGTGGACGATGTAGTCCACTGCGAGCCTGGCCGGAGCGGCCCCCGTGTTGGAGATCTCGAATTCGAAGGCGAGGTCCGCAGGCAGCGCCACGGTGTCCCGGTCCAGCCTGGGCGGGGACACCGAGAGCGACGCCGGAGCGAACCCCTGGAGGGCGAGGGCGCCAGGGTGGGCCTTCTTGATCAGCGTGCGCAGTCCGTGGCGGACCACCCACGGCGTATTGGCATCCGGTGCTGCTGTCCATGCTGCGGCCGCGGCCACGACTTCCTCAGGAGAGTGGCGCGCCAGGTCATTGAGGTGGTTCGCCACTGAACGGCGAACGTATTCGTGCGGATCCCGGTAGAGGGCGTCGAGGATGGGAATCGTGGCCTCAGGGCGCTGGATCAGGCCCGGGACCCGGACGGCCCAGGGGAGGTACGGGCGGGTCCCCTCGCTGGCGAGCCGGCGCACATGCGCGTCAGGGTGGGCGGTCCAGGTCAGCACGACGGCGAGGGCACGGTCCAGGTCGGCGGCCAGCAGCCGCCGGATGGCGAATTCCCCGGTCAGCCGCGGAGTCAGCTCGGCGAGAAGCTGAAGGCAGTCTTCAAAATCGGCGGATCCGGATGAATCGAGGGCGAGCGTTACTGCTGTTTCCGTCACCGGCCAGATGGTCCAGCCGGTGAAGTCGGGGTCCGTGAGGGCGCGGCGGAAGAGGTGCGCCGCCGTCGGATAGTCCCCGGGATTTCCGTCGGCCGCCAAATCCGCGAGCAGCCCCCGGCTCACGTGGTCGGTCCGTTCCCGGAGGCTGAGGTCCGCGAGCGAGGCCCCGGCAGCTTCGACGCTGGGCCAGGACGTGCCGGGGGCGGCCTCCGCGAGTACGCGCAGCAGCCTGCCGACCGCGGCCTGGTCAATAAGTTCGTTCATGGCACCCATGCAGTCAGGCTACCGTTGCAGCCGTCCAGGCCGGGTGCGCCGAGGAGGAAGCGGAACCAGATTCCCGGTTCCGCGAGCCAAAATCGCCGAACCGGGATAATCTCAGCGGACACAAATCTATAAGACTGCATAGGTGGAAGCGGCACATGGCTGAAGATCGATCCCGGAAATCGCCTCACTGGTGGCGGGTTTTCCATGACAAATTCGTCGTCGAAGAACGGTACATGAGCGCTGCGTCCCGTAAGAACCTCTACCGCGTCGCTGTGATCCTGATGATCCTGGGTACCGGACTCTTCCTGTTGACCTTGACGGACGTCCTGGGTCGGGACGGCCTGACCGGTTTGGATGAACCCGCGCGGTCCTGGCTGGTCACCCAGCGGTCGGAGCCGATCACGGCCTTGATGATTTTCCTCGCGATTGTCTTCGGGCCCATTGCCCTGCCGATCATCGTGCTGGTGGTCACCGTGGTGTGGGGCATCGCCGCCAAGCATGCCTGGCGGCCGCTGCTGCTGGCAGGCGCCATGCTCACCGGAGTGGCGCTCGCACAAATCATCGGCCGGTCGGTCGGCCGCCAGCGTCCGCCCCTGGACCTCATGCTTTTCGGCCCCGACGTCACGTTCTCCTTCCCCTCGGGGCATGTACTCGGTGCCTGCGATTTCCTGCTGGTCACCACGTTCCTGATCTTCTCTCGCCGCCAAAGCACATGGCCGGCAGTGGCTGGCTTCGCCGCCGCCGTCTTCGGGATTTTCCTGGCCTCAATCAGCAGGCTGTACCTCGGCTACCACTGGGTCAGTGATGCACTGGCCTCCCTGTTCATTTCCTTCGTGGTCCTGGGCGCCGTCATCGCTTTGGACACGTGGCGAACGGCCCGCATCCCGGGAGAACAAATCACCGGCGAACTGTCCAAGGCCGATACGGCCGAAAGCTAGCCACGGGTGGCCGCCGACGAAGGGGACGTCCGCCGCATCTGCCTGTCGCTGCCCGGCGTCACGGAGCGGCCCAGCTGGAACCAGCCCGCGTGGTTCGCTCGGACCCTGATGGCCAGGATCTGGGAGGACGGCGTCCTCACGGTCAAGACCCGTGAGCGGGAAGCGCTGGCCGGAACGAACCCGGACACGTATTTCTGGACCCCGCACCATGAACGGTCACCGCAGCTGGTGCTGGTCCGGCTGGACCGGATCGACGTGCAGGAGCTGGCTGAGCTTCTCGAGGAGTCCTACCTGATTGCCGGCGGCCGGCCCTGATCCTCCCTGCCCCGCTGGGTCTGCCCCGCTGCCCTGGGCCGCGGCTCAGCCCCGCGGCCCAGCACTGCCGGCCAGCCCTGTTGACCGGTCGCGCAGGCGTGAGCGGGCCCTTTTCAGTTCGACCCTGAGCCTGGTGTTGGCCGCCTCGAGTTCCAGCACCTTGGCCACGCCGGCCAGGTTGAGCCCCTCGTCCAGCAGTTCGCCGATGCGTTTCAGCACGGCGAGGTCCGCGTCGCTGTATTGCCGGGTCCCGCCGGAGGTGCGGTCCGGGGTGAGTAGGCCTTTCCGCTCGTAAAGCCTGATGTTCTGCTGGCCCGTTCCCACCAGGTGGGCCACCACGGAGATCGCGTACAGGCCTGTCTCCGCACTGCGCTCGGCCATGATCCTCCATAGAATTTTCGTGCCGGATGCCCTTGCCACAGTTTCTCACCGGTGCTATAAAAAATCTATACCAGCCACCATAGATATTGGCGGGTAGCTAGAAGGAAATGGAACAACCACAAGGTGAAGGAGTGGGAAATGATGTTGATGCGTACGGACCCGTTCCGTGAACTGGACAGGCTTACCCAGCAGGTGTTTGGAACCGCGGCGCGGCCCGCGGCCATGCCGATGGATGCCTGGCAGGAGGACGGGGAGTTCGTCGTCGCGTTCGATCTGCCGGGAGTCGACGTGGACTCTGTGGACCTCAATGTTGAGCGGAACGTTTTGACTGTGCGGGCTGAACGGCGCGATCAAACCCAGCCCAACGTGGAATTGGTCGTTTCGGAGCGGCCCCGCGGTGTCTTCAGCCGCCAACTGATCCTCGGTGACACCCTCGACACGGAGAACGTCAAGGCCAGCTACGACGCCGGCGTGCTGACCCTCCGCATTCCTGTTGCCGAACAGGCGAAGCCGCGCAAGATCGAAATCGAAACCAAGCACGACAAGATGCACGAGATCAGCACCTAGCCGACGAACGGGCGTCCGGGGCGGCAGCCGGTCGGTGCCGGCCGCCGCCCCGGCACGCAGCCGCAGCCCCGCGACGAGGCAGGCAGTGTGAACGCGATGACCAACCAATTGCCTGACTACTACGGCGTACTGAACGTGGCAAGGACGGCCACGCGCCAGGAGATTGCGCGTGCCTACCGGGCCCTGATGCGGCTCCATCATCCCGATCTCGAAGACGGGTCCGGCAAACCGGACTGGTCCGGTGAAGATGCCGGCACTGCCGTGGCCGGCCGGCGCAGCGGATCCAACAGCGGGCTGCTGGGCATCATGGAAGCCTTCGCAGTGCTGAGTGATGCGAAAACGCGCGCTGAATACGACCGTGCGCTGTCCGTTCCGCATATCACCCGCGATCTTAACCCCGGCGATCTTAGCCGCAGCGGGCCCCGCGATGTGCCGGTCCGCCGGGTACACACTCCGCAGCCCCCGCTGCTGCGGGTCACACCAGTGCTTTGGGAGCGCGGCCCCAGGCCGGGCACCGGATAAGTAGAAGAGGAGCAGTCCATGAGCGCCTGGCGCCGTTTTGATTCGCATCTGATTCCGGCGTTCCACGAACGCTTCGAGCAACGCTGGGGTGTGGGCACAGCCCCGTTCCTGGATCCCGAGGCCCACGAGGAACCGCTCCCGCGGGCCCAGTGGATCCATCCGGAGACAGGGGCGGCTCTGGCGGTGGTCCCGATCTGGACACCGGATGACAGCCAGCACCGGTCCTTCGGGGTGTTCTACCTCCCGCCGGGCGGCGACATCTGGGTGCTGCGTCCCGGGTTCACCGGTTACCTCGAACCGGCGGCCGATGACACGGAACACCTCATTACCCTTCGCAACGATGCTTTCAAAAAAGCGCTGGCTCATGCCAAGGAATTCCTCTTCGGCTCCGATGCAGCGGTGCACTAAAATCAGTCCACCACCCGAAACTACATAAGGGATCAAGCAGATGAACTACTCCGCCAAAGACCTGGCTGCCACGATCCCGCCGTCCTTCACGCTGGGCGTCGCAACGGCCGCCTTCCAAATCGAGGGTGCCTTGGACGAGGACGGCCGCGGACCATCCGGGTGGGATGTGTTTGCGCGGAAACCCGGGGCGATCGTGGACGACCACGGCCCCGTCACGGCCTGTGACCATTACCACCGGATGCCCGAAGACGTCGCGCTGATGAAGGACCTGGGCATCGACTCCTACCGGTTCTCGCTGTCCTGGTCCCGCATCCAGCCCGGCGGCAGCGGCCCGGTCAATCCCAAGGGCCTGGACTTCTACGACCGGCTGCTGGACCAGTTGCTCGCCAGCGGTATTTCCCCGATGGTCACGCTCTACCACTGGGACACACCGCTGCCGCTCGACGAAGCCGGCGGCTGGATGAACCGCGATACGGCCTACCGGCTCGGCGAGTTCGCCTCCATTGCGGCAGCGGCCTTCGGCGACCGGGTAGCCCGGTGGTGTACCGTCAACGAACCTGCCACGGTAACAACCAACGGCTATGCCCTGGGCCTCCACGCGCCCGGCGAAGCGCAGTTGCTCAAGGCGCTGCCCACCGTGCACCACCAGCTCCTCGGCCACGGCCTGGCCATGCAGGCACTGCGTGCCGCCAACGTCCCCGGCGAGGTCGGGATCACCAACGTCTACTCACCCATGATTCCGGCCTCGATCAACCCGCTGGACAAGCTGAGCTCAGCGCTCATGGATGTTTTCCAGAACAGGCTGTTCGCGGATCCCGTCTTGCTCGGGAAGTACCCGGACGTCGTTCGGGCCGCCACGTTCTTCAGTTCGTTCAGCCCCTCCGACGAGGACCTGCAACTGATCTCGCAGCCGTTGGATTTCTACGGGCTCAACTACTACATGCCTACGATGGTCGCCGCCGGGCCCGGCGACGGCGCCGTTCCTCCCGGGATGGCGGAGGCCATGGGGGATGACCTCAGCGGCAGCGCTCCCGGCGCGCCCTTCCACATCACCGAGTTTCCCGACGCCGAGACCACGGCATACGGGTGGCCCATCAGGCCCGACTACATGCCGGTGGCGCTTGCCGAAATGGCCGAACGCTATCCGGACCTGCCGCCGGTCTTCATCACCGAAGGCGGGGCGAGCTTTGAGGACCTGGTGGTGCGGGACAAGGCCGGGGACCGGATTATCATTCCGGACGAGCGCCGCCTGCGCTATCTCGCCGAGCACATTTCCAGCGCGGTGGAGGCCACAAGCCCCGGAGGCCCCGCGGAATCCATTGACTTGCGCGGCTATTACGTCTGGTCCCTGCTGGACAACTTCGAGTGGTCCGCGGGCTACAAGCAGCCGTTCGGCCTCCTGCATGTCGACTTTGAGACGCTGACCAGGACGCCCAAAGCCTCCTACTACTGGCTCCAGGAGCTGCAGGAAGCCCGCAAGAACGGAGCCGCCGCCGCAGTCGATTCGAGTGCGGCCGGTGAGCCGGAGCCGGTGGCATGACGCCTCACGCGTGGCCGGCCACTGACCGGCCACGCGTTCGCCGGCTACACGATTTTGAGGTCGGCGAGGCCCTTGGTGATGCCTGCGCCGTCGGGGGAGTAGATCCACGGGACCTTTGAGCCCGTGTGGTCACCGTTCTCCGAGTGGCCGCCGGCCAGGACAGACTCGCCCACCGACAGCTGGCGGATGGCGATGGCGGCCACACGGTCGCCGTGATCCCGGGCAAACCTGGAGTAGATCTGCTCGTCGTGCTGGCCGTTGTCGCCGATCAGCAGCCAGCGCATATCGGGGAATTCCTTGGCGAGCCGGTCCAGGTTGCCGTTCTTGTGCTCCTGGCCGCTGCGGAACCAGCGGTCCTGGGTCAGCCCCCAGTCCGTCAGCAGGAGGGGACCGGCGGGGTACATGTTGCGGGTCAGGAACCGTGCCAGCGTGGGTGCGGCATTCCAGGGTCCGGTGGACAGGTAGATCACCGGCGCATCGGGGTGTTCCACCACCAGGCGGTCCATGAGCACCGGCATTCCGGGCGTTGCCATGCGTGCCCGCTCACTGAGCACGAAGGTGTTCCACAGGGCAAGGAACGGCCTGGGCAGTGCAGTGACCATCACGGTGTCGTCGATGTCTGAGACGATGCCGAACTTGGTGTCGGGACCTATTACGATGATGTTCGCCTGCACGGCCTCGGTTCCGACGGCCCGCAGCGTCGCGGTGTGCCAGCCCGGGGAGAGTGCTACCTCCACCACGGTGTCCACGAGGCCGCCGCGGTCCGCCTTGACGCGGGTGGTCACGCCCTCGATTTCGATGTCCACCTCGGTGAACTGCAGCGGGACGCTGGTGAATGCACGCCAGCCGCGGATGTTCTGGTTTCCGTTCTTCGCGGCGTGCTCGGCGCGGCTTCCCGGCTTGGGCTTGGTGGTCAGCACCACCCGGCCGAGGACACGCACCCACGAGGTCGACCCGTACCCCTGGTAGGCGACGGTCTGCGGAACAAAATTCCAGCGCCTGGCCAGCGTGATGCGGACGGTGTTGACCGTGTCCGAGACCTTGTGGGCCGCCCGGAGCGCGTGGGTTCCGGGCAACGATGATTCCTGCGGCGCCAATTCCATGCTTCCACTCTGCCACAACGGCGCCCGTCGGCACCGGCGTGCTGGTACTAAGGCGCCGCACCGTAACAAGCCGCACCGTACAAGCTGTACCGGGCGTCAGCCTTCCCCGAGGAGCCACCGCAAGGTGTCGGCGTTCCGCACGGCGTTGCCGCCGCCGTCGTTATTGAAATAGGCAAACACGTCCCTGCCCTGGCCTTTCCACTCCCGGATCCGTTCAGCCCACCATCGGAGGTCCTCCTCCGAATACGAACCTCCGTAGAGGTACTCGTGGTCCGGCCCGTGCAGGCGGACGTACACGAACGGCGCCGTGGCCCGCAGGATGCAGGGCAGATTGGCGCCGCTCATGATGCAATAGGCGGCTCCGTGGCGCTCCAGCAGCGCATACACCTCGGGGTGGTCCCAGCTGGGGTGGCGGAATTCCACTGCCACGCGCACCCACCACGGGAGGGCCGCCAGGAAGTAGTCAAGACGGGCGTCGTCGCGGCCCAGGCCCGGCGGAAGCTGGACCAGCAGTACCGCCCGCTTCTCACCCAGCTCATGCCAGCACCTGGTGATGCGCTCCACCCACGCGTCGGGACCGTAGAGCTTCTTCGCATGGGTGAGCCCGCGCGGGGCCTTGACGGACATCATGAAGCCCTCCGGAAGGCGCCGGCGCCAGCTGGCGAAGGATGATTCCCGGGGCCAGCGGTAGAAGCTTGCGTTCAGCTCCACCGTGCCGAACCGCGCCACATAGTGGGCCAGCCGGTCGCGCGCCGGAAGTCCCGGCGGGTAGAGCACGTTCTCCCAATGGTCGTAGCTCCAGCCGGACGTCCCGATATGGATCCCCATGGTGTCCTTGGACCTCAGTCAGTCCGCGCCGGGCCCGGACCGCGCCGGGAGCGTTCCCTGCCAGGAGCGGACCCGCCGGGAGTTTCCGAAGTTCCGTTGCAGCATGCCTTGGATAGTAGTCGGCCCGGAGCGGTTGTGGCACTGTAAGGACCATGGCACGCATAGAGGACTACGCCGTGGTGGGCGATCTGCACACGGCTGCCCTGATCAGCACCGGGGGCTCCATCGACTGGCTGTGCCTGCCGAGGTTTGATTCGCCGGCCTGCTTCAACGCCCTGCTGGACACGCCGAGGGCCGGGCGGTGGCTGTTGGCGCCTGCCGACGGCGGGGAATGCACCCGCCGCCACTACCGCAAGGGGACCCTCATCCTGGAAACGGAGTGGGAAACTCCCGGCGGCAAGGTCAAGGTGATCGACTTCATGCCGCCGCGCGACAGTGTGGCGGACATTGTGCGGATCGTCGTCGGCGTCCGCGGTTCGGTGCGGATGCACGGCGAACTCACGCTGCGGTTCGACTACGGCCATATCGTGCCGTGGGTCCGGCACGACAACCACGGCATCCACGCCATCGCCGGCCCGGATGCAGCCTACCTGGTCACCGAAGCCCCGCTGCGGGGCGAACGCATGCACACTGTCAGCGACTTCACGGTCCACGCAGGCGAGCGGATTCCTTTCGTACTGACCTGGACCCCGAGCCACCTGCCCCGGCCCCGGTCCATCGACCCGGAGGCATACCTGGACTCAACGGAGTCCTTCTGGCGCGAATGGTCCGCCAAGTGCAAGATCACCGGACCGTACCGGGAGGCCATCCAGCGCTCGCTGATCACCCTGAAAGCCCTGACTTACGCCCCGACCGGAGGCATTGTGGCGGCGGTGACCACGTCCCTGCCCGAACAGCTGGGCGGCCCGCGCAACTGGGATTACCGCTACTGCTGGCTGCGGGATGCCACGCTGACGCTGCAGGCGCTGCTGGCCGCCGGCTACACCGACGAAGCCGCCTCCTGGCGGGACTGGCTTCTGCGGGCAGTGGCCGGGGACCCGGCGGACCTGCAGATCATGTACGGCATCCACGGCGAGCGGCGGCTGCCGGAGATGGAGCTGCCGTGGCTCGAGGGATATGAAAAATCAGCACCCGTCCGGATTGGCAACGGAGCCGCGGGCCAGCTCCAGCTGGACGTCTGGGGCGAGGTGCTGGACTGCCTGGCCCTGACCCGGCACTCGCTGCTGAAGCACAGCGACGAAGCCTGGGACGTCCAGGTTGCCCTCATGGAGCATCTCGAAGGTGCCTGGCAGCGGCCGGACAACGGCTTGTGGGAAATGCGTGGCCCGCGGCGCCATTTCACGCACTCCAAGGTGATGGCCTGGGTCGCCGCGGACCGGATGGTCAAGGGCGTGCGGGACTTCGGCCTGGTGGGGCCGGCGGACCGCTGGGAGGCCCTGCGCGACAGGATCCATGCCGACGTCATGGCGAACGGCTTCGACGCGGAGCGCAACACCTTTGTCCAGTCCTACGGGCGCCCGGAGCTGGACGCGAGCCTGCTGCTGATTCCGCGCGTCGGCTTCCTGCCGCCGGATGACCCCAGGGTGCTGGGCACCGTCGAGGCGGTGCAGCGCGAACTCACCCACGACGGCTTTGTGCTGCGGTACCGCCCGGAAGAAGCGGACGACGGGCTGCCCGGTGACGAAGGCGTCTTCCTGGCCTGCTCCTTCTGGCTGGTGGAAGCACTCATCGGCGTGGGCCGGCGCCGCGAAGCCAAGGAGCTTTTTGAACGGCTCCTGGCACTGCGCAACGATGTGGGCCTCCTGAGCGAGGAGTGGGGCGTGGAGTCGGGCCGACAGCTGGGGAACACGCCGCAGGCATTCAGTCACTTCGCGCTGGTCATGAGCGCCATGGAGCTCTACGAGGACAGTGTCCAGCGCAGCGACGCCCCCGTGCACGGGCACTGACCTCCGCCCCCGGCCGGTCACATTTGGTTCAGCTGGGGGCAGCTGCCGGCTGCATGGTTCCATGGTCACGGAACCTATTGGAACAGGCACGAAGGAGTGTGGACCGGTGAAATTTGCGCGTCTCGGAGATCCGGGCAGGGAACAGCCGGCCGTTCAGCCGGAGGGCCCTGAATCCAACGGAAAGTGGTATTCGCTCGCCGGCGTTGCCGCTGACATCGACGGAGCGTTCCTGGAAGCCGGAGGCGTCGCCCGGGTCCGCGATGCCCTTGCGGCCGGGAGCCTGGCTGAAATCCCCGACGCCGCCACGCTGCGCTTCGGCGCACCGCTGGCCCGGCCGGGGGCCGTCGTGGGGATCGGCCTTAACTACGCCGGTCATGCCGCGGAGTCCGGGGCGGCCGTCCCGGAGGTTCCGGTGGTGTTCCTGAAGCCCAGCAACACCGTGGCCGGTCCGTTCGACGACGCCCCCATCCCGCCGCTGTCCCGCAAGTACGACTGGGAAGTGGAGCTGGCTGTTGTGATCGGACGCCGGGCCTCCTACCTGGCCTCGACGGACGAAGCCGCGGAATGCGTGGCGGGTTACGTGCTCGCCAACGACCTGTCGGAGCGGGAATACCAGCTGCCCGGCGCCGCAGGACAGTGGGTGAAGGGAAAGTCGCTCCCCGGCTCCACTCCGCTGGGCCCGTGGTTTGTACCGGCCGACGCCCTGGATGCATCGGCGCTGCGGCTGCAGACCTGGGTGAATGGCGAAGTGCGCCAGGACTCGTCCACGGCGGACCTGATCTTCGACGTCCCGGCCGTCGTGCACCACCTGAGCCAGTTCATGGTGCTGGAGGCCGGCGATGTCATCCTGACCGGCACCCCCGAGGGAGTGGCCCTCTCCGGACGCTTCCCCTACCTGCAAGACGGCGACGTGCTGGAACTCGAAGTCGAGGGACTGGGCCGCCAGCGCCAGGTTCTTCGCCGGACCCCGGCCGTCTGACGGCCAAGCCGGAACCCCTCGCCAAGGGCGCCGGCTTGTGGCACGCTGGGCCGTATCCAACAGATTCCGGGCCCGAGGAGAGTGCCATGTTCAAGCCGAAGGACGCCTTTTCCAGCTTCAGCGTTGATGATCTGGAAAAGGCCAGGACGTTTTACGGCGAGACACTGGGACTGGACGTCTCCGACGGCGGGATGGGAACCCTCCAGGTGCAGCTCCCGTCGGGGTCCCGGGTCATGATCTACCCGAAGGACAACCACGAGGCCGCGACCTTCACGGTGCTGAACCTTGTCGCCGAGGATGTGGAACAGGCCGTGGACGAGCTGAACGGACTGGGCGTCCAAACCAAAATCTACGATGACCCTGCCATGCCCACTGATGCCAAGGGGATCATGAAGGAGGGCGGGATGGCGATTGCGTGGTTCAAGGACCCGGCCGGCAATGTGCTCTCGGTGGTCAGCACCTGACTAGGCCGTGCCTGACCAGGCCGTGCCTGAACAGGACAGCAGGTCTTCCGTTACCCGCGGAGGTAAGTATACTTACTAATACCTCAGGTTGGGGTTGAAGCGGAGGAACTGCAATGGCTGGACATTTCGAACTGGTTGATGCGCCCGACGGCGGATACCGCGTCAAGCTCATTGACGGAAACGGAACGCTGATGGCGATCTCAGTGACCTTCCCCACCAAGCGTGCCGCAGCGGCCGGCGTGGCCAAGGCCCGCGAAATCGCAGGCACCGGGCTGATCCGGGACCTCAGCGAGAGCCAGGACTCCGAACCGTTGAAGCAGCCGCCTGTGCGGCAGCACGTCAAGGCGCCGAAGAACATCGGCGTGCTGGGGTCCGGCAGGCCAACGGGGGCCACGGGTATCAAACGTGCCCGCACGCACTACTGAAACAGGGCAGGCCATGTCACCCAACACGTATGTCACCCAATAGCCATGTCTCCCAAGGCCATGTCTCCCAAGGCCATGTCGCCTAACGGCTATGACGCCTAGCGGGCCGGGCGGCCGGAAGCACGGCGTTCTGTTCGACGTCGACGGGACCCTGGTTGATTCCTGCTACCTGCATACGTTCGCCTGGTGGCAGGCGTTCCGGGAGGCGGGGCTCGACGTCCCGATGTCGGCCATCCACCGCTCCGTAGGCATGGGCGGTGCGGAACTGCTGGACCACCTCCTGCCGGCAGGCCGCGACAAGTCGGGCGATGCCTCCATCAAGTCCTCCCACGGCGCGATTTTCGCCACCTTCTGGCCCGCGCTCCGTCCGCTGGATGGGGCGCGGGACCTCTTGGCCCAGTGCTATGAGAGCGGATTCGCCGTGGCGCTGGCGTCCTCCGCGCGGAAGCAGGACCTTGACGCGCTGCGGTCAACATTGCGGGCCGATTCCTATCTGCACGCCGCGACCAGTGCCAACGATGCCAAGGCCGGGAAACCCGCTCCGGACATCCTCCAGGCAGCCCTGGATGCGGTGGGCCTGCAGGCAGGGGACGTGGTCTACGTGGGAGATGCCGTCTGGGACGTCTACGCCGCCGGCCGGCTTGGAATTCCCACCATCGGGCTCACGTGCGGCGGAACCTCTGCCGCCGAACTGCTGGAGGCCGGCGCTGTGGAAACCTACGAGAATCCACGGGAGCTCCTGGCGAACCTGCGCGACAGCGCTATTGGCAGGCTCGCCAGGAGCTCCTAGCGATTGGGGGGGAGCCCCCTAGCGACGGGAGGCCTTAGGCATCTGCGATGGCGCCCTTGTTCCAGGAGACCGCGACGCTGACCGAACCGTCGTCGTCCCGTTCAACTTCGGTGATGACGTCGGTGGGCCCTGCCCCCATTTCCATCAGCTTGGCGCGGTATGACGTGACCAGTTCTTCAAGGCTGGATTCCGTCCACTCGCCGGGACGCATGCGCGTTGAAATCTCCACCGGCTCTGGTTGATACAGCGTCATTTCGTTGCCTTTCCTCGATGCTCGGATTCTTCAACGCTAGGGTCCGCGGCGTTAGCATGCAAGGGATTTGCTCAGTGTGCTTAGCTTTTCGCCGCCCTCGCCGTGCTGGCGGCGCCGGTCCCACAGAGCGAGTCCTAACAGCTTGAGTTGAGGGCTTCCTCCAGGACGTCGACGAGGTCCTCCGCCAATCCGTTGCCTTTTAAGCTGAAGGGCTGCGGCGGGGCAGCCAGGGAGACCGATGCCTGCCGGGTTCCGTCGGCGCTGGACATCGAAATAGTGCCGTAGCCGGCTGAATCACCGGCGCGGCCGTAGTAAAAGTTGTTGGTGCAGGTGTCGTTCCAGCGCTGGATCCCCATCCCGTACCGGGCGTAAGGCGGGGTCTGCATGTCCGTGACCATGGACCGCGGGATCAGGCGGCCCTCGAGCAGCGCGGCGTAGAAGGTGTTCAGGTCGGCGACTGTGGACACCAGGCCCACAGCAGGGTCGCCTGCGCGGACTGCGGGGTAGCTGACATCGAGGCGCTCGCCGGAACTGGTGACGTAGCCGTGGACCAGTGCGGGAGGGGCGGGGCCGCGTTCGGTCATCCGCGTGGCGGTGAGGCCGAGCGGTTCGGTCACGTCGGATCGCAGGACGTCGCTAATCGGCAACCCTCGAAGCCGTTCCACGATCATGCCCAGCACGACGTAGTCCGAACCCGAGTACTCATAACCCTGCGCCAGCCGCGGCTCCCACTTCCGGGTCGCGGCCAGGGCGAGGAGCTCCCGGTGGCTGCGGCCGGCGGCCAGCACCTCGCCCAGGCTACCCTGCTGAAGCAGCGGGACGAGGTAGTCCGGCATCCCGGACTCGTGCTGCAGGAGCCGCCGAACCGTGACCGGCCCCGGCGGGTGCATGATGCTCTCGAAGTCCGGCAAATGCCGGCTGACAGGGTCCTCAAGGCCCAGCCTGCCTTCAACCGCGAGTTTGAGCACGGACACTGCAATGAAGGACTCGGTGACCCGTCCGACGGGCACGGGATCGTCAACCTCCAGCGGTTCCCTGCCCTCGAGGCTTCTCACCCCGGAAGCGCGTGACCATTCTTCACCCCGCACTTTGGCCTGCATCAGGACGGCGGGGGCGCCGTCGTCGAGCATTTCGTTGCCAAACTCTTCCAGCGCTGCCGCCAGCCGTGCCAGCGACGAGGGCTGCTCCGGCGGTTCCGGAGCCGCAGTGCAGCCGCCCAGTGCGGCGACCAGCACGGCGACGGTCGCCGCGGCCGCGGTCCGGAACGGCAGTGCGCGAATCCGTGCCACGGAACTCATGTTCCTCAGGGCTTTCAGACGCGTCAATAGCCGTCGGCCGCGGCCGCGAAGCCGGTCAGGTCAGGCGGATCTGGCGGTTCATGTCCTTGTACAGCAGGTAGCGGAACTCGCCCGGGCCGCCGGCGTAGCAGGCCTGCGGGCAGAAGGCGCGCAGCCACATGAAGTCGCCGGCCTCCACCTCAACCCAGTCGTTGTTGAGCAGATACATGGCCTTGCCTTCGAGGACATACAGGCCGTGCTCCATGACGTGGGTCTCCGGGAACGGGATGACCCCGCCCGGCTGGAACGTCACGATGTTCACCTGCATGTCGTGGGCCAGGTCGCTGGAATCCGTGAAGCGGGTGGTCTTCCAGGCGCCGTTGGTATCCGGCATGGCGGTGGGTTCCACTTCGGCGTCACTGGTGACGAAGGACTTTGCCTCGTAGCCCTCAAGGCGCTCGTAGGCCTTGCGGATCCACTGGAAGGAGACAATGTCATCCGAGACGTTCTCCAGGCCCCAGGCGGATCCGGCGGCCAGGTAGGCGTAGCCGCCTTCCTCAAGCTGGTGGAGTTCGCCGTCGAGGGTCAGGTTGACCTTGCCCTTGGTGACGAAAACGACGCCTTCGACGCCGGGCTCAAACTCGGCCTTGGGAGCGCCGCCGCCGGGGCCGATCTCCACGATGAGCTGCGAGAACGTGGTGGCAAACCCGGCAATCGGGCGGGCCAGGATCCAGGAGCGCGTGTTGGAGAACCCCGGCAGGGTGCTGGTCACGATGTCGGTCATGACGCCCTTGGGGATGACCGTGTAGGCCTCCGTGACGATGGCCCGTTCCGTGGTGAGGTGGGTCTGCGGCGGCAGGCCGCCCTGGGGGTAGTAATACTTTCCCATCATTGGATCCTTACTTCGAAGTGGAGTGGGCCAGCCGCGGGTGCGCAAGGCCGGTCAACTGGGGGATTCCGACGCCGGCAAGCGCCTGGACGTCTTCGGCGCCGACGGCTCCGCACTGGACGCCGCGCAGCACGAACGCGGCCAGCGCGCGGGCGGTGGCGGGTTCGTCCATGACCCCGCCCTCGGTCCGGTCCACGTAGTTGCGCAGCCGTGCCGCCGCGGCGGGCAGGCCCTGGCGGTAGAAAGCATAGGTGGCCGCGAAGCGGCTGGGCAGCTGGGCCGGGTGCAGGTCCCAGCCCTGGTAGTAGCCGCGCTCCAGGGAGCGCCGCACCAGCCGGCCGTGCAGCTGCCACGCGTTTTCGACGTTGTCGCCCACGGGGATGATGTTGGTGGAGCCGTCCGACAAGCGGATGCCCGTCCCGGCCACCGCCAGCTGCATGACTTCCTTGGCGAAGTCCGCCACCGGATGTTCCATGGACTGGTATTCCGCGGAGATCTGCAACGAGGCGGAGTAGTCGTACGTGCCGTAGTGCAGGCCGCTGATCCGTCCCGGGACCGCGTGCGGCAGCTGCGCCACCGGCGATGTTCCTTCCGGGCCGAGGATGAGCTGCGGCGTTTCCACCTGCACCTCGAACCGCAGCCGGCCGGCGGGCAGCGAGTGCGCTTCCTCCAGCCGGGACACGGCGAAGTCCATGGCCTTCACCTGCGCCACGGTGGTGACTTTGGGAAGGGTGAGGATCAGGCCCTGCGGCAGCTCGCCCGCTGCGGCCAGTCCGGAGACGAACAGGTCCAGGGTGCGCAGGCCGCGGGCACGGGTGGCCGCCTCGAAGCACTTGAACCGGATGCCGATGAACGGGGGCGCTGAGCCGGCCGCGACTGCCGCGGCCACGGCGGAAGCCGCCGCAACAGCGGCCGCGTCCTCGGCGTCGTCGCCCCTGTCCCCGAAACCGTCTTCGAAGTCCAGGCGCAGGTCCTCAACCGGTTCGCTTTCCAGTTTCGCCTGGACGCGCGCGGCCACGGCTTCGGCAAGTTCGGCGTCCTGGCCGAGCAGGTGGCCCAGACGGGCCAGGCCGCCGTGGGCTTCCGCCGCGGCCAGTGCCGTAGCCCCCCACTCAGCGGAGAACGACGGCGTGAAACGGTCCGCCGATACATACACGGTATGTACCGGCTGGCGGGTGCCGTCGTCGCCCGGGTAGTTGCGCTCCAGCAGCCGGTCGGTGTCGGCCAGCTGTGCGTCGATCTGCGCGAGATCGTGCGCGCTGAGGGAGCCGGAGGGTACCGCCATGCCTCAGCCCACCAGTTCGTAGGCCGGAGTGGTGAGGAAGTCGGTGTAATCCTCGGACAGGCAGATGTCCCCGATCAGGTCGCTGGCCGGCTTGTAGTACTTGACGAATGACTCCTCGCCCACTTCGCCGCGGAGCTTTTCGGTCTCCTCGGCCAGGATGGTGCTGACCAGTTCACGTGTGACCGTGTTTCCGGTATCGGCCAGGACCACGCTGTTGCGGATCTGCTGCCAGACCTGCGAACGGGAGATTTCGGCCGTGGCGGCGTCCTCCATCAGGTTGTGGATGGCCACCGCGCCGTTGCCGGAGATCCACACGGCCGTGTATGCGACCGCGACGTAGAGGTTCAGGCGAAGCCCGGCCTCGGTGACCTTGCCGTCGGCCGAGGCGATGTCCAGGAGCTGGTCCGCCGTGACGCTGACCTCCGGGCGCTGCTTGTCCAGCTGGTTGGGCCGCTCGCCCAGGACGGAATCGAACACTTCCTGGCAGACCGGCACCAGGTCCGGGTGGGCCACCCAGGAGCCGTCGAAGCCGTCGTTGGCCTCGCGCGTCTTGTCCGCACGGACCTTCTCGAACGCCTGGGCGGTGACCTCGGGCTGCTTGCGGTTGGGGATGACGGCCGCCATGCCGCCCATGGCAAAGGCGCCGCGGTGGTGGCACGTCTTGACCAGCAGCTCCGTGTAGGCGCGCATGAACGGTGCCGTCATGGCCACGGTGGCGCGGTCCGGCAGCACAAAGCTGGCGCCGGCGTCTCGGAAGTACTTGATGATGCTGAACAGGTAGTCCCAGCGGCCGGCGTTAAGCCCTGCGGCGTGGTCGCGGAGTTCGTACAGGATCTCGTCCATCTCGAAAGCTGCCGGGATGGTCTCAATCAGCACGGTGGCCTTGATGGTGCCCTGCGGGATGCCCAGGAAGTCCTGCGCGAAGACAAACACCTCGTTCCAGAGCCTCGCCTCGAGGTGGCTCTCCATCTTCGGCAGGTAATAGTACGGGCCCTGGCCGTTGAGGAGGAGCTGCTTGGCGGTGTGGAAGAAGTGCAGGCCGAAGTCCACCAGCGCACCCACGGTGTGTTCGCCGTCAAGCAGGAGGTGGCGCTCATCCATGTGCCAGCCGCGGGGACGGGCCACCACGACGGCGAGCGGCGCGTCGGTGCGGAGCCGGTATTCCTTGCCCTCGGGGGAGGTGTAGCTCAGGGTCCCCGCGGCGGCATCGCGGAGGTTCAGGATCGCGTCGATGACGTTGGCCCAGGTGGGGGTGCTGGCGTCCTCGAGGTCGGCCAGCCACACCTTGGCACCGGAGTTGAGGGCGTTGATGGCCATCTTGGCCGGCGAGGCAGGGCCGGTCATTTCCACGCGGCGGTCCTGCAGCGCGGCCGGTGCCGGCGCCACCTTCCAGTCGCCCGCGCGGACATCCTTGGTTTCGGGCAGGAAATCAAGCTTTCCGGTCCGGGCCACCTGCTCGCGCTTGGCCACGCGGGCTTTGAGGAGTTCGGCGCGGGTGCCCGCAAACCGCTTGTGGAGCTCCTCGACGAAGGCCAGGGCCTTCGGGGTGAGGATTTCCTCTGCTCGTGCAATCGGCTGCGGGTCTGTGACTGAGAGAGCCATTGTCCGGGTCCTTTCTGGGCTGCGAATCAGGCGTTGGCGGGTTCTAGGGCTGCGTTTGCTGCGGCTGACGGGGCTGCGGCGGCCTTGGCTGCGTGCGCCGCGTTGGCTACAGCCGTGGCCACATCGGCGGCAACGTGCGGGTCGAAAACGCTGGGGATGATGTAGCTGGCATTGAGTTCGTCGTCAGCCACGCGGTTGGCGATGGCTTCGGCTGCGGCCACCAGCATGTCCGGCGTGATGTCCGAGGCGCCGGCGTCGAGCAGCCCGCGGAAGAAGCCCGGGAATGCCAGGACGTTGTTGATCTGGTTGGGGAAGTCGCTGCGCCCCGTAGCCACCACTGCCGCATGCTTCGACGCTACCACCGGGTCGATTTCCGGGGTGGGGTTGGCCATGGCGAAAACGATCGCATCCTTGGCCATGGCGGCCACCTGCTCCTCGCCGATGACGTGCGGGGCGCTGACGCCGATGAAGACGTCCGCCCCGACGAGTGCCTCGTGCAGCGTGCCGGAGAAGCCTTCTTCGTTGGTGTTGGCCGCGATCCAGCTGCGGTGTTCGTCGCTGTATTCCTCTCCGGAGTGGATGGCTCCGGAGCGGCCGGCCGCGACGATGTGCTGGGCGCCCTGGGCCTTGAGGAGCTGGATGATGGCTGAGCCCGCGGCGCCGACACCGGACACCACGATCCTGACGTCGGCGAGCTTCTTGCCCACCACGCGCAGGGCGTTGACGAGTGCGGCCAGGGTGACGATTGCCGTGCCGTGCTGGTCGTCGTGGAACACCGGGATGTCCAGTTCCTCGCGGAGGCGGTTTTCGATCTCGAAGCAGCGAGGGGCGGCGATGTCTTCGAGGTTGATGCCGCCGTAGACCGGGGCCATGGCCTTGGCGATCATAATGATTTCTTCGGTGTCCTGGGTGTCGAGGCAGACCGGCCAGGCGTCAACGTTGGCGAACTGTTTGAACAGGGCGGCCTTGCCTTCCATGACCGGCAGGGCCGCGGCCGGGCCAATGTTCCCCAGGCCAAGGACGGCCGAGCCGTCGGTAAGGACGGCGATGGTGTTGCGCTTGACCGTCAGGTTGCGGGCCGCTGAGGGGTCCTCCGCGATGGCCAGGCAGACGCGGGCGACGCCGGGGGTGTAGGCGCGGGAGAGGTCGTCGCGGTTGCGGAGGGCAACCTTCGGGACAACCTCGAGTTTGCCGCCGAGGTGCATCAGGAAGGTGCGGTCGGAGACGTGCTGGACCGTGACGCCGTCGAGTGCGTTCAGGGCATCCTTGACGCGGGCGGCATGTTCGTCGTCGGTGGTGTTGCAGGTGACGTCCACAACCAGGGTCTCGTGGTGGGACTCGGTGACGTCCAGGGCCGTGATGGCTGCGCCGGCAGCTCCGACGGCGGCGGCCAGTTCGCTGGTCGCAGTGAAGCTGGACGGCGCCTCAACGCGCAGGGTGATCGAATTTCCGGGGCTCGGGTTCGCCATTGAATGTTCCTCCTCGTCGGGCCCGGACGCTGAGTGCCTCCGGGCGTACTGCTCAATCAGATGTTTTCGTATTATGGATATTATTATCTACTTTGTGGAAACACAAGCCCTGAAGGTGCATCGACGGAGCCTTGCGCGTGCTGTATCTTGGGTCTTCTAAGCAATTTTTTTCACGATGTGGATAAGAGTTGTCGGAACCGATACCGCAGGAGACCACGGTTATGGCTGAAAAAGCCCCGGGAGGCGTGCAGTCCGTTGAGCGCGTCTTCGAACTTTTGGAACTGATCACTGATGCCGGCGGAGACGTCACGCTCAGCGAGCTCTCGTCCTCCACCGACCTGCCGCTTCCCACCATCCACCGCCTGCTGCGCACGCTGGTCACCCTGGGCTACATCCGCCAGCTGCCCAACCGCCGCTACGCCCTCGGCCCGCGGCTCATCCGGCTCGGCGAAGGCGCCAACAAGCAGCTCGGCGCACTCGCCCGTCCGCAGCTCAAGTCCCTCGTGGACCGGCTGGGGGAGACGTCCAACATGGCGGTGCTGGACTCGGACATGGTCATATACGTGGCCCAGGTGCCGTCCCTGCACTCCATGCGCATGTTCACCGAGGTGGGCCGCCGCGCCCACACCCACGCCACCGGCGTGGGCAAGGCGATCCTGGCCCAGCTGGATGACGAGACCGTCCGCGGGATCGTCCAGCGCAGCGGCATGCCGACGCCCACCCCCAAGAGCATCGGCGACATCGACTCCCTGCTCCTGGACCTGAAGCTCATCCGTGAACGCGGCTACTCCATCGATGAGGAGGAGCAGGAGATCGGCGTCCGCTGCTTTGCGATGGCAGTCCCCAACGCGCCGACGCCCACGGCCATTTCCGTGTCCGGGCCGGTGTCCCGCGTGGACCAGTCCTTCGCCGAACGCGCCGTGCCGCTGCTGCGCGAAGCAGCCCAGGCGATCTCGGACGAGCTCAACCAAAACTGACCCCCGCCGTCGTACTTCCAGCGCGAACGGACACTTAAGCCCCCTCCTCCCAGCGCGAACGGACACTTGCGGCCCGTCTTCCTGACGGAAGGGGGCCGCAAGTGTCCGTTCGCGCTTAGACAACGTCAGGGTTCTGGGTCCGGGGTTCGACGACGGCGGGTGCTAAGCCAGCGTGCCGTCGCTGACCGCGCCGCTGTCCCCGCCGGCGGGCTCGAGCGAGATCATCGGGGACTTGCGCTCCAGCGCCCTGAAGACGACGAAGCCGAGCGCGCAGCCGAGGAACCAGCTGTAGTTGCCGATCCAGGTCGCGTTCACTGCGGTGGCGCCGGTGTCGAGCAGGATCTTGGGGATCACCACGGACGCGATGGAGATGGCGCCGCTGATGGCCACCGCCTTGACCGCGTTCGGGTTGTAGCCGTTCCGGAACCAGTACCGGCCGGTGGTCTTCAGCGTGTACATGTCGTCCACCCAGACCTTCTGCCGGCTCACCACGTAGTACCCGGCGATCAGGATGCCGAAGAGCGGGCCGATCAAGGCGCCCAGGACGCCGAGGGTGTAGTGGATGGCGTCGTTGTTGGAGTACCAGTTCCACGGGGTCAGGATGACGGAGCCGACGGCGGCAATCATGCCGCCTGCGCGCCAGCTGATTTTCTGCGGGCTGACGTTGGAGAAGTCGAACGCGGGCGAGATGAAGTTGGCCACGATGTTGATGCCCACGGTGGCGATGACGAAGGTCAGTCCGCCCAGCAGCACCGCGAAGACGGTGTCGATTTCCTGGACCGTCTTGACCGGGTCCGTGATGAGGCGCCCGAACACCGGGATGGTGGCCGACGCCGTGATGACGGTCAGGAGCGAGAAGAACAGGAAGTTCACCGGCAGCCCCAGGAGGTTGCCCTTTTTGACCGCCTTGTAGCTCTTGCCGTAGCGGGCGAAGTCGCCGAAGTTGAGCATCGGGCCGGAGAAGTAGGAGACCACCAGGGCGATCGCGGAGATCATCACGGGGATGGAGGCGGCGAAGTCCAGGGGCGGACCGCTGGAAAGATTCAGGCTGATGTTGCCGATGCCGGCCTTGGACACCAGGTAGATGGCCAGGACCAGCATCACCACGTAGACGGCGGGACCGGCGAAGTCGATGAATTTGCGGATGCTTTCCATGCCGTTCCAGAACAGCGCGGCCTGGGCCACCCAGAGAATGCCGTAACAGATCCAGCCCAGGGCGGAGAGTCCCAGGAAGCCGCTCTGTTCGACGTCGTACAGCGGTGCCATGCCGGGGAAGAACTTGAGGAAGACGATCACCAGGGCCTCGGAGGCAAGGAACGTCTGGACGCCGTACCAGGCAACCGCGATCAGTCCCCGGATGATGGCCGGGATGTTGGCGCCCTTGACGCCGAAGACGGCCCGGTTGATGACCGGGTACGGGACGCCGGTCAGCTGGCTGGGCTTGGCCACGAGGTTGCAGAAGATGTTGACGATCACAATGCCCGCCAGCAGTGCCACGAGGACCTGCCAGCTGGCCAGGCCCAGGGCGAAGAGGCTGCCTGCCGTGACGTACCCGCCGATGCTGTGGACGTCTGACATCCAGAACGCGAACAGGTTGTAGCTGGTCCAGCGCTGGTTCTTCAGCGGGACCAGGTCCTCGTTGCTGAGCCGGGGATCGTAGTCGGGGAGCTGGCCGGTGCGGGCGGGCGCTTCAACCCGGGGTGCGGCCATCGCGGAGTCTGTCATGGTTTCCTCTGAAAGATTGGGACAGCCGCCGATCCGGCCGTTTCACGCTTTCAATTAGATGGAACCAATGTTTCAGTGCTGTTTCTGGTGCAACAATTCCTGTTTACGTCGCCTCTTACGAGGCCTCGACCTACTTCGCTTCGATCTCGCCCAGGGCGTCGAACTGGGCCGTGACCTCGCGGACGCGCTCGCGGCCGGGACGTCCCGAGGCTATGAGGACGCCGTTCGCAAGGACGCTGACCAGGCTCATGGCAGCGGCGTAGCTGTCAAAGGCCTGTGCGCCGTCCACCGGGCACTCGAGCCACAGCGTGGCGTCCGCGGCCAGCCGGCGCGCGCTCGGGTCCCCGATCAGAACCGTGGTTGCCCCGGTGGCGGACGCTGCCTGGAGGACTTTACGGAACCCGGCAGGCCGCCGTCGGAAGCCGAACAGCACCACCGCGTCCCCCGCGCCCAGGCCGGCGAGCTCTTCGCCGATGCTCTGCCCGGGCTGCGGCGCCACGGCCACGGCCGGGCGGCACTGGAGGAGCTGCTGCCGGAAGTGCAGCGCCACGGGAAAACTGTTGCGGAAGCCGAGCAGCAGCACGGTTCCGGCGCCGGCGAGCTTGCCGCTGGCCTCCGAGAGTTTGTCCTCGTCAAGTGATTCGGCCAGGCGGCGCAGGTTTTCCTGTTCCTGCCCGAAATGGGCGGCCAGGCCGCCGTCGGACGACTGCGGACCCAACGGCATGCCGCTGGAACGGATGGACCGGGTGTGTTCCTTGACCTCGTTGAAATCCTCAAAGCCGAGCCGCCGGAACAGCCGGCTCATGGTTGCCTTGGAGACTCCGCTGAGGCGTGCAAGTTCCGCGGCGTTGTAGACGGCGAGGTCGCCGAGGCGGTCCAGGAGCGTGTCCGCCGCCTTCTGCTCCTGGGGGCTCAGCTCCGCATAGTGCCGTTCGATCCGTTCATCGATCCTCATGAAACAACCGTCTCACAGGACAGCCAAAGCGCGAACGGACAGTTGCGGCCCTTCGGAAAGGGGCCGCAACTGTCCGCTCGCGCTTCTTGGGTCGCCTGCGGGCTTAGTGGTCAGATTTCGACGCCGACTCCACCGGGACTTCCTTGCCGTCGCAGTCGATCAGCTTGCCGCCCTCGTAGCGGTCGCCGTCGGCCAGGCACTTGAGGTCCTCTTCGCGGACCACGCGGCCGGTGCCGGCCACGAAGACGGACTGGTTCTCGGAATTGCCGGCCTTGAGGTGGTTGAAGAGCAGGTTCAGCAGGATGGCCATGACCGCGGCCGAGCTGATGCCCGAGTGGAAGATGGTGCCGAACCAGGAAGGGAACTTGTCGTAGAACGCCGGCGCAGCGATCGGGATCATGCCGAAGCCCACGGACGCCGCCACGATGATCAGGTTCATGTTGTTCCGGTACTCCACTTTGGCAAGGGTCCGGATGCCGCTGGCGGCAACAGTTCCAAAGAGTACGACGCCGGCGCCGCCCAGGACGGGCGTCGGCACAGCTGCGACCACCCGGCCAAGAACCGGCAGGAGGCCCAGGATCACCAGGATCAGGCCGCCGGCGCTGACCACGAAGCGGCTCTTGACGCCCGTGATGGCAACGAGGCCCACGTTCTGGGCGAACGCGCTCTGGGTGAAGGAGTTGAACAGCGGGGAGATGGCGCTGGAGAGCATGTCCGCCCGCAGGCCGTCGCCGATGCGCTTGGAGTCAACCTTGGTGCCCACGATCTCGCCCACGGCGATGATGTCCGCAGAGGTCTCGGTGAGCGTCACCAGGATGACGATCAGCATGGAGATGATCGCGGCGATTTCGAACGTGGGCGGGCCGAACGCGAACGGGGTGGGGAACGCGACGATTTCGCCCTGGCCCACCTTGGAGAAATCGGCCATGCCAAAGACGAACGCAATCACCGTGCCGAGCACCATGGCCAGCAGGATGGAAAGCCGGGAAATGGCGGCGTTGCCCACTTTGCTCAGCAGCAGCACAATCGCCATGGTGGCTGCGGCAAGGCCGATGTTGGCCATGCTGCCGTAGTTCGGCGCCTTGTTGTTGCCGCCCATGGCCCAGTTGGCCGCGACCGGCATCAGCGTCAGGCCGATGGTGGTGATGACGGTGCCCGTGACCACCGGCGGGAAGAAGCGGATGATCTTCGAAAACAGGGGGGTGATGAGCAGGCCGATCAGCGAAGCCGCAATCACCGAGCCAAACACCGCCTGGATCCCGCCGCCGCCGTGGACGATCGCCACCATCGTGGAAACACCGGCGAAGGACACGCCCTGGACCAGGGGCAGCTGGGATCCGAAGAACCTGATGCCGACCGTCTGGAGAATGGTGGCCAGGCCGCCGACGAAAAGGCAGGCGGCGATCAGCAGGCCGATGTCCTGGGACGACATGCCGGCGGCTGCGCCGATGATCAGCGGCGGGGCGATGATGCCGCCGTACATGGTGAGCACGTGCTGGAAGCCGTAGGCGAACGTGCTTCCGAGGGGCAGCCGCTGGTCTTCGGGGCGGTCGGACTGCTTGCGGCCGGTGGCGGCCGTTGCAGCGCCGGATTTCTTCTTGGTGTTCATGGCAGACTTTCTTGGTTCATGGCAGACGTCTTTGTCTGGCTAACGGTGTCTGGCTAACAGTTGTGGATCGTTGGTGGGTTTCGACGGGCTCACTCAACGAATGCCCGGTGGTTGAGCCTGTCGAAACCGGGGGTCCCGACAGGCTCAACCACCGAGGTGCGGCTTAGCAGAAGCCGGCGATACCGGACCAGGCGATGTCCGCCGGGGCGGCGTCCTCGCGCTGGACGGTGGCCTCGATCAGGCCGTACGGGCGGTCGGCGGCAAAGAAGACCTCGTTGGGGTTGTCGAGGCCGAACGGCGAGAGGTCCACCAGGAAGTGGTGCTTGTTGGGCATCGAGAACTTGATTTCGTCGATCTCGCTGTGTGCTTCCAGGACCTTGGCGCCCATGTCGAACAGGGTCTGCTGCAGGGCGTGGGAGTACTTCTCGGTGAAGCCTTCCAGCAGCAGGCTCTTGACGTCTTCGTAGCTCTTGTTGAAGTCGAGCGAGCTGTAGTCGGTGTTGGCGTTGAAGCGCCAGCGGGCGGAAACATCCGTGGCCAGGATGCGGTCCGTGGTTTCCGGCAGGGTGGTGTACTTGTCCCGCGGGTAGCCGACGAAGCCGGACTGGGTGGACTTGAGGACGGTGAGGTCCTTCAGGCCCGAGATGAGGTGTGCTGCCGCGCCGTCGCGGACCAGGACGGCCGTGCGGATTTCCTGGCCCTTCCGCACGAAGGAGTGGTCGTGCTCGGCACCGTGGGCCTGGATCCGCTCCCAGCTGTAGGACTCGGCTTCCCAGCGGCCGCCGGTGACCCAGTCGAAG
Organism: Arthrobacter sp. CC3; assembly: GCF_039907775.1. Taxonomy (NCBI): domain Bacteria; kingdom Bacillati; phylum Actinomycetota; class Actinomycetes; order Micrococcales; family Micrococcaceae; genus Arthrobacter; species Arthrobacter sp. CC3. The sequence goes on from NZ_JARCCY010000018.1 coordinate 90,545, forward strand.
CTGGACGTGAAGTGCTCGCCCAGCCGCAGGAGGAAGGCCTCCGGTGAGCCGACGCCTTCACGGGCAAACGCGTAGATGGTGTTCTTCTGCGTGTCCGTTGCAACGACGTGGCTGTTGTCGCCTTCGAGGTGGGCTGCGGCGAAGTCCCCGCGCAGCTGCGAGGTGACGTTCAGGTCTTCGATCTCGTGGCGGTCGGTGTCGCGAGTGATTTTTACAACCCGGACTTCGGCCTTGCCGTACTGGTTCTGGCCGAGGATGATTTTGCTGCTCATGGTCTGTTCCCAACTTCCGTGATGTGGAACCTAGGTTCCATCATTGAAATTAAGCGCGTGTTTCGCACGCGTTTCTGATGGAGCCGACCCAACAAAAAAGAGCCGGCATCCAATGACGCCAGCTCATTACGACCCTGCCTGCTGCTCCCAGGTTACGTGACCTACGCCACGAGTTGACTTAAAGCGTAGCCGAGCTTTGCCGTGGTGTACATCACTCCTTGAAAAATCCGATTGTGACCGACGGCGCCCGGAACCATTGACGAACGGCCAGGGGGCGTTCTACGCTATTTCACATAGCAAAAGTTATTTTCCATTTTGTGGAAATTCGAAGAACGCTATCAACCACCTTGGAGGAGGATCAGATGTACCAGCAGGACACGACGCCGGTTGCACCGGCACAGACGGCGGCACCCTCAGTCCAGGAGTTCTACCTCCCCCTCGGAGGCGGAACGGATCCGGACTTCTACCTGCCCGCAGACCGGGAGCACGTCCCGGGCCGGTTCTCGCGCTGGGTCCACGGCCTGCCGGGCTTCGGCGGCCCGCGTCGCCGGCCTTAGCGGCGGACCTCAGGACTCGGTACGCCCCGGCCACACCTTGCCCGCCCAGGGGTCGTAGTCGGCCATGAGTTCCTCCTGCGGCGGACGCTCCGCCTCCGGAACGTGCTGCAGATTCACCCGCACCCGGTACCAGAGCGAGCTTGAGCCGCGCATTCCATCGACCAGTACGTCGGCCGGATGCAAGTCCGGGACAACGTCCGCATGCCGGGCCTTCCACTCGTCCAGCGCGGCAAGCGCCTCGGGCTTGGTCCTGGTCCGGGCCACCTCGATCAGCGGCATCACCGACTGCCGGCGGCCTGCGGCGTCTCCGCTGCGCGGCGCTTTCTCGGCCGGGCCGAGCTGTGCTGCCAGCGCCAGAAGCCCGTCGAGTGAACCCGCCGCGTCGTCGATCCCGGCGTGCGGGTCGCCCACCGCTGCGAACCGCTCCGGCACTGTGAGCACCGTGAACTGTTCCGGCCGCGTGGTGCGGACCTCGTCCCAGGTGAGCGGCGTCGAAACCCGGGCATCGGGCAGCGGCCGGACCGAGTACGCCGATGCCACTGTGCGGTCCTTGGCGTTCTGGTTGAAATCGACAAACACGCTCTCGCCGCGTTCCTCCTTCCACCACCGCGCGGTGGCGAGTCCGGGAGCGCGGTTCTCCACCTCGCGGGCGAGCGTCTCTGCGGCGAGCCGCACGTCGCGGTATGACCACTGCGGTGCGATGCGCACCAGGATGTGGAGCCCGCGCGACCCGCTCGTCTTCGGCCACCCGACCAGCCCCGCGTCGTCGAGCACCTCACGCGCCACATAGGCGACGTCGACCAGTTGCGACCAGCCGACCCCGGGCATCGGATCGAGGTCCACCCGGAGCTCGTCGGGATGTTCGAGGTCCTCGGCACGCACGGGATGCGGATTGAGGTCGAGGCAGCCAAGGTTCACCACCCAGGCAAGGCCTGCGGCATCCCGGATGACGGCCTCTTCGGCCGATGTCCCGGACGCATAGTGCAGTGTTGCCGTCTCGATGAAACCGGGATGGTTTTCCGGCACGCGCTTCTGGAAGAACGGCTCGGCGTCGATGCCCTTCGGGAAGCGCTTGAGCACCATGGGCCGGCCGCCCGCGCCGCGCAGTGCACCATCCGCGACCGCGAGGTAGTAGCGCACCAGGTCGAGCTTCGTCAGCCCCGGCTCGGGGAACACCACCTTGTCGGGGCTCGAGATGCGAACCTCGGTGCCGTCAATCGCCAGGATCTCGGCCGGAGTCTTCGACGGGTTCATTCCGTCACGCTAGCAACGAACGGATGCCGGGGCATAGGGCCCCTACCCGTTCACCAGCTTCCGCGCCGCAGCCGAGTGCTCCGCGATCAACGAAGAAAGATCCAGTCCCGGAATCTGCCCGTCCACCACCCGCCACTGGCCGCCCACCATCACCCGGTCGGCCCGGTCTGCCGCGCATAGCAGGAGCGCGGCCACCGGATCGTGGCTGCCGGAGAACCGCAGCTCGTCGAGTTTGAACAGGGCCAGGTCCGCCTGCATCCCCGGCGCCAGCTGCCCCAGATCACCGCGGCCCAGTACCGCCGCCGAGCCCCGCGTCGCCCAGCCCAGCGCACGCTCCACCGGCACCTGCGCGCCGTAGCGCAGCCGCTGCAGGTACAGCGCCTGCCGCGCCTCCAGGATCATGTTGGAGGCATCGTTCGACGCCGATCCGTCCACTCCCAGCCCCACCGGGACTCCAGCGTCCTCCAGTTCCAGCACACGCGCCGTACCTGAGGCCAGCCGCATGTTGGAGGTGGGGCAATGCGCGACGGCGGTGCCCGCGGCTCCCAGCGCGGCGATTTCCGCGTCGCTGAAATGAATGCCGTGGCCCAGCCAGGTCCGGTCCGTCAGCCAGCCCACGCTCTCCAGGTACTCCACCGTGCGCAGGCCGAACATCTCCCGGCAGAAGTCCTCCTCGTCCAGGGTTTCGGCCAGGTGCGTGTGCAGCCGGACGTCGTGCCGCTCGGCGAGCGAGGCGCTCTCGGCCATGATCTCTTTCGTCACGGAAAACGGTGAACACGGGGCCAGGGCAATCTGGATCACGGCGCCGTCGCCGCGCTCGTGGTACTCGCGGATCAGCCGCTCGCTGTCGGCCAGGATGACCTCCGGCGCCTGGACGGTGGACTGCGGCGGCAGCCCGCCGTCGTCCTCTCCGAGCGTCATGGAGCCGCGGGTGAGCGTGGCCCGCATGCCCAGCTCCCGCACCGCGCGGACCTCGATGTCGATGGCGTCCTCCATGCCGTCCGGGAATAGGTAGTGGTGGTCCGCTGCGGTGGTGCAGCCGGAGAGCAGCAGCTCCGCGAGCGCAACAGTGGTGGCCAGTTCCAGGTCCCGCGGCGTCAGCCGCGCCCAGACCGGGTACAGGTTCTGCAGCCACGGGAACAGCGGGGCGTTGGCCACCGGACCCCAGGCGCGCGTAAGCGTTTGGTAAAAGTGGTGGTGCGTGTTGATCAGGCCGGGCAGCAGGACGTGGCTGCCGGCGTCGAACGTTTCCTGGCAGGGCGCGGACGGCAGCTGGCCGGCGGCAAGCACTTCCGTGATGACTCCGCCGCTCACCACGATGCCGCCGGAGGCGTCCAGGGTGTTGGCGGTAAAGGCCGCGAGCGGATTCCGGATCCAGAGCCGGTGTGCGGAGGGTTGGGTAGCCATAAACGGGATTCCTGTCTGAGCGTGCGGATGAAATGCCAGCTCAGTGAGGGCCTGTCTGCTGATCCAGGCTCCCGGCGCAGGCTAAGGCGGGCGCCGGTTGGGCATCAGCGTAGGACGGCGGGAAGCGCCGCGTCAACGCACTGGATTGTGACAGCCTGCGGCCCCCTTCCGGGGCCCCTCCCGGCCGACGCAATTTCACATCACGAAATTAACTTTCCAAAACCTATGGCGCAGCTCACGTTCCGGTGCTAATCTCGATTTTGCCAAAGGCGGGCCCCCGGACTCCGGGGAAGCTATCTACCAGGCGCAACTTAACCTTCAAAAGCACATGCTGAAGCCTGGTAACCGTCGCATCTGGCCATTTCGTCCCACCTCGGCGTACCGGCTTCCCAGCAAAGGGAGTCGCATCATGAGTACCACCGTCACGGCCCAGGATTACCTGGCCAAATCAATCAGGTTGGCCACGGCCAACGTCCTGAACAGCGGCGGCCCGTTCGGCGCCGTCATCGTCACGGCAGACGGAAAAACGTTCGGCGGCGTCAACCGCGTCACCGCCACGAATGACCCCACAGCCCACGCCGAAGTCACGGCCATCCGCCGCGCCTGCAGCGAGCTGGGCACGTTCGACCTCACCGGCGCAACCCTCTACACCAGCTGCGAGCCGTGCCCCATGTGCCTGGCGTCGGCGCTGTGGGCCAGGGTGGAGCGGGTGGTGTTTGCGGCGGACCGGCACGACGCCGCGTCCGTGGGTTTCGACGACGCCGTGTTCTACGAGTACTTCGAAAACGGCGGGCGCGACGCGCTCATGCCGGTGGCCAAGCTGGAACTCGACGACCCGCAGGCACCGCCGATCCTCGAACCCTTCAACACCTGGAATACGCTCGACTCCAGGATTGACTACTAGGGCCGGTGGCTGAGATGACAATCCTGGACACCACCGCGGGCGGACATCCGCAAGGCAACGGGCAGCAGCCTGCCGCCCCCAAGCGCCCGCAGCCGACGAACGCTTTCCTGGACCGTTTCTTCGACATCACCAAGCGCGGTTCCACTGTGGCCCGCGAGGTGCGCGGCGGCCTGGTCACGTTCTTCACCATGGCCTACATCGTCATCCTGAACCCGCTGATCCTTGGCGGCTTCAGCGCGGACAACGCCCCCACCGATGTTGCCGGCGGCTGGCTGTCCGCAGCACAGGTGGGTGCCGTCACCGGCCTCACCGCCGGCGTTATGACCATCCTGTTCGGGCTGATCGCCAACCTGCCCTTCGGGCTCGCGGCCGGGCTGGGCATCAACTCCTTCCTGGCCGTGGCCGTGATCCAGGAGGTTACCTGGGCCGAGGCTATGGGCCTGGTGGTCATCAACGGCATCCTGATCGTCCTGTTCGGTGTCACCGGTGCCCGGACGGCCATCTTCCGGGCGGTCCCCAAGGAACTGAAGGCCGCCATCACGGTGGGCATCGGCCTGTTCATTGCGTTCATCGGATTCGTGGATTCCGGCTTTGTCCGGGCCACCACGGCCGGTCCTCCGGTCCAGCTGGGCGACAACGGATCCATCACCTCGGTTCCCACCCTGGTGTTCATTGTGGGCCTGCTGGTCATGGGAGTCCTCGTGGCCCGGAAGGTGCAGGGCGGCCTGCTGATCGGCATCGTGGCCACCACCGCACTGGCGGCCGTGGTTGAGGCCGTGATGAAGATCGGCCCCGGCAGCGCGGGCAACCCCGGCGGCTGGCACCTGAACACCCCTGTCCTCTCCGGCCACCTGGTGTCCGCCCCGGACCTGTCCCTGGTGGGCCAGTTCGACCTGTTCGGCGCCTTCGGCCGGATCGGCGGGCTCGCCGCGACCATGCTGGTGTTCACGCTGGTGTTCACCAACTTCTTCGACGCCATGGGCACCATGACCGGCCTGGCCAAGAGCGCCGGCGTGGCGCACAAGGACGGCACGTTCCCGCGGCTGAAGTCGGCCTTCATTGTCGAAGGCCTGGGAGCCGTCGCCGGCGGCGCGACGTCCGGTTCGTCCAACACCGTGTACATCGATTCCGCGGCGGGCATCGGGGAGGGCGCCCGCACCGGGCTGGCCTCCGTGGTGACGGGCGTGCTGTTCCTGGGCTCGATGTTCCTGACCCCGCTCACCTCCGTGGTGCCGCTGGAAGTTGCTGCCGCCGCCCTGGTGGTGGTGGGCGCGATGATGATGGCCCAGATCCGCGAGATCAAGTTCAGCAAGTTCTCCGTGGCGCTGCCGGCGTTCCTGACCATTGTCACGATGCCGCTGAGCTACTCCATCGCGAACGGCATCGGCGTCGGCTTCATCTCCTGGGCGGTCATCAGCGCCTGCTCGGGGAAGATCCGGAAGGTGCACCCGCTGATGTGGGTGGTCACCGCCGGCTTCCTGGTGTACTTCGCCCGCGGTCCCATCAACGCCCTGCTGGGTGCGTAGCACTCCGGGCGCAGGAACCAGCGCGTAGGAACACCCTTAGACCGGACCGGGGCAGGCAGATGGGGCCGGCCCCGGTCCACCAAAATGCCGGTCCACCAAACCGCAGCGAAAACTGCAACGAAACTGACGCAGGCGCCACAACTGCCGGTGCTTCCCCCGGCGCAGGATAGGAACGAGAATATGGACACCATCGCCGCACAGGAAAAGGGAGTGCAGCAATGTTGGATCTGATGCCCTCACTCAGGGAGTGGCAGCCCGCCGTTACCGGCCAGCGCTGCGCAGTGGCCACCGTGGTGGGCGCCGGCGGATCCGTGCCGAGGCCGCTGGGCACGTCCATGCTCGTGTCCGAGGCCGGCGACGTGCTGGGCAGCCTGTCCGGCGGCTGCGTTGAAGGCGCCGTGGTGGAGGCGGCTTTGCAGGCAATGCACGACGGCGGCACGCGCCGTGAGTTTTTCGGCTACAGCGCCGAGGACGCATTCGCCGTCGGGCTGACCTGCGGCGGTGAGCTGGAGATCCATATCGAGCCGCTGGGCTCGGCGCCCGGCGGGCTCCGGCTGGAGAACCTGAGGTCCCTGGCCGGTCCCGGACCCGCGAGCGCCCTCGCGCTGATCCGGCGGGTGGACGCCAACGGGGGCGGCGCCGTCGTGATCCCGGATCCGGCAAGCTTCCGGGCGGATTCCTCGGCCGAACTTGCAGCGTTGCTGGGGCTGGCCTCCACCGGTGCGCCGGAGGCCGGACGCCTGGCACGGGCCGCTGCTGCCCAGCTGGAACCGCTACTGCGCGGCGGGCGCACCGGCCTGGTGCGGCTTGCCCCGCCGGAGGGGTGCCTTTCCGGCACAACCGTGCCACAAAAAGCAGGGACCGGCCCGGCCACCGGCCCGGAACCGATCACCCTGCTGGTGGAGAGCCGGCTGCCACCCGCCCGGCTGCTGATCTTCGGCGCCAACGACTTCGGTGCCGCCCTGCTGCCCGCCGCACAGTTGCTCGGCTACCACGTGACCCTGTGCGACGCCCGGCCGGCTTTCGCAAGCCAGGCACGGTTCGCCGGTGCGGAGCAGGTGGTCACCGCTTGGCCGCACCGGTTCCTGGCCGAGGAAGCAGCGGCGCGACGGATCGACGCCCGGACCGTGGCGTGCGTCCTGACCCATGATCCCAAGTTCGACATTCCGCTGCTCCGCACAGCGCTGGGCCTGGACCTGGCCTACGTGGGCGCCATGGGATCGCGCCGCAGCCACCGCCAGCGCGTCGACTCACTGCTTGCCGCCGGAGTCAGCACCGAAGACCTCTCCCGGCTGCATTCGCCCATCGGACTGGACCTCGGCGCGGTCACCCCGGCCGAAGTGGCGGTGTCCATCACCGCCGAACTCGTGGCCAGCCGCAGCCGCTCCGCCGGTGCATCCGTCCGGGCCTCATCGCTGAAGGACGGCGCCGGCCCGATCCACGCCGGGTCTCATCACACCGGACCCCTTCACGCCGTCACAACTCAGAACCTCAACACCCCGCAACACCAGGAGACCCCATGGACATGAACACCATCGAGGCCGTGGTCCGCACCCAGGACCCGGCAGAATGGCGGGACGGCGATGCCTGGCTCGCCGGCGGGACAGTCCTCTTCTCCTACGGGAGCCTCGCCTTCGGCAAGGAGCCGCTCCGGCGGCTGCTGGACCTTGGCGACGCCGGCTGGCCCGCCGTCACGGTGACGGACGCCGGCATTGAGCTTGCGGCAACCTGCACGGTGGCCGAACTCTATGCCCTTCCGGAGTCCGAGGCCGTGGCGACTGCCGCCGGGTCCGCCTCCGCCAGCCGTGACAAGGCAGCCTCCTGGCCCGCCCTGGACCTCATCCGGCCGTGCTGCGACTCCTTCGTGGCCTCCTTCAAGGTGTGGAACATGTCCACGGTGGGCGGCAACCTCTGCACTTCGTTGCCGGCCGGGCCGATGATCTCGATGTGCGCCGCCCTCGACGGCCAGGCCACGGTTCTGGGCCCGGGCGGTGCCAGCCGCACGGTTCCTGTGGCCGCCTTCGTCACCGGGGACGGCAAAAACTGCCTGGCACCCGGTGAGCTCCTGCGCAGCATCCGCCTCCCGGCGTCGGCGCTGGCGTCCCGGGTGGCATTCCGGCGCCTGTCGCTGAGCAACCTGGGACGGTCCGGGGTGCTGCTGATCGGAAGGCTCGACGCCGACGGCACCCTGGTCCTCACCGTCACCGCCGCCACCAAGCGGCCCGTGCAGCTGCGCTTTCCCGCCGCGACGCGGGATCAGGCCTCTGCGGCGGTTTCCGCGGCCGCGCTCGTCGACGCGCTCGACGCCGCCATTCCGGCGGAGCTGTACCACGACGACATCCACGGCCTGCCCGCCTGGCGGAAGGACATGACCTACCGTCTCGCGGAGGAAATCAGGGCGGAACTGGCAGCCCCTTCGGGGGTTCCGCCGGTCCGGGTCTCCGGGGACTTCTGGCCGCCGCAGCCACAACCGCCCCAGCGCAAGTCGCGCCAGCAAATCGCTTCGCCCCGGCACGGTTCACCACAACAAACGTCTTCACCGCAGGCTTCGCCGCAGCAGGAAGGGGCCTGAGCATGGCCAACCAGACCACCCGCGCCATTGAAATCAACGGCGTCCCGGCCGACGCCGAGCCGCGTCCCGGCCAGTGCCTGCGCACCTTCCTGCGAGAGCAGGGCAACTTCGGCGTCAAGAAAGGCTGCGACGGCGGCGACTGCGGCGCCTGCACGGTCCACGTGGACGGCACTCCCGTTCACAGCTGCATCTACCCTGCCGTCCGGGCTGAAGGGCACTCCGTCACTACGGTCGAGGGGCTCGCCGGCACCTGCGGAACCGCCGGCGAGCTCCACCCGATGCAGCAGCAGTTCCTGGACCGCCAGGGATTCCAGTGCGGATTCTGTACCGCCGGCATGGTGATGACGGCCGCGACCTTCGACGAGGAGCAGACGGAGAACCTGCCCCGGAACCTCAAGGGCAACCTCTGCCGCTGCACCGGATACCGGGCCATCGAGGACGCCGTCTGCGGCCGTGAAGGACACCCGGACCCCAAGGGCCCCGGTTCGGGGATCGCCGGCGAAGGGCAGCCGGAGCCCAAGCCGGGCCAGCTGGGTGACGACGTTCCCGCCCCGGCGAGCCTCGCCGTCGTGACAGGAAAGGCCCGCTACACCCTGGACGTCCCCGCCGAGGAACTGCCCGGGCTTCTGCACCTGAAACTCGCGCGGTCGCCGCACGCCCATGCCCGGGTGCTGTCCATCGACTCAACTGCCGCACTGGAGATCCCGGGAGTGGTGGCCGTCTTCACCCATGAGGACGCGCCGGCGCAGTTGTTCTCCACGGCCCAGCACGAGCTGTACACCGACGATCCGGACGATACGCGCGTCCTGGACGACGTCGTCCGGTTCATCGGGCAGAAGGTTGCCGCCGTCGTCGCCGATTCCGTGGCGGCGGCGGAAGCCGGCGTGCGCGCCCTCGACGTCGAGTACGAGGTGCTGGACGCAGTCTTCACGCCGGAGGAAGCCATGCGCCCCGGAGCCCCGGCGGTCCACGGCGAAAAGGACGCGGCCACGGCGCGCATCAGCCGGCCCGAACAGAACGTCGTGGCGGAGCTGCACTCGGAACTGGGCAGCGTTGCCGCCGGGTTTGCCGAGGCCGACTTCATCCATGAACAGACCTACCGGACCCACCGCGTGCAGCATACTGCGCTGGAAACGCATGCCGCGATCGCCTCCGTGGACCACGACGGGCGGCTCCAGGTCCGTACCTCCAGCCAGGTCCCGTTCCTGGTCCGGCGCACGCTGTCCCGGGTCTTTGACCTGCCGGAGGAGCAGATCCGCGTGGTGGCCGGCCGGGTGGGCGGCGGCTTCGGCGGCAAGCAGGAGGTGCTCACCGAGGACGTCGTGGCCCTTGCCGCGCTGAAACTGAAGCGCCCGGTGCAGCTCGAATTCACCCGGACCGAACAGTTCACGGCCGCCACCACCCGGCACCCGTTCACCATCCACCTCAAAGCCGGTGCCAGCAAGGACGGCAGGCTCACCGCGCTGCAGCTGGACGTGCTCACCAACACCGGCGCCTACGGCAACCACGCCCCGGGCGTGATGTTCCACGGCTGCGGCGAATCCCTGGGCGTGTACAAGTGCGCCAACAAGAAGGTGGACGCCCACGCCGTGTACACCAACACGGTGCCGTCCGGGGCGTTCCGCGGCTACGGGCTGAGCCAGATGATCTTCGCCATCGAGTCCGGCATCGACGAACTCGCCACTGGAATCGGGATGGATCCGCTGGAGTTCCGCCGCCGCAACATGGTCCTCGAAGGCGACGACATGCTCTCCACGCACTCCGCGCCCGAAGAGGACGTGCACTACGGCAGCTACGGCCTGGACCAGTGCACCAGCCTGGTGCAGGACGCCCTTGCCCGCGGGCTCGAGCGGTACCGGGCCGCCGGCCTCGACGACCTGGGCCCCGACTGGGTCACGGGGGAGGGGACCGCGCTGTCCATGATCGACACGGTCCCGCCGCGCGGCCACTTTGCCCACTCCAGGCTCCGGCTCCTTAAGGACGGAACGTACGCCGCCGACGTCGGGACCGCCGAATTCGGCAACGGCACCACCACCGTCCACGCGCAGCTCGCAGCCACCGCGCTGTCCACGACAGCGGGGCGGATCACGGTGCGGCAGTCGGACACCGACCTGGTGCAGCACGATACCGGCGCCTTCGGCTCCGCCGGAACCGTGGTGGCCGGCAAGGCCACGCTGGCCGCGGCGGAAGAACTCGCCATCCGGATCCGGGCGTTCGCCGCGGGCATCCGCCAGGTGCAGGCCTCCGGCGTCGTGCTGGAGGAGGAAGCCGTGGTGTGCGAAGGAGCCCGGGTGCCGCTGACGGATATTTTCGACGCCGCCGAAGCCGCCGGCGTCGAGCTCGCCACCGAGGGGCACTGGGGCGGGACACCGCGATCGGTGGCGTTCAACGTCCAGGGTTTCCGGGTGGCAGTCAACACCGGCACCGGCGAACTGAAGATCCTGCAGAGCGTGCAGGCCGCCGACGCCGGCGTGGTGGTCAACCCGCGGCAGTGCCGTGGCCAGATCGAAGGCGGGATTGCGCAGGCCCTCGGCGCGGCGCTGTACGAGGAAGTGAAAGTGGACGACGGCGGGAAGGTCACCACGGACATCCTGCGGCAGTACCACATCCCCACTTTCGCGGACGTGCCCCGCAGCGAGGTCTATTTCGCCGAGACCAGCGACAAACTGGGCCCGCTCGGGGCGAAATCGATGAGCGAGAGCCCGTTCAATCCCGTGGCCCCGGCGCTCGCCAACGCTATCCGGAACGCCACGGGGGTGAGGTTTGCCGAGCTACCCATCGCACGGGACAAGATCTACCTGGGGCTGAAGGAAGCGGGACTGACCCCGCGTCTTGAGAGCGCTAACGGCCTATAGTCGGAGGATGGAAAAGCGATTGTTGGGCAAGACCGGACGGAACGTCTCCATCGTTGGACTGGGGACCTGGCAGCTCGGGGCGGACTGGGGCAACGTGGACCCCGCACAGGCGCAGGCCATCCTGGCCGCCTCCGTGGAAGAGGGCGTTACGTTCTTCGACACGGCGGACGTCTATGGCGACGGCCGCAGCGAGCAGGCCATCGGCGCGTTCCTGGCGGACAACCCCGGCCTGGATATCACGGTGGCCACCAAGATGGGCCGCCGGATGGAGCAGCAGCCGGAGAACTACAACCTCGCCAACTTCCGCGAGTGGACCGACCGGTCCCGGCGCAACCTGGGCGTCGAGCAGTTGGACCTAGTCCAGCTGCACTGCCCGCCCACCGCCGTGTACAGCAACGCCGAGGTCTATGACGCACTGGACACGCTCGTGGCTGAAGGTGCCATCCGGAACTACGGCGTCAGCGTGGAGCGGACCGAGGAAGCCCTCGAGGCCATGCGCCACGAAGGCACGGCCACCGTGCAGATCATCCTCAACGCCTTCCGGCTCAAGCCGCTGGACGAAGTGCTGCCCGCGGCCGAGGCAGCCGGGGTGGGCATCATTGCCCGGGTCCCGCTCGCCTCGGGCCTGCTCTCCGGCAAGTACACCGCGGACACGTCCTTCGCGGCGGACGACCACCGGAACTACAACCGCACCGGCTCCGCGTTCGACGTCGGGGAGACCTTCTCCGGCGTCGACTTCGGGCAGGGCCTCAAGGCGGTGGCCGAGTTCGAGGAACTGGTGCCCGACGGCGTCAGCACCGCCCAGGCGGCGATTGCGTGGATCGCTGCGCAGGACGGCGTCAGCACGGTGATCCCCGGCGCGCGCAACGTGGAACAGGCCCGCACCAATGCCGCCGCCGCGGCCGTCAGCGGCATTGACGCAACGTTCGACGTCGGCGTCCACGAAATCTACGACCGCTACTTCCGCGAGTGGATCCACCCGCGCTGGTAGCCGGTCCTCACTTGAGCGCGAACGGGCAGATAATGACCTCAAACCGGCGGTTTGCGGGCATTATCTGCCCGTTCGCGCTTGGGAGGAGGCAAGTGTGAGCACGCCGTCCATTGAGGCGTTCATTGAGCGGCTTGCAGCCGTGGCCACAGGCCCGGGGTGCACCAATTTCTTCGATCACGCCGTGGCCGCCAATGCGCAGCGCCGGCGCAACCTGGACATCTACCTCCAGGAAATGCTCGACCGCTCCCCGACGGTGCTGCTGGTGGGGGAGGCTCCCGGCTTCAGGGGCATGCGGATCACCGGTGTTCCCTTCACCAACCGCACCATGTTTGAGGGCCCGGCCAACAGCTTCGGGTTGTTCGGTCCGGGGAAGGGCTACGTGCTGCCGCCGGATGCCGCGGGGGTTGCGGCCGAGCCGACGGCCACGGTGATGTGGGACGTACTGGCCGGGCTGGATTTCCTGCCCGTGCTGTGGAGCGCCTGCCCGTGGCACACCCACGTACCCGGGCGTCCCCTCTCCAACCGCACGCCCACCGCCGCCGAGGCAACCCTGGGGACCCCGTTCTGGCAGGCGCTGACGGAGTTGTTTCCCATTGAAACCGTGGTGGCAGTGGGCAACGTGGCGCACCGCAGCCTGCAACGGTCCGGACTGGACGTGCCGAAGATCAGGCATCCCGCACACGGCGGCCGGTCCGGGTTCAAGCGCGGATTGGAGGAGCTGCTCGCGGCCGGGGTGCGGGCCTGAGTGAATGCGGGTTTGGGGGATTGCCGGCCGGGGCTATTGGCCGAGCAGCCCCAGCTGGTCCGGTGAGTCCAGGTCGTCGCCGCCGGACTGGTCGCTGCAGTCCACCAGGTCGATAAGTTCCGGGTGCGCCTTGAGGAAGAACCGTGCGCCGGCGTCACCCCTTGCTGATTCCGCCGCTTCGACACGCAAGGTGGCGTCCAGCAGCAGCGGGTGACCCCGTTCGAGGGACCCGTCCGGCGCGCGGTAGGCGGCGGCAGCCACCCGGCCCGGCCGGTGCGCTGCCAAGAGCCGGGACACCGTTTCCGGAGTCAAGCCGGGCTGGTCGACAAGCGCGATCAGCACATGGTCCCCGGCTGGCGCAGCCCCCACACCTACGCGGAACGAACCGCCCATCCCGGACTCCCAATCGGGGTTTTCGACGACGGTATAACGGCCCAGATCCGCGGTTTCTGCGACTCTCACCCCGTCGGCGCCGAGGACGATCACGACCTCGCGGCAGCCGCCGTCGAGCAGAACCGCAGCGAGTACTTCCACCAGGGTGCGGCCGCGGAACGGCAGCAGGGCCTTGGGGCCCCGTCCCAAACGGGTGCCCGCCCCGGCGGCGAGCAGCACCGCCGTCGTGCGCGGTTCCAGTGAGTCAGCCATCGCCCCAGCCTACCCAGCGACATGACAGGTGACGGCAGTGTTCCGCGGGAACACTGCCGTCACCTGTCATGTGGATTCGCAGGTCAGGCGTCGCCGCCCGCTCCGCCGGTGGTCCCGGCGTTGACGTCCAGGAGCTTGTAGCGGTCCATGGCGTACGACGGCGCGCCCTCCTCCACATCGCCCCTCGCCGCGAGCATTTGCAGCGTCTTCACCACGATGGAGTGGGTGTCGTTCTTGAAGAAGCGGCGGGCCGCGGCGCGGGTGTCGGAGAAGCCGAAGCCGTCCGCGCCGAGCGAGGCGAACTGATGCGGCAGGAATTGCCGGATCTGGTCCGGGACGGCCTTCATGTAGTCCGAGACCGCCACCACGGGACCCTGGGCATCGGCCAGTTGCTGGGCCACAAAGGGGATCCGGGCCGGTTCGCCGGGGTTCAGGAAGGCCTCCTCCTCGGCTGCCAGGCCGTCGCGGCGGAGCTCGTTCCAGGACGTGACGGACCAGACGTCGGCGGAGACGCCCCAGTCCTCGGCCAGGATCCGCTGGGCTTCCAGCGCCCACGGGACCGAAACGCCTGACGCCAGGATCTGGCTCCTCGGACCCTCAGCCTCCGACGCCGACACCCGGTAAATGCCTTTCAGGACGCCGGTAACGTCGAGGTTCTCCGGTTCGTTGGGCTGGGTGATGGGTTCGTTGTAGACGGTGATGTAGTACATCAGGTTGCGGTCAGCAGCTGAACCGGCCGGACCGGCAGCGTTGTTTCCTTCGGAATCCGGTCCGTACATGCGTTCGATGCCGTCGCGGACGATGTGGCCCATTTCGTAGCCGTAGGCGGGGTCGTAGGTGACCACTGCCGGGTTGGTGGCGGCGAGGATGGGGGAGTGGCCGTCGGCGTGCTGGAGTCCTTCGCCGGTGAGGGTGGTCCGTCCTGCGGTGGCGCCGATGATGAAGCCGCGGGTCATTTGGTCCGCGGCTGCCCAGAAGGCGTCGCCGGTGCGCTGGAAGCCGAACATGGAGTAGAACACGTAGACCGGGATCAGCGGCACGCCGTGGGTGGCGTAGGCGGTACCGGCGGCGGTGAAGGCTGCGACGGCGCCGGCTTCGTTGATGCCGGGGTGGATCAGCTGGCCCTGGGCGGATTCCTTGTAAGCCAGGACCAGGTCCCGGTCCACGGACAGGTAGTTCTGGCCGCCCGGGTTGTAGATCTTGGCGGTCGGGAAGAACGCGTCCATGCCGAAGGTCCGGGATTCATCCGGCACGATGGGAACGATCCGGTGCCCGAACTTCTTGTCGCGGAGCAGGTCCTTGAGGAGCCTGACGAAGGCCATGGTGGTGGCTGCCTGCTGCTTGCCGGTGCCGCGCTTGGCGACGTCGAAGGTCTTGGCTTCGGGCAGTTCAATGGCTTTGTGGTTGGGACGGCGCTCGGGCGTGTAGCCTCCGAGTTCCCTCCTTCGTTCAAGGAGGTAGGCGATTTCGGGGGCGTCTGCGCCGGGGTGGAAATAGGGCGGGCTGTACGGGTCCTCTTCCAAACGGGCGTCGGAAATGGGAATCCTCAAGTAGTCCCTGAATTCCTTGAGGTCATCCAGGGTGAGTTTCTTCATCTGGTGGGTGGCGTTGCGGCCTTCGAAGTGCGGTCCGAGTCCGTAGC
>NZ_JARCCY010000019.1:0-100649 GCF_039907775.1 Arthrobacter sp. CC3
GGTCCCTGCAGGCCTCCGGTGAACGCTGGGGCGTCGCCGCGATCTGCATCGGCGTCGGCCAAGGCCTCGCCGTCGTCCTCGAAAACGTAACTTCCGGAGTTAAGGGCCAACCATGCTGAATTTCATTGACACCGTCGTCGAGGCAGTCGCCGGCATCAAGGACGGTTCCACCGTGATGATCGGCGGCTTTGGCAACGCCGGCCAGCCGTTCGAACTGATCGACGCGCTGCTGGACAGCGGCGCCACGGACCTGACCGTGGTGAACAACAACGCCGGCCAGGGCGACCAGGGCCTGGCCCTGCTGATCAAGGAAGGCCGGGTGAAGAAGATGATCTGCTCCTTCCCGCGGCAGTCCGACTCCTGGCACTTCGACGCCAAATACAAGGCCGGCGAGATCGAACTCGAACTGGTCCCGCAGGGCAACCTGGCCGAGCGCATCCGGGCAGCCGGCGCAGGAATCGGCGGCTTCTTCACCCCCACCGGCTACGGCACCATGCTGGCCGAGGGCAAGGAAACCCGCATCCTGGACGGCCGCGGCCAGGTCTTCGAGACCCCCATCCACGCCGACGTCGCCCTGATCAAGGCGCTCAAGGCCGACGGCGTCGGGAACCTCGTGTACCGCAAGACGGCACGGAACTTCGGCCCGATCATGGCCGCTGCGGCCAAGCACACCATCGTCCAGGTCTCCGAGATCGTCCCGACCGGCGGACTCGACCCGGAAAACGTCGTGACACCCGGCATCTACGTCAACAGCATTGTCCGTGTTAGTAATTCAGTGAAGGTGGCCTGAGATGAGCATCCAGACAGCATCCATCCAGACATCCGACGCGCCCCTGGGCCGCGACGACCTTGCCCGCCTGGTGGCCCGCGACATCAAGCCCGGTTCGTTCGTGAACCTGGGCATCGGCCAGCCCACCCTGGTGTCCAACTACCTCGAACCGGAGCAGAACATCACGCTCCACACCGAGAACGGCATGCTCGGCATGGGCCCGGTGGCTGAAGGGGACCAGATCGACGGCGACCTCATCAACGCCGGGAAGATCCCCGTCACCGAGCTCCCGGGGGCGTCCTACTTCCACCACGCCGACTCCTTCGCGATCATGCGCGGCGGGCACCTGGACATCTGCGTCCTCGGCGCGTTCCAGGTCTCGGCCACCGGTGACCTCGCCAACTGGCACACCGGCGCACCGGACGCCATCCCCGCCGTGGGCGGCGCGATGGACCTGGCCACCGGCGCCAAGGACGTCTTTGTGATGATGACGCTCCTGACCCGCGACGGCGCGTCCAAGATCGTGGAGGCCTGCACCTACCCGCTCACCGGCGTGGGCTGCGTGACCCGCGTGTACACGGACAAGGCCGTCTTCCTGACCGGTCCGGACGGCGTTCAGGTCCGCGAGACGTTCGGCTGCACCCTTGAGGAACTCCAGGCCCTGGTGCCCGTCCCCCTCACAGCAGCCCCCGCCGTCGAACGCTAACCGCGCCCAGCGCGAACGGACACCTAAGGCCCAAACGCCGGCGCGAACTGGCAGCAGATGCCCTCAAATCCCCGATCTGAGGGCATTATCTGCCCGTTCGCGCTCAAGGGCGGGGCCGGAACTGCCCGTTCGCGCTCAAGGGCTGTGGGGGACCGGCGCCGCGCAGGCTAATAGGATTGGTAACCATGACCGACGCAGCAGCAGAGACCGCGCCCAGGCCTTCATCTGCGCCCCAGGCCAGTGACCAGTACGTGCAGTCCCTCGCCCGCGGGCTGGCCGTGATCCGCGCCTTTGATACCGACCACCCGGTGATGACCCTCACCGAAGTCGCTGCCCGGACCGACCTGACCCGCGCCACCGCCCGCCGCTTCCTGCACACGCTCGTGGAGCTGGGCTACGTCCGCACGGACGGGAAGACCTTTGCCCTCACGGCGCAGGTGCTGCAGCTCGGCTACGCCTACCTGTCCGGCCTGTCGCTGCCGCAGCTCGCGCAGCCGCACCTCGAGGAACTGTCGCTGCGGCTGGGAGAGTCGACGTCGGCCGCCGTGCTGGACGGGAAGGACATCGCCTACATCGCGCGGGTCACCACCCGCCGGATCATGAACATCGGCATCACCGTGGGGACCCGCTTCCCGGCCTACGCCACGTCAATGGGCCGGGTGCTGCTCGCCGCGCTCCCCCCGGCGGCACTGGAGAAGTACCTTGCCGAGGCCGAGATCAAGCCGCTGACTCCCCGCGCCATCGGGACCAAAAAAGACCTCGTGGCAGCGCTGGACACGGTCCGCGCGCAGGGCTGGTGCCTGCTGGACCAGGAACTCGAACTTGGCCTGATGTCCATCGCGGCCCCGGTCTACCACGGCCCCACCAAGGTGGTGGCAGCCATCAACGTGTCGCTCCAGGCCCAGTCGGTGGCCACCAAACCGGACCCCAAGGCCTACCTGGAAATGGTCCAAAAGGAAACGGTGGAGACGGCACGGCTGATATCCGCGGACCTCTCAGCCAAGCACTAGCAGGCTCACTTGGCGGGCGCTTTACTGCTGGTGCCCGGCCTGCTGCTGGTGCCCGGGCAGGGTGACCGGTTCCACGGGCGGCCACCATTTGGTGGGCGGGCCGATGACAAACCGGCGCCCGCTCAGTTCACTGGGCGTGATGCGGACCAGGATGTCCTTGGCACCCTCCTGCCACGGCGACGGCGTCTCGGCGGGGGCGTCCTCACCGGGCTGCACGGCCTCGGCGACTCCCTTCACCACAACGCTCCAAGCAATGGTCCCGTAGATGTTCAGCCCGTCCGCTTCAAGAACCACCGGCTCTCCGGCGAGGACGGCGTCCAGCTTGGTTCCGTGACCTGTCCGGAAAAGCACCGTACCCTCGTCCGGCAGGTAGTTGACCGGAAAGATCTCCGGCTTCGCATCGCTGATGACCGCCAGCCTTCCCACGGACGCGGAACGAAGGTGCTGCCAGCATTCATGAACGGTGAGATCTTTTGTTTCCGGCCCCGGCCCAGACGTGTTCATGTTGCTGAGCCTAGGTGCCCGGTCCGCGTTGCGGCAGGGTAGCAAGTCCCGGATTTCAGTTACGCTTCACTTTGGGAGAACCCCCGACCATTTGCCTGTGAAGGATGCCATGACCCAGGAAAACAAACGCGCCGCCATCATCATCAATCCCGCCAAGCCGGTGGACTTTGATGTCCGGGGCCTGATGGCCAAACACTGCGCAGACGCCGGCTGGGATGAACCCCTGTGGATCGAAACCACCAAGGAGGACCCGGGCGTCGGGCAGGCGAAGGAAGCGCTTGAGCGGGGCGCCGACGTCGTTATTGCTGCCGGCGGCGACGGCACCGTGCGGTGCGTGGCTGAGGTCCTTTCGGGCACGGACACCCCGATGGGGCTGCTGCCGCTGGGCACCGGCAATCTGCTGGCGCGCAACCTCGGGATGGACGTCACCGACATCGAAGGCGCGATGGCGGGTGCCCTGACGGGCGAGGACCGCAAGATCGACGTTGTCCAGGCAGTCCGGAGCGATCCGGAGAAGGAGCAGCTCTTCCTGGTGATGGCGGGCATGGGCTATGACGCCACCATCATGGCGGACACCAACGAGGACCTGAAGGACAAAGTGGGCTGGCTGGCCTACGTGGATGCGGGGATCCGGAACCTTCCGGGGAAACCGGTCAAGGCAAACATCGTCATCGACGGAAAGTCGGTGGCACACCGCCGGGTCCGCAGCGTCATGGTGGGGAACTGCGGCAAGGTCCAGGGCGGCCTGGAAATCTTCCCCGACGCGAAGGTGGACGACGGCCTGCTGGACGTGGTGGTCCTGGCGCCCCGGGGCAAGCTCGGCTGGTTCTCCGTTGTGGCCGGCATGATCGGCAAGGGCAAAGGCCGTGACACGTCCGTGGAGTTCTTCCAGGGAAAAACTGTCGAAATCACGTTTGAACATGCAGACGACTACCAGCTCGACGGCGATCACGAGGGCGACACCAAGTACGTCAACATGACCATGCTTCCCGGTGCGCTGACCGTCCGGATGAACGCGCCGGCCGACGCCTAGCCGGAGGCGCACAACAGACACAAAAAGGTTCGACGGCGGCCCGCTCCCAGTGGGCGGGCCGCCGTCGGTTCTTGCCTGGGCTGCTTTCTGGCGGACTGAATCAGTCCGCCAGCAGCCTGCCCCACCTCGGTGCGAGCAAGGGGGACCCGGCAAGTTTGAGGCAGTGCCACAGCGTCACGGCTACGGAGTCCAGCACCGGAACGCCGGTTTCTGCCTCCACTTCCGCGGCGATGTTGGCGCCGTACAGGTTGGTGCAGAGGTAGATCAGGGCATCCGGGCGGGCTGCGGCCAGCTCCAGCGACCCGGGCCGCATCTCATCGTCCGTGACCCGGGCGAACGACTCGTTGTCGCTCAGCCCCAGGGCCCGGTGGCCGATGGTCTTGATGCCGTCCGCCTCGTAGGAGGCCATGATCGCGCGGTTGACGTCCTCCGTGTACGGCGTAAAGAGGCCTATCCGCTCCGTGCCGAAGGACCCGAACGCGGCCAGGTAGGCGAGCGTGGACGTGGTGGCCGGGATGCCCGTCGCGTCCATGATTTCCCCGACCAGTTCGCGGTCGTGGTCCGCGCCGAGCCAGGAACCGGACGTGCCGTTCCAGGCGATGACATCAACGTCTGCCGTTGCCAGCAGCTCGGCGGCGGCGCGCATCACAGCCGGATCAAACTGCTTGTCCGAGGAGTCATCCAGGGCGATCCGGGTAACGGGGATCCGGGTGAAGTGGATGGTGACGTCGTCCCGGCCGCCCAGGATCCGGTAGCTCTGCGGCTCCAGGCAGGTGTTGGAGGACGGCACGATCATGCCG
This sequence comes from Arthrobacter sp. CC3, assembly GCF_039907775.1. Lineage (NCBI taxonomy): Bacteria > Bacillati > Actinomycetota > Actinomycetes > Micrococcales > Micrococcaceae > Arthrobacter > Arthrobacter sp. CC3. The sequence continues at coordinate 4,823 of NZ_JARCCY010000019.1, forward strand.
ATGCGGGTCTTGCGTGCTGCGGATGGCATGGTTGCTCCTACTTTGCTGCGGAGAGGGTTGCGGGAGTGGCGGCGGCCGAGTCCGCGGCGGCACCCGCGCCGGACGAGAGGTGCTCGCGGAAGCCGTTGCGGGCCACGAAACGCCCCACGGCGCCTGGATCGTGGAAGCCGTCAGCGTCGAGAACCACCCGTCCGGCGGACACCACGACGGCGGGCCAGCCGGTGAGCCTGCGGCCGTCGAACGGCGAGAAATCAGTGCCCATGTGCAGCGCACCGCCGTCGACCGTCCGTTGTTCGGCGGGGTCGAAGACCACCAGGTCAGCGTCGAAGCCCTCGGCGACGGTCCCCTTGCCGGGGACCGCGTTGATGCGTGCCGGGCCTGCGGAGAAAACTTCCACGAAGGCCTCCACCGAGCTGCCGGCTGAAGCCATGGCTGTGAAGGTGACGGGCATCCGGGTTTCCACCCCCGGAAGGCCGTGCGGCATGGCGCGGACGTCGTCCGTACGCTCACGCTTCTGCGACAGGTCATAGCAGGAATGGTCCGAGGAGACGGTGTGGATGGCGCCGTCGGCGAGCCGTTCCTTGAGCGCGGCGACGGTTTCGGGGCTGCGCATGGGCGGGCAGCAGGCGTACCACTCCGGGAATGCGGACCCGTAGACGGTGTCATCGAGCGTCAGGTAGTGCGGGCACGTCTCGGAGTAGGCCTCCTGGCCGCGATCACGGGCCTCGGTGACCAGGTCGACGGCGCCCGGGGTTGACTGGTGAACGAAGTACACGGGGGCTTTGGTGTACTCGGCCATTGCCAGGGTTTCCTTGACCGAGACTTCCTCGGCCAGCTCAGGGCGGGTCCGGTGCAGGTGCTCGATGCCGATCCGGCCGTCGTCGGCGTGCTGCTGCGTGCAGTCGCTGATGATGGGGTCGTGTTCGGCGTGGATGTAAGTCAGGCCGTCCAGCCGGACCATCTCGCGCATGACCTTCAGGATGGTGTCCCCGTCCGCCATGGTGGTGCCGCGGTTGGTGGTGTACATCTTCACCGAGCGGACACCTTCGGCTGCCAGCTGCTCCAGCTGCCAGGGCACGGTCTCATCCCAGCTGACAACGGCACCGTGCAGGGCGACGTCGCAGCGGGATTCCAACGCCAGTTCCTTCTTGTGGAGCACGGCCGCCAGCGGGGTTTCCTGGGCGTCGCGGGGAATGCCGAAGTCAATGATTGTGGTGGTGCCGCCCCAGAGTGCTGCCGTGGAGGTGGTGCGGTAGTCGTCCAGGGTCCGGAAGCGTCCGGTTACCTGGGCCACGTGGCAATGGCCGTCCACGCCGCCGGGAACCACCAGCCGGCCGGTGGCGTCGATGGTCCGGGCAGCGGCGGGGACGGGTTCGGTCGCGTCGATGAGTTGGTCGATGCGGCCGTCGCGGACCACCACGTGGGCGTTCCTGCGGCCGAAGCTGTTGACCACGGTGCCGTGGGCGATGACGAGGTCTGGAGTGCGGGACATCATTGTCCTCCTAGTTCGTTGAAGCGGCGTTTGTTGCCGCGGTGTGTGCCGACTGTGCGGCGGCCAGGGCGGCGTCGAGGTTTTCGGAGAGGCCCTTGCGGGCCTTGAGCGGTGGCGGCGCGAAGGCGCCGGCGCGGTGCGGTCCGGACTGAAGTCCGACGACGGCCTCCGCCATGCGGATGCCGGCGGAGATGCCGTCCACCACCGGAACCGGGATCTGCCCGCGGAGTTCGCGGGCCAGCCCGGCGAGGGGCGCGCCGGCGAGGATGACGACGTCGGCCCCGTCCTCGGTGACGGCCTGGCGGCTGAGCGCCAGCAGCGTTTCCTTGAAGTCCTGCTGTACGGAACCGATGCCGTTAAGGCTTTCGTTGATGGAGCGGATGGAAGCCAGCCGGCCGCCCAGGCCGAAGCGCTCCACGCAGTCGCGGTACCAGGGCCGGATCCGGTCCGAGATGGCAATGATGGAAAAGCGGTGGCCCTGCAGGGCGGCGGCGCACAGCGCGGCCTCGGTGATGCCGATGACGGGGACGTCCGTGAGTTCCTTCAGTGCGGGCATGCCCGGGTCGCCGAAGGCCGCGACAACGACGCCGTCGATGGGTGCGCCGTCCACCTCTCCGGCGTATTCGGCGATGATCTCTGCCACGGCGCCGGCGGCGATCAGGGACTCAAAGCGGGTTTCGATGTATTCGACGCCGTGCCCGGCGGTGCGGACCACCAGCTCTGTGCCCGGTGAGGCGGAGCGCAGGGCTTCCGATTCGATCAGCGCCGTGACGTCGTCGCTGATGTTGGGGTTGATGACTAGGAGCTTCATTTTTTCTTCCGGTGAAGGGCGGGTTCTGTTTTCTGGAAGTCGTCGGGGAACTGTTCGCGGTATTTGCCGATGTGCGACGCCGACTGGGCGGCGGCGCGGTCCGGATCGCCGCTGGCGATGGCGCCGTACAGGTCCCGGTGTTCCTGGATCAGTTCGGGCAGGTCGCTGACGTGCCGGAACAGCCAGTGCATGCGGCCCTGCAGGGGTTCGAGGGCTGACTTGAGGAAGCCGTTGTCCGCGATCCTGGTGATGGCGTCGTGGAATTCACTGTTGGCCCGGTGTGCCTCCATGACGGCGCCTTTGGCGAGGCAGCGTTGGGCCTCGTCCAGCAGTCCGTCAAGGTGCCGCAAGTCCTCCGGTGTTGCGCGGATGGCGGCCAGGCGGCAGGCTAGCACCTCCAGTGACTGGCGGACATCGAAGAGGTCCTCGACGTCCTTGGGGCTGAGCGAACTGACTTCGGCGCCGCGGGCTCCCCGGTCGCTGAGGAGGCCTTCCTGGCGCAGCATCCGCAGCGCCTCCCGGACAGGGAGCCTGGAGACGTTGAACTCGGCGGCGAGGTCGCGTTCCACCAGCCGGGTGCCGGGAGCGTAATGCCCTTCGAAGATCCGGGTGCGGAGCGTGTCCCGGACCGTCTCGCGGAGGGGGCGTTCCTTGTCCTGGGTTTCTTCTGCGGCAAGCATGGTGCTCCGTTCGGGTTTTCGTGACGGGTGGTGCGCTCCCGGCGCCGGGAGAGGTGCTGCGGTGCCTAGCTTAGGGCTGCGTGCCCAGGGTCGTGTGCCGACCGCTTAGACAGGGAGCCGCTTGTTGTAGTCCAGCATCAGGACGGACACGCCCATGATGATGGCGGATCCCACGAAGTACAGCAGTGCCCACGTGTAGGAGCCGGTGGCGCCCACGATCAGGCCGACGGCAATGGGAGTGACGAAGCCGGAGATGTTTCCGCTGAAGTTCATCGCGCCGCCCAGCACACCGGCGTTGGTCCGGCCGCCCAGGATGGACGGGATGCTCCAGAAGAGGCCCACCCAGCGGAGGAAGAACATGACCACTGAGAGGAGTACGACGGCGGTGGTCGGGTCCGCCACGACGGTCACCCCGATGAGGCCGCCCACCACTACGACGCTGGAGATTCCCAGCAGGGTGCGCATGACGCGGTTGGCCGAGGCGCCGGCTGCCCGCCATTTGTCGGCGAGGGTGCCGCCGAGGATCTCGCCGACGAAGCCGGCTCCGAAGATCACGAAGGTGGACCAGCCGATGGTCTTCAGGTCGAAGCCCTTTGCCTGGGCAAGGTAGAGCGGGCCCCAGGTCAGCAGGCCGTAGAACACGCCGTTGAAGCCCAGCCAGCCGAAGCACATGGCCCAGAAGGAGCGGAACTTCAGGTAGGGGAGCAGGGCGCGTTTGCCCTTGCTGCCGTCCAGTTCGGCCTCGGCATCCTCTGCTGCATGGGAGGCCTCGATGTATTCGGCCTCGGCTACGTTGACGCCGCGGTGCTGGCGAGGGTTGTCCCGGACATACCACCAGACGGCGAGGCCCATAAGCACGGTGGCGGCACCGGCGATGACGAAGGAACTGCGCCAGCTGCCGGTGGCGGCGATCAATCCGGCGATGAGGATGCCGCCCAGCCCGGCGCCGAGGGGAGCTCCGGCGTCGAGGATGGTGGCGCCGCGGCCGCGTTCCGATTTGTGCATCCAGATGGCATTGAGCTTGCCGCCGGCGGGCATGACCCCTGCTTCGGTGATGCCGATGCCAAGCCGGGCGATGAACATGCTCAGGAAGCCGCCGGCCATGCCTGAGGCGGCCGTTGCGGCGCCCCAGCCGACGCAGGAGGCTGTCATGACCTTGCGCGGGCCGAACTTGTCGATCAGCAGGCCGACAGGGATCTGCATGAGGGCGTAGGTCCAGAAGAAGGCCGAGAGCAGGAGGCCCACCAGCTCAGGGGCGAGGTTGAATTCCTTCTGGATGATGGGGAGCGCCACGGAGATGGAGCCCCGGTCGATGTAGTTGACGGCGACGAGGACGAGGAGCAGCAGGAAGAGTTTCCAGCGGACGTTGGTGCGCCGTTGCACGCCGTCCTTGCCGGTCGGGCCTTCGGGGGACTGGACTGTTGGGTCGGTTTCGGTACTGGGGAGGGACACAGCTTCTCCTTCACGGGGAAGATTGCGGGCAGGGGAAAGACTCTGGTGCTGTGGCTGGCCGGGGCCTGATCGGGCGGCGGCCGTACTGTCCGGGCCTGATCTTGGGTCCGCGATGCGGATGGCCAGAGGTCCGGGAGAGTGGTCACTTTTGGGATCCCGTTTTGGGATCCCAAAATTAAAGATAGAAGTGACCCCTGCCACTGTCAAGGGTTTTTCCGGCAATGCCGGCCGGGCAGCCTATTTACCGATTGTGACTGCGGGCAGCTACCGGCTGTCGCTGTGCGCCAGGATCTCGGCCAGCTCAGCCAGCCGGTGGGCCCGCGCCGATTCGGCGGGCGTAAAGGGCTCACCCGGGCGGTAAAAGGTGATGGGACCGTGCCAGGCCGTCGGGATCTTAAGTACTGTCCCGTCGTCGGCAGCGGCCGGGGTTTCTTCGCGGCCCTCCGCGGTCACGGGTACGATCCTCGCCGAAAGCAGCTCGGCGACTGCCAGTGGAAGCTCATCCGGGTTGCCGGCAATCCGCGCGGCAAGGCTCAGCGCCTTGGTCTGGCCGTCCGCCATGGCAAGGGCCGTGGTGGGCCAGAGGTGGGAGTGCCTCCCGCCGCCGTCGCGCAGTGCCTCGAGAATCTCCCGCTCGCCAAGGTGCCCCGGTGCGGACAGGACGAACTCGTCCATGACGCCGCCTGGCACCGGATGGAGGTGGATGCTGAGGATGTTGGTGTCCAGCCGGGCCAAGGCCTCCGTGATCTTTTGAAGCGACCCTGGCTCGTCGCGCAGCACTGTGCGTGCGCGCCACAGGGCCGGTGCAGTGTTCAGCCGCTTGCGGTGCCGGAGGGCAGGAGCGTGCAGCCAGTTCCTCAGCATCCTGGCCGCGGAAGGCTCAGCCACCCAGATCACCAGGACTGTGGCAGTCAGGGTGAGGACGAGGACTTTGGCCACGTACGGGAGGTGCGTTTCCACCACGGCGGCATGGACAAGGAGCTCAATCGGCAGCATGACGGCGATGTTCGCCAGGGTCAACCGGGTTTTTGTGGGTTCCGGCATCTGTCCGCAAACTTCGCAGCTCAAGTCGGCCGATTCGGGTGACTGTGCCTTGCGCTTCATACTCACATCTTGTCCGGGCCCTGTTTCCGCGGCGTTGCAACCGCGTCACGAACGCCAACATCCTTGAAACGGCGCGGTTTACCGAGTACTTGCTCCGGCCGGAGGAGGGAGGTCCGGCAGGGCCGCCGGACCCTGGACCGCGGCTCGCCCGCAGGTAGGCCCGGGTGTCCCGGGTCATGAGGCGTCACGTAGTTCCCGGCGCCATCACCTAACAAGCCGCTATCCGTCCGAGTAATACCCGTCCATGGCCCCGACGCCATGTGGGCAAAGCCGGGTAGGTGGCCCTCGTGACGGGGACACAGGCCCACGGCTTTTATTGGGGAAGGCATCATCCGGTGCCGCCTACCAATGGTCGGGGGGATAGGCAGTGGCGACGTCGTCTGCTCGCGTATCGCGCTCGTCCTCCATAAATGTGTGGGGGCCGAAATGAGTCAACTGGGCAAGACCAGCCCGTTCGTCATGAAATTCCTCGGGCCCGGGGGAAGTTCCGGGACCGTCACCAGTCCGCCGCGTGGCGCCGTCGGATCCCCCGCCGGTTCCGCTGCCCCCGCCGGATCCGCCGTCGTCGGGCGTTCCCCCGGAAGCCCGGCAGGGCAACCGGCAGAACGCAAGCTTTCCGGCCGCGAATGGGCCCGTTTCCTGGCCCGCTTCCTCCGCATGACCGACTCCCTGGTAGTAGTTCTTTCGGTGCTGATCGGATACGTGATCCGGTTCGACGGCGGCCACTCCTTTGCGGAAAGCCGGGACAACGCTGTGGGTGCGGTGCTGGCCGCAGGCCTCGTGGTGCTATGGACCGGGGCCCTCCATTTCTACCGGACACGGGACCCGAAGGTCCTTGGCGTCGGTTCCAGCGAATACAAACGCGTTGCCGTTGCCACCACCCGGGTCTTTGGCGTGCTGGCAGTGTTCCTGGTGGTGTTTCGGCTGGAGCCCGCCTGGGCCTTCTACGTCGCGTCGTTTCCCCTGGGTGTCCTGGCTCTTGTGGGGAACCGGTGGTTCACCCGCCGCTGGTACAACCGGAAACAGGCCGACGGCCAGTTCCTGGTAAAGGCAGTAGTCATTGGCCAGCCCGAGGATGTCCGCTACGTATTGGGGCGGATCGCCAAGAAGACCGGTGCGGCCTACGAAATCCTGGGGGTGTCCCTCCCGGGAGCCCGGCGGGGGATGACGCTCGACGTCGACGGGCACCGTGTTCCCGTGCTGTCCTCCACCGATGACGTTGTCCGGACAGTGGGAAAGTGCGGAGCCGAGGCCGTTATTGTGGCGGGCCCGGTGCCGGGTGGCAACCAGTACATCCGGGAGCTGGGCTGGCGGCTGGAGGAGCACTCCGCCGAACTCGTGCTCGCGTCCACGCTGACCAACGTGGCCGGGCCGCGGATTCACTGGCGGCCTGTGGAGGGCCTGCCGCTGATGCACGTGGACGTCCCGCAGTACAGCGGCGGCAAGCATGTCCTCAAGCGGCTGCTGGACATCGCGGGCGCCTCGGTGGCCCTGGTCCTCCTGTCGCCGCTGTTCCTGGTCCTTGCGGTCATCGTCAAGCGCAGCGGTCCGGGACCGGTGTTCTTCAAACAGGAGCGCGTCGGCAAGGCCGGCCGGCCGTTCCGGATGATCAAGTTCCGTTCCATGGTGACCGACGCTGAGGCGTCGCTCGCCGCCCTGATGGCACGCAACGAAGGGGCCGGCGTGCTGTTCAAAATGCAGAACGACCCGCGGGTGACCAGCTGCGGGCGCTGGATGCGCCGCTACTCACTTGATGAGCTGCCCCAGTTCTGGAATGTCCTCACCGGCGAAATGAGCCTGGTGGGACCCCGGCCGCCGCTGCAGCGCGAAGTGGAGGCCTACGAACGGCACACCCACCGGCGGCTGCTCATCAAGCCCGGAATCACCGGCCTCTGGCAGGTCAACGGCCGCTCGGACCTGCCTTGGGATGAGGCAGTGCGGCTCGATCTCTACTACGTCGAAAACTGGTCGATCATGGGGGACGTCATCATCATGTGGCGGACCTTCAAAGCAATGTGCATGCCTGCGGGCGCGTATTAAGTGGAGGGGACAGATATGGAATCGTCACAGGAGTCCTACCGCCGGGACCTTGACCTTATGGCATCCGCCGCACCGCTGCGGGCAGCCGTTATCGGAGCCGGCTACTGGGGGCCCAACCTCGCCCGGAATTTCAACGCGAGCCCCGACTGGAAACTGGCCGCGATCGTGGATATGGACCGCGACCGCGCCGTCAAGCTCGCGGCAGCGAACGGCGGCGTTCCGGTCTGCGAGTCCATCGACGAGCTGCTGGATACGGTCGACGTCGATGCGGTGGCCATTGCCACGCCGGCGCACGCCCACCATGGCATCGCCCTGACAGCACTGCGGGCCGGAAAGCACGTGCTGGTGGAAAAGCCCCTGGCCGACAGCAGGGCCAAAGGCGTGGAGATGGTTGAAGAAGCGGAGAACCGCGGGTTGGTCCTGATGGCCGACCATACCTATTGCTACACCCCCGCGGTGCTGAAGATTCGTGAACTGATTGCCGACGGATCCCTGGGCGAGATCCTGTTCATCGACTCGGTGCGGATCAACCTGGGTCTGGTACAGCCCGACGTGGACGTTTTCTGGGACCTTGCTCCGCACGATCTTGCCATCATCGACTTCATCCTGCCGGGCGGCCTCCGTCCGGCGGAAGTGGCGGCCCACGGCGCGGATCCGCTTGGCACCGGGCGGGACTGCGTGGGGCATCTGACGTTTGCCCTGCCGAACGATGCCATGGCGCACGTGCACGTGAACTGGCTCAGCCCCACCAAGATCCGCCAGATGGTGGTGGGCGGCTCGCAACGGACGCTCGTCTGGGATGACCTGAATCCACAGCAACGGCTGAGCGTGTACGACCGCGGCGTCAGTCTGGACCGGAAATACCGTTCACCCGCGGAGAAGAAGGCCTTCGCCATTTCCTACCGGTTGGGCGACACCTGGTCCCCCGCGCTGCCGGAACATGAGGCCCTTGGCCAGATGGTGGCGGAATTTGCCAGCAGCATCTGGCATCACCGGCCGGCGCGGACCAGCGGGGCATCCGGCCTTCGGGTGCTGTCGGTACTGGAAGCGGTAAGCCGCAGCCTCAGCGGCGACGGACAGTCCGTCCCCGTCACGGGCAACGAAACCCAGCTGGAGGGACGGCGATGAGCATGCTGCAGGGCGCACGGGTCCTGGTCACAGGCGGGGCCGGCACCATCGGATCCACTGTTGTCGACCACCTGATCGCCGCAGGAGTTGAGCGGATAACCGTCCTGGACAACCTGGTCCGCGGCCGCCGCGCCAATCTCGACGAGGCAGCTGCCACGGGCAGGATCGAACTCGTCGAAGGGGACCTGCGCGACCGGGACCTGGTCCATGACCTCACCCGCGGCAAAGACATCGTCTTCCATCAGGCGGCCATCCGGATCACGCAGTGCGCGGAGGAGCCGCGGCTGGCCCTCGAAGTGCTGGTTGACGGCACATTCAATGTGTTCGAAGCGGCAGCCGAGCACGGTGTGGGCAAGCTGGTGGCAGCATCCAGCGCATCGGTCTACGGGATGGCAGAGGATTTCCCCACCACCGAGCGCCACCACCACCACAACAACGACACGTTCTACGGCGCCGCGAAGTCCTTCAACGAGGGAATGGCCCGCAGCTTCCGGGCCATGACAGGCCTGGACTATGTCCTGCTGCGTTACTTCAACGTCTACGGACCCCGGATGGACGTCCATGGCCTCTACACGGAGGTGCTGGTCCGCTGGATGGAGCGCATTGCGGACGGGCAGCCGCCGCTGATTTTCGGGGACGGACGGCAGACCATGGATTTCATCCACACCAGGGACGTCGCCCGCGCCAACATCCTGGCTGCCGGTAGCGGAGTCCGCGAGGGCGTCTACAACGTGGCCAGCGGTGAAGAGACCAGCCTGCTGGAACTTGCCCAAGCACTGTTGAGGGCCATGGACTCCGACCTGCAGGTGGAGCACGGCCCGGACCGCGCCATCAACGGTGTTGTCCGACGCCTTGCCGACACCTCCGCTGCCCGGCTGGACCTCGGTTTCGCGGCTGAAACAGGACTTGAGGAGGGGCTCCGGGAACTCGTGGACTGGTGGCGTCCGCTGCGCGGCGAGATTGCCGCCGCCCGGGTGGGAGGCGTGCGGTGACCGTCAGCCAGGATCAGGCCGTGAGCCGGATCAACGTGATGAAGCCTTGGCTTGGCATCGAGGAAGCGGAGGCGGTCGCTGAGGTGATTGCCTCCGGCTGGGTGGCCCAGGGGCCCCGGGTGGCGCAGTTCGAGGAGGCCTTCGCCGCCACGCAGGAGGCGATGTACGCTGTCGCGGTTTCCAACTGCACCACTGCCCTGCACCTGGCGCTGAAGGTGGCGGGCCTCGGTCCGGGCGACGACGTGGTGGTGCCGTCCTTCTCCTTCATTGCCACCGCCAACGCTGCCGGCTATGTGGGAGCGCGGACGGTGTTCTGCGACGTTGACGAGGAAACCGGCAACGTCTCCGCACAGACCGTCGCCGCCGCCCTGACGCCGGCCACAAAAGCTGTGATCGTGGTGGACCAAGGTGGAACGCCGGTGGATCTGGATCCGATCCGGGCGCTGTGCGACCCACTCGGCATCACGGTGGTGGAGGATTCAGCCTGCGGTGCGGGCTCCACGTACCAGGGCCGTCCCGTCGGAGCCGGCGCCGATTTAGCGGCGTGGTCCTTCCACCCGCGCAAGATCCTGACCACTGGTGAGGGCGGCATGTTGACCACCCGGAACGCCGAGTGGGCAGGCCGTGCGCGAAGGCTGCGTGAACATGCCATGAGCGTCTCGGCCAAGGACCGCCATGCCGCCCTCCTGGCCCCGGCGGAGGAGTACCTGGAAGCCGGATTCAACTTCCGGATGACTGACATGCAGGCCGCGGTGGGACTGGTCCAGCTGGGCCGGCTGGCCGAGGCTGTAGCCCGGCGCCGCGAAATAGTGGCCGGGTACCAGTCCGGCCTGGCAAGCGTTGAGGGTTTGCGGCTGGTCCGCGACCCCGCCTACGGCACAAGCAATTTCCAGTCCTTCTGGGTGGAGGTTTTGCCTTCTTTCCCCCTGAACCGCGAGGAACTCCTGGAGCGCATGGCACGCGACGGGATCTCCGCCCGCCGCGGAATCATGGCCGCGCACCGGCAGCCTGCCTACGCGGGCCGGGACACCGGAGACGCCGACTTGTCCGTCACCGAACGCCTGACGGACAACACCCTGATCCTGCCCGTGTACCACCAGCTGACGCCGGGCGAGCAGTCCCGGGTGCTGCGGTCCATCCGGCTGGCAAGCGGGGAGGGAAACCGTGGCTGACCTGATTCTCATCGCAGCCAGCGGGCTCGCCCGCGAAGTCCTCGCCACCGTGCGCGACAGCGGCCAGTTCGATGTTGTGGGCATCCTCGACGACGACCCGGGCAGGGCGGGCACCACGATGGACGGCTCGCACATCCTGGGACCGGTCAGCGACGCGCTCAACTACCCGGACGCGAAGGTGGTGGTCTGCGTCGGAGCAGGCGGCGGGCGGGCCGGGATAGTGGAAAGGCTGGCCGGGCTCGGGTTCCCCGACCGGCGGTACGCCACAGTGGTTGACGCCTCGGTCCGGCTGCCGGAGGGATGCCGGATCGGCCACGGCAACATCCTGCTGGGCCATGTCACCCTGACGGCCGACGTCACCATCGGAAACCACGTGGTGGTGATGCCCGGAGTGACCCTCACCCATGACGATGTGGTGGAGGATTTTGCCACGTTTGCGGCCGGCGTTTCGCTCGGCGGAGGCGTCCGGGTGGGACGGGCCGCGTATCTCGGCATGAACTCCTGCGTGCGGGAGCGGACGGCCGTCGGCGCCGGCTCCACCGTGGGCATGGGGGCCGCCGTCCTGGCCGACGTTCCGGCCGGAGAAACCTGGGTCGGTGTGCCGGCGCGGGCCGCTGAGCGAACTATGCAAATGACTGCTGCTTCAGGAGGCGGACAATGACTATTTCCCCAACTTTCCCCCTGTCCGTTCCCCTTGTTGACCTCGGCGCGCAGCAGAACGAAATAGCTGAGGAAGTAGAGAGCGGCATCAGGCAGGTCTTCTCGCGGACCTCTTTTATCGGAGGCCCGGAGGTTACAGAGTTCGAGCAGGCCTACGCCGGATTCCTCGGCGCCCGGCACTGCGTCGGCGTGGCCAACGGCACTGATGCGTTGGAACTGGGGCTCCGTGCGGCCGGAGTCAGGCCCGGAGGAGAAGTGATCCTGCCAGCCAACACTTTCATTGCCACAGCCGAGGCCATAAGTCGGATCGGAGCGGTACCTGTACCTGTGGACGTGGACCCGGACTACCTCCTCATCGATCCGGCCGGGGTCAGCGAGGCAGTGACCGAGGCGACTCAGGCGATCGTGGCCGTGCACCTATTCGGGCAGACGGCTTTCGTTGAACAGCTAAAGGCTGCTGCCTTCGGATGCGGCGCCGTCATCGTTGAGGACGCCGCACAGGCCCAGGGTGCATCCCGTTACGGGCGCTTCGCGGGCACGCTGGGAAGCGTTGCAGGCACGAGTTTCTATCCTGGCAAGAACCTCGGGGCGGCCGGGGATGCCGGGGCCGTCCTGACGGATGATGACACGATAGCTGCCCGTGTCCGCCTCTTGGGCGCCCACGGAAGTTCCGTCAAGTACGAGCATGACGCGATAGGCATGAACTCCCGTCTGGACACTATCCAGGCCGTAGTGCTCAACTCCAAACTGCGGCGCCTTGCGACTTGGAACGAACGACGGCGGGAGGCCGCCGCCCGCTATTCGGAGATGCTCAGGGACGTCCCCGGCATTGTGCTGCCGCGCACGGCCGAAGGCAACATCGATGTCTGGCACCTCTACGTCATCCGGATCCTGGACCGGGACCGCGTCCTCGCCGCGCTGAACGGGGCAGGGATCGGCGCTGGCATCCACTACCCGGTGCCGATGCACCTCAGCCGCGCGTACCGGCATCTGGGGTTGTGCCGCGGGGCATTCCCCGTCGCTGAAGAAGCCGCGGCAACCATGCTCTCCCTGCCGATTTACCCGCATATCACGGCCCGTCAGCAGGAGTACGTCGTCGACCAATTGCTCGCAGCTTTGGAGCGGCCATGACACATGCACGCACCGGAGCCGGGGCCTCCAACGCCTTCGCGTGGAGCCTGCTGAACACACTGGTGTCCAAGGTGGGCACGCTCGGGATTGGAATTGTCCTGGCGAGGGTGTTGGGCCCGGATTCCTTCGGCACTTTTGCTGTGGCACTGGTGGCACTGATGGCAGTGCTCAGCTTCAATGAACTTGGTGTGTCGCTGGCGATCGTCCGGTGGACCGGCGACCCCGCGAAAATAGTACCCACAGTCAACACCATCTCGGTGGTGGGAAGCGGCATCTTCTGCGCAGGGGCCGCCCTAGCGGCGCCTGCGTTCACGGCGGCCATGGGGGACCCCGGGGCAACCGACGTAGTCCGGGTCCTCATCCTCAGCGTCTTCATCAACGGGGTGGTGGCTTCTCCGGCGGCCCTGCTCCAGCGCGATTTCAGGGAAAAGACCCGGCTGGGAATCGACCAGGTCAACGTCTGGACCGGGGCTATCTTGTCGGTTCTGTTGGCACTTGCGGGCATGGGTGCCATGGCGCTGGCGGTGGGCAGGGTGGCCGGAAGCCTCATTTCCGGTGCTATGTTCCTCGCGGCTTCGCCCATGCCCTATCGTTTCGGGCTGGACCGCCATCAGCTCGGCCCCCTGCTCCGGTTCGGGTTGCCGCTAGCTGGAACCAGCATTATCTTCTTCGCGATTGGCTACGCTGACCAGCTGACGGCCGGAAGCATGCTGGGGCCCGCCGTACTCGCCTTCTACGTCCTTGCGTTCAACCTTTCCAACTGGCCTGTCAGTATCTTGGCCCAACCCCTTCGCAGGGTGGCACCTGCTGCTTTTTCAACACTTCAGCAGGACAAAGCAGCCATGAATTCCGCGCTTGTCTCGGTGGTGGCTGTCCTTGCTGCGGCGACGCTGCCGCCCGTGATGTTTCTAGCCGCAAGTGCGGTACCGCTGGTCGATCTGGTGTATGGCAAGGACTGGCTGCCAGCAGCTGCCGCACTTTCGTGGCTGGTGGTGGCGGCCGTGAGCAGGATCTTCTCGGACCTGGCCTATGACTTCATGGTCGTCCAGGGCAGGTCCGGCACAGTATTTGTCGTTCAGGCCGGCAGCCTCCTGGTGCTGGTGCCCGCACTTGCGGCCGGTGCGGCACTGAATGGACTGCCCGGCCTCGCCCTGGCGCAGGCACTCGTATCGAGCTGTGTCCTATTACCCCTTTGCCTTTGGCAGGTCTCCCGGACCGGCGTTTCGGTGCGCGCACTCTATTCAGTGGTGTGGATACCTGCACTGGCTTCCATCGCCGTAGGCGCGTCATCCCTTGGCCTGGCCGGGCGGCTGCCGGCGCCCTGGCTGGAACTCCCGGTGGGAGCGGGCATCGCAGCCTCCACGGCCGCCGTGTTGCTGTACTGGCGCAGGGACGACGTGAAACTGCTGAGGCAAGTGGGTCGCCGCGAGGCGCACCCGGATGTCGCGGAGTTGGTCCGATGAAAATCCTGGTCTACCCCCACGACCTCGGCATCGGCGGAAGCCAGATCAATGCCATCGAACTAGCCGGAGCTACTCAAAGGATGGGCCACGAGACCATCGTGTTCGGACGGCCCGGCCCGCTCGTGGAAAAAATCCGCGGGCTGGGGCTGGAATTTGTGGCTGCGCCGGCCACAGGCAGGCGGCCATCATTGGGCGCTGCCCGGGCACTCGCCCGCCTTGCTGAACAAAGGCACATCGATATTCTGCACGGCTACGAGTGGCCACCCTCGTTGGAATGCTACATGGCAGCGCGGCGGCTGCCCCATGCGGCTGCGGTTTCCACCGTCATGTCCATGGCAGTGGCGCCGTTCATCCCCAAGCATGTTCCGCTGACGGTCGGCACCCATCAAATCGCGGAAGCTGAAGTCCGTTCGGGACGCTCAGCCGTCAACGTCCTGGAGCCCCCCGTCGATGTTGACGCCAACCGCCCCGGCCTTGACCTTGCCCAGGGAGACTTCCGGAAGGCGTGGGGTGTCTGGGAGGGCGCGTATGTTGTGGCCATCGTGTCCCGCTTGGCCAGGGAGCTCAAGCTCGAGGGCATCCTCAGTGCCATGGACGCGGTGGCTTCCCTCCCCGCCACGATGCGGGTTTGCCTGCTGATTGCCGGCGACGGCCCGGCCCGTGCTGAAGTTGCCGAGCGGGCGGCGCAGGTCAATATCCGGACCGGCCGGCAGACGGTCGTCCTCACCGGCGAACTCGCCGACCCACGGGCAGCCTACGATGTGGCTGACGTTTGTCTCGGCATGGGGGGATCCGCGCTGCGGGCGCTGGCCTTCGGCAAACCGCTGGTCATCCAAGGCGAGGCAGGCTTCTGGGAGTTACTAACGCCGTCCTCACTCGAGACGTTTCTGTGGCAGGGATGGTATGGCGTGGGCAGGGGCCAAGCTGGCAGTGCTGCTGCTCTTAGCCGGATCCTGTTGGAGATCCTGCCAGCTGAGATGCTCCGCGCCGAGCTAGGGGGTTTCGGCAGGCGCGTTGTGGAGCATCGTTACTCGTTGGCGCATGCCGCAGAGGCCCAGTTGGACATATACCGTGCAGCCTTCGATTCGGCGTCCTCTAGCCGACGGGTGTACGTCCGTGAACTCGAAGCCGCCGGCCACTTCCTCCGTTACAAGGGGCGCCGGCTGCAGGCGCGACTTACCCGGCGGGGCACGGCAGATGATTTCAACGCCCGCCCCGTCGCGGCAGGGCCATCGCTGCACGCGCTTTCCGCGGGAGGTGCCATATGAGCGCCGACGGTCTCATTATATGGATGGCCGGCACCAGGCATTCGGGGAGCCGGTCATGACCGTCCGGCGCAGAATCTCCGTTTGGCTGCTTGCGCTGTACCTTGTCGCCCTGGCGTGCGTCGGCTTTTGGCCCACTCCTGTCGAACGCCCCGTTTCCGGTCTCCTTCGCAGCTTCCTCCGGGTCTTGCAGGAACAACCATTAACTGCAGGAATCAGGGCGGGCCACATCGAGGTGGTCGCCAATGTGTTGCTATTCGTGCCACTCGGGTTGCTGCTTGCCAGCCTGCTGCCAGCACGCCGCTGGTGGCTTGCTGCTGTGGCGGGGCTGCTCAGCTCCGGAGCCATTGAGGTAGTCCAGTTCCTTGCCCTCGACCAGCGGCAGGCAGGCCTGCGGGATGTTGCCAGCAACACGCTGGGCGCGTTGTTCGGTGCGCTTGCCGTCACCTGGGTGCGACGACGTCGACGGGAAGCTCTAACCACGCCGGTCTCCGGCACCACCGTCCCTGGGAGGAACGAAATGATCTCGATCGCCGCCACGGCTGACGTCGAAGAGTCGGCCAGCGTTGGAGAAGGCTCCAGGATCTGGCATTTGGCACAAATCAGGGAAGACGCCGTCCTGGGCAGTAATTGCAACATCGGCCGGGGAGCCTACGTGGGGCCAGCCGTCACGCTGGGCAACAACTGCAAGGTCCAAAATTATGCTCTCGTCTATGAACCGGCGCGCTTAGCCGATGGCGTCTTCATCGGCCCCGCGGCCGTCCTCACCAACGACCTGCACCCGCGGGCAATTACCCCTGACGGAACCCTTAAGGGATCCGAAGACTGGGTGGCTGTGGGCGTGACGGTAGGCAAAGGTGCCTCCGTCGGAGCGCGTGCGGTCTGCATAGCGCCCCTCACTATTGGCGAGTGGGCCACCGTGGCCGCTGGCGCCGTCGTGACCCGCGACGTCCCGGCATATGCCGTGGTGGCCGGCGTGCCGGCGCGGCAAATGGGCTGGGTGGGTGAGGCGGGCCACCCGCTCAAGCAGGACGACGGCGGAGCTTGGCTCTGCCCGGTAACAGGGCGCCGCTACTTCGAAACCAAAGGGCAGCTCGTGCCCGCCGAAAACTACTAAGGGAGGCGACGTGGACAATCTGAACGCCGACAAAGTCATCCTGGGCGGCACTCCGGTGGATCTGATGGATCCCGAGCCGGCCTTGGAACTCATCCTTGCCCGGGCCGGACAGCGAGGCCTGCCGCCCCTCGGTGTCGCTTCCGTCAACCTCGACCACCTTCACCATTTCGGTGCCGGGGGACGGTGGGAAGGCACACTGCACGCCGACCCTGCCAGCACAGTCGACTGGCTTTATCTGCTCGACGGCGCCCCGTTGGTGGCACAATCCCAGCGGCTCACCGGGCATCGCTGGCCGCGGCTCGCTGGAAGCGACCTCGCGTCGCCGCTGCTGGCACGGGCCGAGCAATTAGGGCTCCGGGTGGGGTTCCTCGGCGGTTCACCGGAGAACCAAGAGCTCTTGGCGCAAAAAATCGCTAAGGAGCATCCACACCTCCAGGTCGCGGGAATGTGGTCCCCCGACCGGGTTGAACTTGCCTCCGCCTGCGACTCGGAGCGAATCGCGGCAGACATTGCAGCCGCAGGCACCCAGATCCTTTACGTGGGGCTTGGCAAACCGCGGCAGGAACTCTGGATCGACCATTATGCCGGCCTCACCGGCGCCGCCGTCCTACTCGCCTTCGGTGCAGCGGTGGATTTCCTGGCCGGGAGGGTGCATCGTGCACCCCAATGGGCTAGTGACCATGGGTTAGAATGGGGTTACCGCCTGGCGTTGGAACCCAAACGGCTCGCAAGCCGCTACCTGATCGATGGCCCTCCGGCGTATATCAAGCTGCGGACCGCGTCCTGCACCGTACCGCATTCCCGGCCGGAGTCTGCAGCGTCGGCTGCTCCCGCTCCGCGGACTCCCGGCTGGTTCACCGGACCCGACGGTGCAGCGGATGCAGTCGTCGTCGTCGTGACCTACAACAGCGCCCGCGGAGTGGGGCCGCTGTTGGACAGCCTGCGGGAGGAGACAGCCGATCTCACGCTGCGCGTGCTTTTGGCGGACAACTCCTCCAGCGACGGCACCCTGACACTCGTGCATAGTGCCCACCCGGATGTCATCGCCTTTGCCACTGGAGGCAATCTGGGATATTCGGGCGGTATCAATGCCGCCATGCGGAGGGCGGGGGACAGTGCCACAGTGGTGGTACTCAATCCGGACGTCACCGTGAAACGGGGAAGTCTCAAAACCATGATGCACCGCCTCCGTTCTTCCCGTGCCGGGGCCGTGGTGCCGCGTCTCCTGGACGAAAGCGGCGCAACGAGCCCGTCACTTTACCGCGAGCCGGGCATCGCCACTGCGGTGGGCGACGCATTGGCGGGACGGCGGTTCCAGAACCGGCCGGGCTGGCTGGCTGGCACCGACTTTAACCCGGAGAGCTACGCCCATCCCCACACCGTGCACTGGGCCACCGGGGCTGCGCTGATGGTCCGGCGCGGCCTGGCAGACTCTTTGGCGTGGGACGAGTCATACTTCCTCTATTCAGAGGAAGTGGATTTCTTCCGCGGGCTGCGAACCATGGGTGAAACCATCTGGTACGAACCGGCAGCAATGATGACGCATGCAGGTGCCGGCTCGGGCACGTCGCCAAAGCTCAATGCCCTCCTGGCCGTCAACCGTGTGCGGTACATCCGCAAATACCATTCGGCCGCGTATGCGGCGGTCTTTCAGGGTGCGGTCGTGCTCTCCGAAGCGTTGCGATGCTGGAAGCCGGACCGCCGGGGAGTGCTAAGGGCTGTTCTCGATGAAGGCAGTTGGACCGACCTTCCGGGCCCCACCAAGGAGCCCGACGCTGCCAACTTTCCTGCTGGTTCGGTGGTTATTCCGGCCCACAACGAAGCGAGCGTGATGGCCCGGACGCTCGCCCCGCTTTATCCGCTCGCAGCCGCGGGGCAACTCGAAGTGATCGTGGTGTGCAACGGGTGCTCGGACGACACGGCCGCTATCGCGCGCAGTTTCAAGGGTGTGACGGTGCTGGAAATCGGACGGCCCTCTAAGGCAGAGGCTCTCAACGCCGGCGATGCAGTTGCCACCAAGTTCCCCAGGATCTATCTCGACGCCGACGTGCAGATTAGTCGTCAAGCAGTGCGCGATGTGCTGACCGCGCTCGGCGCAGGTGGACTCTTGGCTGCCCGCCCGGCTGTGCAATTCGATCTACAAGACGCCCATCCGCTGATCCGCTCCTATTACCACACGCGGCTGCAACTGCCCTCTGCGCGGAACCGGCTCTGGGCCGGAGGGGTCTATGGCCTGTCGGAGAAGGGACGAAGACGATTTAATGAATTCCCGGACCTGACAGCGGACGACCTCTTCGTCGATCGGCTCTTCGGGCCGTCGGAAAAGGCTGTCCTTGAGGTCGATCCCGTGGTCATCCGTCCGCCAAGGACCCCCAGGGACCAAGTGGCAGTCCTGCACCGCGTATACCGGGGCAATGCCGAACAGAACGGCGACGCCGGCCAGCACAGCACCGCCCGGCAGACCCTCGCGGAGGTGCTCCGCTCTGTCCGCGGCCCGCTCTCCGCCGTCCACGCCGCGGTGTATCTGGGGTTCGCTGTGGCAGGCAGGCAGGGGAGGGGACGGCCAGGTTCGGGTGGCTGGGAACGGGATGACAGCAGTCGTGCACCGGAGGAATCGCCCGAAGGCGCCCCTCCCCGGCGCCCCGCACCGGCGCCCCTCCGGAACGCCCCGCACAAGTAACCCCGGGGTGCCCGGCGGCAAGGAATCCAAGTACTGCCCTACCCGCCGGGCAGCACCGCGGTTCCCAAGCGGGTAATACGCACTGCGACGGCGGCGCCCCGCGGGAAAAGGCGCGTACGTGACTCTCGTGACCGCGCCGTCGAGTGGCGCGTTGAATGGAAGGGCATACCATTTCTTTTTTGACGAGCGGGAGGTCCCGGTGACCATCAGCGAAGACCGTGCGGTTAGCCACATCGGTGTCATGAGGCCGTGGCTCGGACCGGAGGAAGCGGACGCCGTTGTGCAGGTGCTTTCTTCGGGCCGGACGGTGCAAGGGCCACGCGTAGGGCAGTTTGAAGAGGCGTTCGGATCGGCGCAGCAGGCGCCGCACGCCGTCGCAGTGTCCAGCGGGACCGCTGCCCTCCACCTGGCCCTCAGGGTGGCCGGGGTTCAACAGCAGGACGACGTCGTTCTGCCCTCGTTCTGTTCGGTTGCGAACGCCGACGCCGTTAGCCGCCTGGGCGCCCGGACGGTTTTTGCCGATGTGGAGTCCGGAACCGGCAATGTATCGCGCGAAACCATCGAGGAGGCCCTGACGCCGGCAACCCGGGCGGTGATCGTGGCGGACCAGGGCGGCATGCCGGTTGACCTGGAACCCATACGCGAGCTGTGTGATCCGCTAGGCATCACAGTCATCGAGGACGCTTCCTGCGGCGTGGGCTCCACCTACCAGGGACAGCCGGTGGGTGCCGGCGCCGAGCTGACCGTGTGGTCCTTCGATTCGTGTGAGGTCCTGACCACCGGCGAAGGCGGCATGCTGACCACCCGGAACGAGGCGTGGGCCGCCGCGGCCCGCGACCTTCGTGACGACGCCGGGAGTGACGCGGGGTTGGATCACCGCATGACAGATCTGCAGGCCGCCATCGGCCTGGTCCAGCTGGGCCGGCTGCACGAGGCAGTAGCCCACCGCAGGGAAATTGTCGCCAGCTACCAGCTCGCGCTCGCACGGATCGCAGGGCTGCGGTTCATCAAGGACCCGGACTACGGCACCAGCAATTTCCAATCCTTCTGGATGGAAGTGCTGCCGTCATTTGCCTTGCCGCGGGACGAGCTCCTGGAGCGGCTGGCGCGCGACGGTATTTCTGCCGGCGTCGGGCTTACGGCGGTCCATCGGCAGCCGGCGTACTGGGACCGGGACACCGGCGTGGCGGACCTCTCGGTCACCGAGCGGTTGGCGGACCGGCTGGTGGTCCTGCCGGTGTACCACCAGTTGACCCCCGGCGAGCAGTCGAGGGTGCTTCGTTCGGTCCGGCTCGCGGCGGCCGGAATTCCCGTCACCGTTCGGCGGGGCAAATGGAACGGCGGCTTCCGGCGCACAGACGCGGCCAGCGCCTGACGGCGGGATCGTCAGCGGGAGCTTTCGGACTCTTTCGCTGACGATCCGGCGGTGGTGAGTTCCCTGTCGGTCCCTGCGAGCTGGGTCAGCAGGTCCCGGATCTCGGCCAGCAGAGCGGTGTCCGCGGGTATGGGCTCCTCCTCTGGCTCCGCCGTCGCCAGCCGGCTCTTCACCAGCGAATTGATCTTGTTCATGGGCGCCACGAAGATGAAATAGACCACGGCGGCAGTGATGAGGAAGGTCACGAACGCGGTGATGACGCCGCCGATATTGACGAACGTCTTGCTGTTGCCGGGCCAGATGGCGAAGCCCAGGCCCTCGGTCTGGACCCCGCCGGCGGCTGCGATGATCGGGTTCACGATGTTGGTGGTGAACGCGCTGACGAGCGCCGTGAACGCCGTACCGACGACGACGGCGATGGACAGTTCGATCACGTTGCCGCGAAGGATGAAATCCTTGAATCCTTTGAGCATGGGTACCTCCGGTATGCGTTTCAGTCGGTAATTTAACCGATAGACACTACCAGTCCGGCCCTTCCGGACGCTCCCGGGAGGGGACTTGCCGCCGGAGCCGGGCCGCCTCAAGGGGGCCGCCGAACGGCCGGGCGTAGGATTTGAAATGGACGCCAACGCTGCCGCCATCAGACTGGCACCGTATGGAAAGGCGTGACCCCCTTGAAGCTTTTCGCCGAGATGTTCACCATTGCCCCCGGCAATAAGGACCATCAGGTCGCTATCCGTTGCGCCGTGGGGGTCTTTGTTCCGCTGATTATCCTGGTCCTGATCGGCCGGAGCGACCTGGCGATCTTTGCCTCCTTCGGTGCCTTCACCGGAATTTATGGTCGCGGGGAGCTCCACCGGAAGCGGCTCTTCATCCAGATGCGCGCCGGTTCGCTCATGCTGCTCGTCATCCTCATGGCCACGTTGTCTGCCCGCGCCGGCCAGGCCCTGGGGCTGTCGGACACCGCGAGCACCTGGACGCAGGTGGCAGCCACCACGGTGGTTGCCGGCGCGTGTTCGCTGGTGATTGCCTTGTGGCGCCACCGGCCGGCGGGTTCGTTGTTCCATATCTTCGCGTTCGCGGCCATTGCTTCGATTCCGAACCAGCCGCCGCTCTGGCAGTGCATGGTCGTCGCTATTCTCACCACCGTTTTCTGCCTGCTGATCGGCATTTCCTCACGCCTGGTGCGGAGCCGCCGAACGCCTTGGGCCATGCCGGCGCCGGCACGGCTAACACAGGAAGAGAAGCGCACCGCCTGGCTCGAAGCGGTGGGTTACTTCGTGGCGGCGGGGCTTGCCGGCACGCTGGCCACCATTGTGGGGCAGCGGCTCGGCTTCGGCCACAACTACTGGGCCATGGTGGCTGCGGTCGTTCCGTTGGTGGGCCGGACCACCCGACACCGTGTGGCCAGGGGGATCCAGAGAATCATCGGCACCGTGCTGGGCCTGATCGTTCTGGCCGGTGTGCTGCTGCTGAATCCTGCCCCGTGGCAGATGGTCCTGGTGATCGCCGCGTGCCAGTTCGGCGCCGAGATGTTCATCGCCCGCCAGTACGTCCTGGCGCAAATATTCGTGACGCCGCTGGCACTCAGTGCCACGCTGCTGGCGGCGCCCGCTGTCCCTGAAGTCCTGCTGCGGGACAGGATCGTGGAGACGGTCATCGGCGCCGCCGTCGGCATCGCCGTTGTGAGTGCCCCCGCCGTTTGGCGGCGGATGCGGTCGTGGGACCACGCCCGGCGCATAGCCGTGTAGGAAGGCCCGCCGCTAGGAGCGCCTTTGTTGGAGCGCCCGGCCGCTAGGAAGGCCCGACGGCGGTCCGCTTGCCTGCCGCTGCGGTGACCGCCTGCGGCACCAGGACGAGGGCCGCCACCGCGAGGACGGCCGCGCCGGCGAAGACGTAGAAGCCCCAGGGGTAGGCGATTCCGGCGGCCACCAGGGTGCCCGTCACGGCCGGGCCGAGGATGGCGCCAAGGCGTCCGACACCAGCGGCGAAGCCCAGTGCAGTGCCGCGCAGCCGGGCCGGGAACAGCTGGCTGACCCAGGCGTACACCAGCACCTGCGAGCTAAAGACGAAGACGCCTGTTACGAACACGGCCGCGTTCAGGAGCAGTTCATTCTGGATCTTGACGCTGAGCGCTGCGAGGAAGACGGCGGAGAGGAAGAACCAGAGAAGCACGATCTTTTTGGTTCCATGCTTGTCGGCGAGAATGCCGGCCACCACCAGGCCAGCCACCGCGCCCACGTTAAGAACGAGCAGCAGGGAGAGTCCGGCGTTGAGCGTGTAACCGGCGGAGGACATGAGCTGCGGCAGCCAGGTGTTCAGCCCGTACACCAGCAGCAGGCCCATGAAGGAGGCGACGGCGACGCCTGCCGCGACGAGCGGGTACGGTTTCCGGCCGAGGTCCCGGAAGCTGGCGCGTCCTTCGACTGCGGGCTCAGCGGCCTTGGTGGCATGGGTGCCGGACGCCGGAGAGAGCGCGGGGAGGGATACAACGGCCGGCAGCGTCTCGGGAAGCTTGAACCAGAGGAACGGAACCAGCACGAAGCCGGCCACACCGCCAACCACGAACATGATGCGCCAGTCCGGGATGACCATCAGTGCCAGGAAGGCGGTGGCCACGGCCCCGGCGTGGTAGCCGGTCATGGTCCGTGTGGTGGACTTGCCGGCGGATCCTGCGGGGGCATAGTCGTTCATGTAAGCCAGGGCGGCCGGGAGGCAGGCGCCCAGCCCCAGGCCTGCCAGCAGCCTGAAGATGCTGAAGACGGCAACGTTAGGAGCAAAGACCACGGCAATCGTGAAGATGGAGAACCACGTCACGCAGGCAACCAGCAGGTTCCGTCGGCCGAAGCGGTCGGAGAGCGGCGCAATGAACAGCGCTCCCAGCCCCACGCCCACTAGTGAGATCGTTGCGGCGAACGTGGCGCCGACGGCATCGAAGCCGAGATCGTGGGTCTTGATGAGGGTCGGGATGACGGTGCCGAGCACCACCAGGTCAAAGCCGTCCAGGACCATGGCCAGCCAGCACAGCCAGACAGGCCAGCGAGATTTGTTTTCCAACGACGTCGTTGACATAGCTACCTCAGAGTTGATTTCTTGCCGGTTGGTTTCTCCGTGGCACCGGCCGGGACCGAACGTTCCCTCTCCTGAGATTTGTACCACTGGCCCCTGTTGTGTGGGACACTTCAAACCATTCAATGGAAGGAGAAATGTGGCCAACTCGGGCTCCGGGGACTCAGTGGTGGACCGCGTGGTCCGCGTCATCGCCGCCTTTCCGGAAGGCGTCAACGTCCTGCCGCTTTCCGAACTCGCGGCCCGGGCCGGGCTTCCGCTCACCACAGCCCACCGGCTGGTCCGGCAGCTGGCGGGACACGGGCTCTTGGATGTCGGATCCGGCGGCTCCGTGCAGCTCGGGCTGCGGCTGTGGGAGCTGGTGAACCGCAATTCGCCCACACTCGAACTGCGCCGGGCTGCCATGCCGTTCATGGAGGACATCCAGCAGGTACTCAACCAGAACGTGAACCTCGCCGTGCTGGACGGCTGGGAGGCCCTCTTCGTCGAGCGCTTGTCACGGCGCGGCTCCGTGGCCAACCGGGCGCAGGTAGCCGGCCGGATGCCGGTGCATGTGTCCTCCGCCGGGCTGGTCCTGATGGCCAACCAGCCCCACGCGGTCCAGGCGGAATACCTGGCAGGCTTTACGGATCCTGCCGGCAGGCTGACGGTGGAAGAGCTCCGCATCCAGCTGGGGGAGGCCGCACACCAGGGCTACGCCCAGCTCGCCGGCGTGGTGGATCCGGACACCTGGGGCATTGCCGTCCCGGTGATGAACCGCAAGAAGCGGACGGTGGCGGCCATCGGCGTCGTGGTTCCACTGCGCGAGGTGCGCCTACAGGCGCTGGTGCCGGCGCTGCAGACAGCAGCCCGGGGAATCGGGCGACGCCTCGGTGAATCGCAAAGCCTGCCGGAGGGGCGGGACTAAGGTCCAGGACTGGACGAGGCCTGCCGGTCAGATTCCATTCAACGGAATCCTTGTAACGCGGATCACTCCCGCGGGAGCACACTGTAGCCAGACGATCCAACAGGCCCCGGACACCTCCCCGCCGGGCCCCGCAACGAAGCGAGGAAACACCATGGCAGCCCGAAAAATCATCACCACCCAAGTGGCCATCCTGGGTGCCGGTCCGGCAGGACTGATGCTCTCCCACCTGCTCGCCAAGTCCGGCATCGAATCCACCGTCATCGAAATCCGCAGCCGGAAGGAAATCCAGGAGACGGTCCGCGCCGGCATCCTGGAACACGGCACCGTGAACATGCTGGTGGACAGCGGGGTCTCGGACCGGGTGCTGCGGGACGGCGACCGGCACGACGGGATCGAGCTGCGCTTCAACGGCGAAAGCCACCGGATCGACTTCAAGGACCTGGTGGGGGAGTCGGTGTGGCTGTACCCGCAGACCGACGTGTTCATGGACCTGGCCGCACGCCGCGAGGCCGACGGCGGCGACGTCCGCTACAGCGTCACCGACACCACCATCCACGACATCGAGGGGTCGCCGAAGGTCTGGTTCACGGACTCTGACGGCGTGGAATACGAGCTGCAGGCCGACTTCATCACCGGTGCGGACGGTTCCCGCAGCCACTGCCGCTTCCAGATCCCCGAGGCAGACCGCAAGTGGTACTTCCACGAATACCCCTTCGCCTGGTTCGGCATCCTGGCCGAGGCGCCCCGCAGCTCCGATGAGCTCATCTACGCCAACTCGGACAACGGCTTCGCCCTGATCAGCCAGCGGACCGAGACCGTCCAGCGCATGTACTTCCAGTGCGATCCCAACGAAGACGTGAACAACTGGAGCGAGGACCGCATCTGGGACGCCTTCCGCAGCCGGGTCAACGGCAACGGATTCGAGCTCAAGGAGGGCCCGGTCATCGACAAGATGGTGCTGAAGTTCCGCAGCTTCGTCCACGCCCCCATGCGCCACGGCAAACTGTTCCTGGCCGGCGATGCCGCCCACACCGTGCCGCCCACCGGTGCCAAGGGCCTGAACCTTGCCATCCACGACGTCAAGGTCCTGTTCGAAGGGCTGGAAAGCTTCTACAAGGGAGGTTCCACGGCACTGCTGGACGCCTACAGCGACCGCGCCCTGGAGCGCGTCTGGAAGGCCCAGCAGTTCTCCTACTGGATGACCTCCATGCTCCACACACCGGTGGATGCCGATGACTTTTCCCGCGCACGCCAGTTGGGCGAACTCAACTCGGTGGTCTCTTCCCGCCATGGCAGGGCCTACCTGGCCGAGGCCTACACCGGCTGGCCGTCCGACTGACACGTACGGCGTAGACCCTGACGCCTTCACCGTAGACTCGGTGAATGGACGCCATCACCATCGTCGGCGGTGGCATTGCCGGGCTGGCACTAGCCGCGACGCTTGACCCGGACCGCTTTGACGTCACCGTGCACGAGCAGCGGAACGTCCTCCCGGCAGTGGAAACGTCCCTGGCTATGTGGCCCGAGGCCCAGCGGGCCCTCGAAGCCGTCGGGATCCTGCCGGAAATCCGGGCGGCAGGGTCCGCCTTTGAAGCCATGGCACTGCGGAATGCCACCGGGAAAGCGTGGCTTCGGGCCGGGGCACCAGACGTCATCGGCATCTCACGGGCGGACCTGCTCCGGCAGCTGGACGCCGCCGTGCCGGATTCGGTAACCCGCGTGTTTGGGGCGGTGACCTCGCTGCCCGCTGGCGGCCTGCTGGTCGGGGCCGACGGCGTGCACAGCGTGGTCCGCGGGGCCTACTGGGGTCCGCGGTCCCGGGAACGGCTCAGCCCCTACCTCGCGCTGCGCGGCGTCATCAACGAACCTGTTCCTGCGGACAGCGGCGGCGAATACTGGGGCCGCGGCGAATTGTTCGGCATCGCGCCGGCTTCCCGGCAGCGGACCTACTGGTACGCCTCCTACCGGTCAGACCTCGGACCTGGCGGCATCGACGTCGAAGCGGCGCTCGACCTCACCCGCCGTCGGTTTTCCGGAAAAGCGGCCGGAATCGTCCGTGTCCTGGCGGGGGCAACACCGGAGGGGACCCTCGCCCACCGGATCTGGACCGTGCCTGCCCTGCGCAGCTACGCGCGGGCCGGCTCCGTGCTGGTGGGAGATGCCGCCCACGGCATGACGCCCAATCTTGGGCGCGGAGCCTGCGAAGCCCTGGTTGACTCCGTCACGCTTGCGGAACTGCTCAATTCCCGGCCGCTCCCGGAGGCGCTCAAGGCGTACGACAAACGGCGCTTTTTGCGCAGTCAGGCGCTGCGGGTGGCATCGTCGGCAATGACCAGGCTCGTGCTCGCAGAATCCGCCCAGCCGATCAGGGACAGGATTCTCAGCGTGGCCGGGCGGCTCAGCCGCTAAGCCCGCTCGCCGTCGACACCCTGGCGCAGGGTCAGTCCTGCTCCAGGGTCTCCGTCAGGTGGTGCGTGGGGATGCGGTCGCGGTCGTAGGTGATCTCGGTGTACCCGTGCGGTTCGGGCTTGCCGTGCTGGTTGAGGTTCACGAACACGATTTCCTCGATGGTGAGGATGCTCTGCCGGGTGATCATGTTCCGCACCTCGGCGCGCATGGTCAGCGATGTCCGGCCGAACCGGGTGGCAGTCAGCCCCATCTCGATGAGGTCGCCCTGGACCGCCGAGCTGACGAAGTTGATTTCGGAAATGTACTTGGTGACGGCACGGCCGTTGCCGAGCTGCAGGATGGCGTAAATCGCCGCTTCCTCATCGATCCACTTCAGCAGGCTCCCGCCGAACAGCGTGCCGTTGGCGTTGAGGTCTTCAGGACGCACCCATTTGCGCGTGCGGAAAGTGATGTCTGCCGATTCCATAATGCGAGATTAGCCGACGGCGGGCCGCCTGCCGCAGTGTGACGGTCCGCCAGGCGCGGTCCGCCATGGCCTGACGGCGGCCGGCTCCTGCCGCCATCAGGCCATGGCCGTGTGGGCGGCGCTGTGCGAATCGATCGTCTTGGCGTAGCAGTAGGAGTGTTCCACCCCGATGTACGGCCCGAAGTTGGGCACTTCGTCAAAGCCGCAGCTCTGGTAGAAGTTCCTGCCGTCCGTCTGGGCGGAGCCGGCTTCGGCGGTGATCGAGGTGACGCCCATGCCGTGGGCGTGCGCTTCCAGTGCGGCGAGGATGGAGCTTGCCACACCCGAACCGCGCGTGTAGGGCAGGACGTACAGCCGCTTGATCTCCGCTGTCGTGGAGTCCAGCATCCTCAGGCCGCCGCAGCCCACCGGCTGCCCGGAGCTCTTCTCGTAGGCCACGAGGAATACGGCGGTGTCCACTTCCGACGGCGGCGGGCCGGGTTCGTGGTCCTTCGTGCCGAAGCGGGCGTCCAGTTCCGCCTGCTGTGCCGCACGCAGGTCGGCGCCCACGGGGTTGGCCCAAGTGACCTGCCTGATGTTGAGACGGGGGTTGGTCTGCATCTCTGCCTCGATTCGCCGAAGGGTTATGCAAAATAAGCCTAAGAGGGGGCGGTTTCCGCGGTGTTTCCTGCGGGTAAGCGTCCGGAGAACTGTGGATTCACGGACGTCTGCCGCGACTTAGCGCCGCACCAGCGTCCTCAGCAGCTTGAGCGCCACGGAAATGGAAGCGATATCCACGTTGCCCGGCCGGGTTACCTCGGCGAAGGTGTCCTTGATCCGTCCCAGCTGCTCCTGGTGCCCGCGTTCCCAGGCCACGATGCGCTCGACGGAGTCAGAACCGGCGGCGTCGGGAACCTGCGTTGTCTCCATCACCGAAACTGTCATGTCCGCCACCGCCGAATACACGTCATCGCGCAGGGCCGCCCGTGCCAGTGCCTCCCATTTGCTCTGCCGCGGCAGGTCGGTGATCCTGAGGAGCAGGTTGGCGGCGCCGATCCGCTGGAACACCGCGTAGTAGACGTCGGCGATGGTTTCGATCGGTTCGTGCACCTGTTCGGAAACCAGGGAAATGTCCAGCAGCCCGAAACTTTCGAGCAGGTCCGAGGCGCGCAGGCCAAGCTCCCGGGGCATCCCCACGGCGTCCCAGTGGGCGAGCCTGCCCTGAACCCTGTCCAGATCGGAGCCGCGGAGGTAGTCCACGGTTCGGGTGCGCAGGGCTTCCAGCGTGGGCAGGATCCGTCCCAGTGCCTCGGCGACGGGCTGGTCCCGGTGGTCGTGCGTGACGTACCACCGGGTGGCGCGGTCCAGGACCCTGCGCATGTGCAGCGTCGCTTCGGCGGCGTGTTCGCTGGGGCATCCGGCAGGGAGCGCGGCCAGCCGGTTGACGATCCACGGCAGGTCGTAGGCCTCACGTGCCACGACAAAGGCCTTGGCCACGGCTGCGGCCCGTGCCGTGGTTTCCTCGATGGCGCGGAACGCGAACGTGATGCCGCCGAGGTTGACCATGTCGTTGGCCACCACGGTGCACACGATCTGGCGGTGCAGCGGGTGCGTCTCCAGCTCCGCCTCGAACCGTTCGGACAGCTGGCGCGGAAAATAGCCTCTGAGGACGCGCCGGAACCACGGGTCCTCGGCGAGGTCGCTGGCATTGAGCGCCGCCGCCAGTTCGATCTTGGCGTAGGCGGCCAGCACCGCCAGTTCCGGCGAGGTCAGGGTCTTCCCTGACCGCAGCCGCTCCTCGAGTTGCTCGTTGTTTGGCAGGCCCTCCAGCCGGCGGTCCAGGTCCGTGGCGTTCTCGAGCCAGTCCATGGTCCGTTCGAAGCCCGGGCTCCACTCGCGCACCAGGTGCCGGTCGTTGAAGAGCAGTACGTTCTGGTCGGTGTTGTTGGCGAGCACGAGGCGGGCCACTTCGTCGGTGAGGGAATGCAGGAAGGCTGCGCGTTCCGGTACTGCCATCTTTCCCGCAGCGATCATCCGGTCCACGAAGATCTTGATGTTCACTTCGTGGTCCGAGCAGTCCACCCCGGCCGAGTTGTCGATCGCGTCGGTGTTCAGCAGGACGCCGGAAAGCGCGGCCTCAATCCGCCCGAGCTGCGTGATTCCCAGGTTCCCGCCCTCGGCGATAACCCTCGCCCGCACCTCCTTGCCGTTGATCCTGATGGGGTCGTTGGCCTTGTCGCCTACCTCCGCGTTGCCCTCCGAGGAGGCTTTGACATAGGTTCCGATGCCGCCGTTGTACAGCAGGTCCACCGGTGCCCGGAGGATGGCCTGCAGGAGCGCATGGGGCGGCAGTGAGCGGGTGCCCGGGGCAAGGCCGAGTGAGCTCCGGACCTGATCCGTGATGCTGATGGCCTTGACCCGGCGGGAATGTACCCCGCCGCCTTCGCTGATCAGCGCGGGATCGTAGTCCGCCCAGGAGGAGCGTGGCAGGGCAAAGAGCCGCCGCCGTTCCTCGAGCGATGCCTCGGCATCGGGGTCCGGGTCGAGGAAGATGTGCCGGTGGTCGAAGGCGGCCACCAGGCGGATGTGGCGGGAGAGGAGCATTCCGTTGCCAAAGACGTCGCCGCTCATATCGCCGATGCCGACGACTGTGAAGTCCTCCGCCTGGCAGTCCACGCCCAGCTCGCGGAAGTGGTGTTTCACCGATTCCCAGGCCCCGCGGGCCGTGATGCCCATCTGCTTGTGGTCGTAGCCCACGGAGCCGCCGGAGGCGAAGGCATCGCCCAGCCAGAAGCCGTATTCCCCGGCCACGGCGTTCGCGGCGTCGGAAAATGATGCTGTTCCCTTGTCCGCCGCCACCACAAGGTAGTAATCGTCGACGTCGTGACGCACCACCCGCTCGGGCGGCACCACTGTTTCGCCGTGCGCTGTTGCGACCAGATTGTCGGTGAGGTCCAGCAGCCCGCGGACGAAGATCCGGTAGCATTCCAGGCCCTCGGTCAGCCAGGCTTCGCGGTCCACGGACGGGTCCGGCAGCTGTTTGGGGTAGAAACCGCCTTTGGCGCCGGTGGGCACGATCACTGAGTTCTTCACGTTCTGGGCCTTGACCAGGCCCAGGACCTCGGTGCGGAAGTCCTCGCTTCGGTCCGACCAGCGCAGCCCGCCGCGGGCCAGTGGCCCGAAGCGCAGGTGGACGCCTTCAACCCGGGGCGAATACACCCAGATTTCGTACTTGGGGCGGGGAAACGGTGCGTTCGCGATGGCGGCGGGGTTCAGCTTGAAGCTCAGATGGGGTTTCCCTTGGAAGTAGTTGGTCCGCAGCGTGGATTCCACCAGGTTCATGAAGGTGCGCAACAGCCGGTCGGCGTCCAGGACGGGAATGTCCTCGATCGCCGCCAGCAGGTCTTTCCGGACGGCGTCGGCATCACGGAACCGGCCAGGCACGTCCAGGTCCGGATCAAACTTTGCCTGAAACAGGGCCAGGAGCCCGTGGGTTGCCCGGACGTTGGCCAGCAGGGTGTCGGCCATGAAGCCGTATGAGTTGGTGGTGCCCAGTTGCTGGAGGTACTTGGCATAGCTGCGAAGAATGGCCGCCTGACGCCATTCGATGCCTTCGCGGAGGACGAGGCCGTCAAACCGGTCCGATTCCGAGTCGCCGCGCATCGCCGCCCCAAAAGCGTCCGCTAGCAGCCCGCTGGTCCCGGCCGGATCCACGCCGGCGGGGTAACGGACGCCAAGGTCATAGAGGAACAACGGCCGGCTGCTCCCGCGCATCACGTCGAATGGCCGCTGGTTCAGCACCTCCAGGCCGAGGTTGTGGAAGAACGGCAGGATGCGCGTCAGGCTGTGGGCAGTGGTCAGGTAAAGCCGGATCCGCGCGTCTTCGGCCAGCGTCGGGGACGCTCCGGTCCGGACGTAAACGGCCAGCTGAGGGTCGTCCAGCGGTCGTCCGCCGGCGCCGTCGAGATCGAACTGCTCAAACCGGCGGATGTCCTCCACGGCATCCTCGACCTCGAAATCCGCCCGGTAGCTGGCCGGGAACGCGGCCGACCACAGCGCAGACAGCCGGCTTGCCTCTGCTGACGGCAACCTGTCACGGAGCGTTTCATCCAGCCCCTCGGCCCAGGTACGCGTTGCGTTGACCACGCTTCGCTCCAGGACGCCCGGATCGACGTCGGGCATGCCGCTGGCGGGCAGCAATATCCGGAAGAAAACCCGCGCCATGGGGGATTCGCTTAAACGGACTTCGAATTCGAGTGATGAGGAGCCGAAAGCGTGCTTGAGTTCCTGTTCGATGCGGAGCCTGACTGCGGTGCTGTACCTGTGCCGGGGGAGGAACACCAAGGCTGACACAAAGCGGCCGTAGGTGTCGGGCCGCAGGAACACCCGCGTCTGGTGATGCGCCTGCAGGAGCAGGATCTCGCGGGAGAGCCTGGCCAGTTCGTCCACGTCCAGGTGGAACAGTTCATCCAGCGGGAACGACTCGAGGACCGCCAGCAGCTGCCGGCCCGGATGGGAAGCTTCGGTGAAACCGAACCGTTCCTGGACAGCAAGGACCTTGTCCCGGATCATCGGGATGCGACGCACCGAGCGGCCCGTGGCGCCGGGGGCGAACAAGCCCACAAACCGCACTTCGCCCGTGGCCGTCCCTGCGGTGTCGAAGGTCCGTAGGAGGATTTCGTCCAGGTAGGCCGGGCGGGGAACGGAGGACCTCAGGTCGGAGGTGGCGATCGTCAGAACCTGCGAATGGGGGAGCCCGGTGACTGGCTGGAGGGCTTCCGGCCGTCCGTCCCTGAGCAGGCCCAGCCCCGTGCCGGGTGCCAGCCTTACGCTGTCCGGGCCGCCCGCCGTCGGGTATTCATACTCGCTGTATCCCAAGAACATGAAGTTGCCGCGGTCCAGCCAGGTCAGGAGTTCCCCGAGCTGCTCAGGGGTCGGCATCATGCCGGCGGGCAGCCGGTCCAGGGAAGTGACGGCCCGCGCCAGACTGGTGTGGATCGCCGGCGTGTCATCGGCGACCAATTGAACGTCAGCCAAGACACGCCGCACGTTGCCGATGAGCTCCGCGATGGCCCGCGGCCCCGCCAGGCGCCCTATCTCCGCCGCCACCCAGGTCTCGGCCGACCACACCCGCCGGTCCCGTGCGGTGTGCGCTGCCGCGGTGTGCACTGCCGTGGTGTGCCCTGCCGCGGTGTGCCCTGCCGCGGTGCCGGCGATGTTACCCGCCGCTCCGGTCGGCGGCGGCCCGTGACGCACTTCCGCCAACCGGTCCGTCTGCGGATCCCGCCGCACCAGGAAATTGGGGTGCACCAGCAACCGGATGGATTCGTCCTGGCGGGTCAGCTCCGCGGTGAGCGAATGCAGCAGATGCGGTATGGCGTCGGCAACCACGAGCAGGACACTCGCGTCGCTTTCATTCAGGATGTCGACGGCCGCCGTCCCCGCGGGACGGGTGTCTGCCAGCTTGGCATGGCGCCGGGCCCGCTGTTCCAGGTTCTCGGAACTGTAACCCTGGAGATCCTCCGGCGCTACGTGCTCGTAGTAGGCCGCGAGGAACTTTTCGTCGACGCCGAGCAGACCGCCGGCGGGGGCGTGCTCGGGGTGTACCGCCTTGCGTGACATGCCACTGCGCCTCCACTGCGCGGGAGCAACCGCACGCCGCGGCCGACCATCCTGTCCCCACGCCTGCTTTCATCATGAACGCGTTCGGGGGAGCAGTCCAGTGCCTGCGGGCAGGAGGCGCTTAGGCAGGTCCGCCGGTGGGGTCCTCGGCAGTGGGGTCGGCCAGAGCCAGGCCGCCCACCGGGCTGTCGTCCCAGTGGATGAGCTCCCAGCCGGTGTCGGGGTCCCCTTCCAGCGCCACGATGCCCGTGTTGTCCAGGACGTGCCTGACAGCAAAGTCCGGTTCGATGTTGGCGGCCCGCAGGCCGGCCCAGACCCGGATGGCTGCGCCGTGGCTGACCACGGCCACGGACGAGGAATCCCCGAGGCCATTCGCCCGTTGCGCGACCTGAGCGATCGCGGCGTCATAGCGGTCGAAGAAGTCCCGGCCGCTGGGGCCGGCCGGCATCCGGCGGTCCAGGTCGCCGTCGGCCCAGGAGAATATGGTCCCCAGGTACCGCTTGTGCGATTCGTGGTCCGTCTGTTTTTCCAGCGACCCGGCCTCGATCTCGTGGATGCCCTCGATCACTTCGGCCTCCAGGCCCTGGAGACGCGCCAGGGGAGCAGCCGTGATCTGCGTCCGGATCAGGGTGGAGGCATAGAGGGCCTGGATCGGCTCATTCACCAGGGCACGCGACAGCGCCTCGGCCTGGCGCTCGCCCAGCTCAGTGAGGCCAGGCCCAGGGTGTGCGGTGTCCAGCTGGCCCAGCACGTTCCCGGGGGTCTGGCCGTGGCGGATCAGCAGAAGCCTCATTTGAGGTGGTTCACCAGCTCGGTGGCGATGCCGGTGTACTTGCCGGGCGTCAGGGCAAGCAGCCGCGCTTCGGCGTCGGGGGAGAGGCCCAGGCCCTGCACGAATTCCTGCATCCGGGCGGCATCCACGCGCTGTCCGCGGGTGAGGTCCTTGAGCCGTTCGTAAGGGTTTTCCATCCCTTCGACACCGGCAATCGCTTCGGCGCGCATTACCATCTGGATCGCCTCACCCAGCACTTCCCAGTTGGTGTCGAGGTCGGCGGCCAGGACGTCCTCAGCCACGTCCAGGCGCTCCAAGCCCTTGACCACGTTGGAGATGGCCAGCAGGGAGTGCCCGAACGCCACGCCGATGTTGCGCTGGCTGGAGGAATCGGTGAGGTCGCGCTGCCAGCGCGAGGTGACCAGAGTGGAGCCGAGGACATCCAGCAGTCCGGAGGAGATTTCCAGGTTGGCTTCGGCGTTCTCGAAACGGATCGGGTTGACCTTGTGCGGCATGGTGGAGGAACCCGTGGCGCCTGCCACCGGAATCTGCGCGAAGTAGCCGATCGAGATGTAGCTCCAGATGTCCGTGCACACGTTGTGCAGGATCCGGTTGAACCGCGCGACGTCGGCGTACAGCTCCGCCTGCCAGTCGTGGCTTTCGATCTGCGTGGTCAGCGGGTTCCAGGTCAGGCCCAGGCCCTCGACGAACGACTTCGCAACCTGCTGCCAGTCTGCGCCCGGCACCGAGGCCACGTGTGCCGCGTAAGTGCCGGTGGCGCCGTTGATCTTGCCCAGGTATTCCGTCTTCGCGATACGGTCCAGCTGGCGGGTCAGGCGGTGCGCGATGACGGCCAGCTCCTTGCCCAGCGTGGTGGGCGTGGCCGGCTGGCCGTGCGTGCGGGAGAGCATGGGCACGCTGCGGTTGTCGTCAGCCATTTTGCTGATCTGGGCCACCAGGGCCCTGGCGGCCGGCAGCCACACGTCCTCCACAGCGCCCTTGACACCCAGGGCGTAGGAGAGGTTGTTGATGTCTTCGGACGTGCAGCCGAAGTGCACCATGGCGGTCAGCCGCTCAATGCCGATGGCCGGGAGCCTGCGGCCGATGTAGTACTCCACAGCCTTGACGTCGTGCACCGTCACGGCCTCGATTTCGGCCAGCTCGGTGACCGAGGCGGAGTCGAATTCGGTCACGATCGCGCGGAGCTGGTCCTGCTGTTCAGCCGTCAGCGGACCCGCGCCCGGCAGCACGTTGTTGCCGGTCAGGTGGATGAGCCATTCAACTTCCACGGCCACGCGGTCGCGGTTCAGGGCCGCCTCGGACAGGTAGTCCACCAGGGGCGCTACGGCGGACTGGTACCGGCCGTCCAGCGGGCCGAGGGCAATCTTGTCCTGCGACGCGGCGAGGGCCAGGCGTCCGGAAGGCGTACGGGTGTCAGCTGTGGCGGCAGTTTCAGGCATGTGCTGATTGTTTCACGAAGTCGCGCCGCCCCTTAAGCGCGGAGTCCGTGTGACTTCTCCTCCCCAGCGCCGAGGTTGCCGGGGCGCCCGCCGTTTTCCACATAGTCGACGCCGGCGGTACCAGGCCTGCAGGCCGCTCCGTAGCGTCGTCATCACCGACCATGCAGAACAAACAACGTCAGGGGAGCTGAAATGAGCGGCAGCATCACCGCAGCAGATGCCAACGCGTGCGGATCGCGGAGCTTCGAAGTGCAGCAGCTGGCCTGGCGGGTCGCCCGCTTCGCCCATGGCCTCGATACATCGATGCTCAGGTTCCGCCATGTGCAGCTTGCTGAGTGGCAGTCCCCGGCAGGGCAGGCATACCGCACCGCCATCTCGCTGCAGGCGGCTGCGCTGGACCGGGCACGGGAGCGGCTGATGGCGGCTTACGAAGCCGTGCTTCGCCACTCACAGCAGGTCCCGCTCTCATCCCAGCGGACGCCCGGGGGCGGGTACTGATGGCAGAGGCCACACCCTCCGGCAGCGGCGGGCCGCTGGGACCGCTGGAGCCGGCCACGGACGGGAGCATGCGGATCCGCGGTGGTGTGGGCGGAATCCGCTTCCAGCTGGAGGAACTCATGGCCGGTGTGTCCGAGCTGGAAGGCATGGCTGACGAACTCGCCGCCGTGGAGATAGGTGTCCGCCGGATCTGGGAAGAGCTGTGTCCCTACCAGTACGATCCACGGCCCAGCGGCACGGCGGCACTCATCGCGGTGGGTGAAGGCGGTCAATCGGTGCGCGCCGTCAGGGAAGAGCTTCAGCGCCTCAGCGACCAGGTCCGCGCAAGCCACCGCGACTACGAAAGGGCGGAGTCGCTGGCCGCCGCCGGGATCCGCCTGCCGGAGGACGGCTGGGGCTTCCTGCCTTTGTTGTTCGTGGATCTGACCCAGGCCAACTACCCCAGCCGTGACGCGGCCGAGGCCGTCGCGCTGCAGGCATCGATCATGCTGCTGGGCACGATTGCACCGAAAGAGGACCTCGCCAGGGCACTGGCCGCAGAGGTGGCTGCCGGGCGGCACATTTCAGCCTCGGGCGCCTTCGTTCGCAGGCTGGCGGAGAACTACCTTCCGCGGCTGAAGCCCCGGCCCGTCACCGCGGTAGAGGAACTGACACGCGACGTTGACGTCGACACCTCCCCGGCCGGGTTGCTCGCCCGGCTCCGGAAGCTGGATGCGGACGGGCACGGAACGATAGAGGTGGTTCAGGTCGATAACGGCGGGCACAAGGCATTCATTGTCATCATCCCCGGCACGCAGCCCACGGATCCGCCCGGAGGAGTGAACCCGCTGGATGAGGCAGGAATCGTTGAGGCACTGGGATACGGCTCGGAGCAGCTCAATGCCGCCGTCACCTCGGCGTTGCACCAAGCGGGGGCCTCCAAGGGGGACCAGGTGGTGGCTGTCGGTTACAGCCAGGGCGGGGTGCATGCCATGAACCTCAGCAGCGACAAGGCGTTCCTGGCCGAATTCGACCTGAAGTATGTCCTCACGGCCGGATCGCCGGTGGGCGGAATTACCCCCGAAGCCGGAATCACGTCCCTTCATGTCGAACACCGCCAGGACTGGGTCCCCGGCAGCGACGGAATTCCGAACGCGGACACCCGGGACAGGGTCACCGTCACGCTGACGGACCGGGTGGTCACCCCGGCGGGCAAAGACCCAGGTCTCGGGCCCGGCCACAACCTTGAAAACTACGAGGCTGGGGCAAGGGCGGTGTCCGCGAGCGAAGACCCCTCCCTGGTCGCCAACACGGCGGTCCTGGCCGGAGTCCTCGGAGTCGGCGGCGCAGGGACAGCCACCCGTTTCGCCGTGAACCGGGAGCCCCGGGTTACGCCTGCCCGCCAGCCGGACCGGCCGCTATTGGGCGCTGGCAGGTGGGTTGCGCGCTAACGGCGGACGCCCGTGATCCTGCCCGCCACGAGGGAGACCAGCGTGATGATGATGGCCGCCAGGACAGCCGTCCAGAAGAAGGAGTCGATGGTGAAGTGGACGGGGGTGTAACTGCTCAGCCAGGAGGTCAGGTACAGCATGGCGGCGTTGATGACGATAGTGAACAGCCCCAGCGTCAGGATCGTGATCGGCAGGGACAGCAGGCTGACGATCGGCCGCACCAACGCATTCACCAAACCGAAGATCAGGCCGATGAACAGGTAGGCAAGAATGATGCCCAGCGGGTCGGTTCCCTGTGTGACGCCGCCCTGGGCAACGGCTTCTGTCGTTGCGGTGGTGGAGATGTCCAGGCCGGGCAGTATCCAGCTGGCAATCCAGAGGGCAAGGCCATTGATGAGAACCCGCACGATGAAAGAAAACATGGGCCCATGCTTTCACACGGCGGAGGAAAGCGGCAGGACCGGAGAAGTAGGCTAGTTGGCATGACTTCACCAGAGAACCCTGCCGGGGGAATCAGGCCCCGTCCGGTCGTGGACAGGCTTCCCCGTTATGCCGCCGGCAAGCCTCCCGCCGCCGTCGAGGGCCTAGCCAGCTACAAGCTGTCCTCCAACGAGAACCCGCTTCCGCCCATCCCTGCAGTGTTGCAGGCCATCGCGGACCAGACCGACTTCAACCGCTACCCGGATCCCCTCAGCACGAAACTCCGGGGGGCCCTCTCGGAGTTCCTGCAGGTTCCTGCCGAAGACATCGTCACGGGCGCGGGCAGCCTGGGAGCGCTGAACCAGCTTCTGGTGACCTTCGCCGGGCAGAACGATGACGGCAAGGCCGATGAAGTCATCTACGCCTGGCGGTCTTTTGAGGCCTACCCTATCTGTGTCGGCCTCGCCGGCGCTGAAAGTGTAAGGATTCCCCTGACGCCCGACGGCCGCCACGACCTCCATGCCATGGCAGCCGCGGTGACCGCGCGAACCAAGGTCATCCTGCTGTGCACTCCCAACAATCCCACCGGTCCCATCCTGGAAACCGACGAAACCGAGCGGTTTATCCGCTCTGTCTCTGCCGACGTCGTCATCGTCATTGACGAGGCATACCAGGAGTTCGTGCGGGCCGAGCACGCTGTGGACGGTATCGAGATGTACCGCAAGCACCCGAATGTGGTGGTCCTGCGGACCTTCTCCAAGGCCCATGGGCTGGCCGGCCTCCGCGTGGGGTACAGCGTCTCCCACCCGGACCTCACCCAGCACCTCCGGGTGGCCGCCACGCCGTTCGCCGTATCGCAGATCGCCGAGCGGGCGGCTATGACCTCGCTGCAGAACTTCAGCCAGGTTGTAGAAAGGGTACAAAGCCTCGTGGACGAGCGCGACCGCGTCACGGCCGGGCTGCGCGAGCTCGGCTGGTTTGTGCCGGACGCGCAAGGCAACTTCGTGTGGCTCAATCTGGGCGAGAACAGCGCGGAGTTCGCAGCACTGGCGGGTGAAAGTGCCCTGTCCGTGAGGGCGTTCGGCAACGAGGGCGTCCGGGTAAGCATCGGGGAAGAGGAAGCGAACAGCCGTTTCCTCAAGCTCTGTGCGAACTATACAAAGGCGCCACGGCGTTCCTAGCGCTTAACATAACGCCCCGCGTCCGCCTACTGCGGATAAAGTAAGGGACAGTAAGCCAAAATATATGCCGGATCAGGAATGTATTCCCGATCCGGCATATATCCCAGCGAGATTGCGACGCTCTTGTGAGCGGCAAGCAAGGAGACGGTATGGGCGCCACACATCTGCCCGCTACCGAGTTCGACGGAACCGGGGTAGACGACCAGCTCGAGGCGGAAGCCGAGGCCGTGCTGGGTGAACCTCCCACCCAGATGGTCCAGCTCCTGGGTCCGGACGGCACGCTGGGCGAAGACCCGGTCTTCTCCGCCTATGCCGACCGCCTGGACGCTGAAAAGCTGCGTGGTTTCTACGCCGACATGGCAGCCATCCGGCGCTTCGACCAGGAGGCGACCGCGCTCCAGCGGCAGGGCCAGCTTGCCCTGTGGGTGCCCCTGACGGGCCAGGAGGCCGCCCAGATCGGTTCGGGCCGGGCCAGCCAGCCGCAGGACTACATTTTCCCGACCTACCGTGAGCACGGGGTGGCCCTGACCCGCAACGTCGACCTGGCTGAGCTGCTGCGCCAGTTCCGCGGCGTGTCCAACGGGGGCTGGAACCCCAAGGACACCAACTTCCACCTGTACACCCTGGTCCTTGCGGCGCAGACTCCGCATGCAGTCGGCTACGCCATGGGGATCCAGCGTGACCAGAAGCTCGCGGCCGCCAACGCCACGCCGGGCCAGCCGCAGGAGCCCAAGGCGGCCGTCATGGTCTACTTCGGCGACGGCGCGAGCTCAGAAGGCGACGTGCACGAGTCCATGGTGTTCGCTTCGTCGTACAACGCGCCCGTGGTGTTTTTCTGCCAGAACAACCATTGGGCCATCTCGGTCCCCAGCACCGTGCAGACCCGTGTCCCGCTCGCGGACCGCGCCAAGGGCTACGGGTTCCCGGGCATCCGGGTGGACGGCAACGACGTCATCGCAGTCCATGCCGTCACAGAGTGGGCACTGGAGCGCGCCCGCGAAGGAAAGAGCCCCGTGCTGATCGAGGCGTTTACCTACCGGGTCGGCGCCCACACCACGGCCGACGATCCCACGAAATACCGCGGCTCCGATGAGGAAGCGCAGTGGAGGGCGAAAGACCCCCTCGAGCGGCTCGAGAAGTACCTCCGCGCCGAAAACCTGGCGGACGATGACTTCTTCGCCAAGGTCAAGGCTGACGGCGATGAGCTCGCCGCCTACGTGCGCAAGACGACCCACGACCTCGAAACCCCGGACATCCGCACGGCGTTCGCCAACACCTACGCCGAAGCGCACCCGCTGGTGGCCGAGGAGCTGGCCTGGTTCGAGGAATACAGTGCAGGATTCGCCGACGAATCGGAAACAGTCGAGGCAGATACAGACGGGGCAGCCAACCGATGACCACCATGACCATCGCCAAGGCCATCAATGAGGGCCTGCGCGCGACGCTGAACAACAACCCCCGCACCCTGCTCATGGGCGAGGACATCGGTCCGCTCGGCGGCGTTTACCGCGTCACCGACGGTCTGATCGGAGAATTCGGCGCCGACCGCGTCGTGGACACCCCGCTGGCCGAGTCCGGCATCATCGGCACCGCGATCGGACTTGCCCTCAGCGGCTACCTCCCCGTGTGCGAGATCCAGTTTGACGGCTTCGTGTTTCCCGGCTTCAACCAGATCACCACCCAGCTGGCCAAGATGCACGCGCGCAGCAACGGAAACCTCACGGTGCCGGTCGTCATCCGTATTCCGTACGGCGGCGGCATCGGCTCGATCGAACACCACTCGGAGTCCCCTGAAGCGCTGTTCGCCCACACGGCCGGCCTGCGCATCATCACCCCGTCCAACCCGCACGATGCCTACTGGATGATCCAGCAGGCCGTCGACTGCCAGGACCCGGTGATCGTATTCGAACCGAAGCGGCGCTACTGGCTCAAGGGCGAGGTCGACACCGAGTCACCCGGCGCCTCGGCGGACCCGTTCAAGGCCCACGTCCTGCGCGAAGGCACCGACGCCACCGTAGTGGCCTACGGTCCGCTGGTTCCGGTGGCCCTCGCCGCGGCAACTGCCGCCTCCGAGGACGGCCACAGCGTGGAGGTCATCGACCTGCGGTCCATCTCGCCGATCGACTTCGACACCGTCACCGAATCCGTGAAGAAGACCGGCCGGCTGGTCGTGGCCCACGAGGCACCGACGTTCGGCGGCATCGGCGGCGAAATCGCGGCCCGGGTCAGCGAGCGGGCGTTCCTGTCCCTCGAAGCCCCCGTGATCCGTGTTGGCGGATTCCACATGCCCTACCCCGTGGCGAAGGTGGAAGAAGACTACCTCCCGGACATCGACCGTATCCTTGAGGCGCTGGACCGCGCCTTCGCCTACTGACGACTGCCTGCTGACAGCCTCCCCACTGACAGCCTCCCCACTGACGATGCCTTTCAAACCGAGGACCCCATGACTGTAAACAAGTTCAACCTCCCCGACGTGGGCGAAGGGCTCACCGAGGCCGAGATCGTTTCGTGGAACGTCAAGCCCGGAGACAGCGTCGCCATCAACGACATTCTGTGCGAGATCGAGACGGCCAAGTCCCTTGTGGAACTGCCGTCGCCGTTTGCGGGTACCGTCACCGAA
This sequence comes from Arthrobacter sp. CC3, assembly GCF_039907775.1. NCBI lineage: Bacteria > Bacillati > Actinomycetota > Actinomycetes > Micrococcales > Micrococcaceae > Arthrobacter > Arthrobacter sp. CC3. The sequence goes on from NZ_JARCCY010000019.1 coordinate 46,218, forward strand.
CTGCTCGTGCCCGTGGGAGTGACAGTCGACGTCGGAACTCCGATCATCAGCGTGAGTGACGCCGTGTCCGGCGACCCCACGCCCGCGGATGCGCCGGTTCCGGCCGCAGCTGCCCCGGCCGCAGCTGCCCCGGCCGCGCCGATGTATGGAACCCTGCCTGCGGAAGACACTGCGGCGCCGGAAGCCCGTGCCGTGCCCGTCACCGGTGGTGCGGCCAGCCCGCTGGTTGGCTCGGGCCCCAAGGCCGACGCCGTCAAGCGCCGCCCGCGCAAGGCACCGCCGTCCGCGGTGGCCCCTGTGGCATCAGCCGCAGCGCCGTCCCCGGTGGTCGAGCCTGTCCCAATGACCGAGCCGGTCGAGTCCCAGGGCATCTGGATCAACGCCGGGGCGCCGTCGGCCCCCGATGCTGCCGCAGCCCCCGAAGAAGGCGCGGTGCGCCCCACCCTCGGCGGAACCATCAGCGGCCTGGTGAACAAGGTCCTGGCCAAACCTCCGGTGCGAAAGATCGCCCGGGACCTCGGGATTGACCTCGCGGACGTCGTGGCCACTGGTGCACGGGGCGAAGTCACCCGCGAGGACCTGGTGAGCTACCAGGCCCAGCGCGACGCCGAAGTGGACAAGGCCGACACCTTCTGGGGCAAGTCGGGCCGGCCGCAGGACCAGCGCATCGAGCGGATTCCCGTCAAGGGCGTCCGCAAGGCCACTGCCAAGGCGATGGTGGAGTCGGCGTTCGCCGCACCGCACGTCAGCATCTTCGTGGACGTGGATGCCAGCCGCACCATGGAGTTCGTCAAGCGGCTCAAGGCCTCCCGCGACTTCGAAGGCATCAAGGTCTCCCCGCTGCTGATCCTCGCCAAGGCGGTGATCTGGGCAGCCGCCCGCAACCCCAGCGTCAACGCCACCTGGGTGGACAGCGCCGACGGCAGCGATGCCGCCGAGATCCACGTCAAGCACTTCATGAACCTGGGAATCGCAGCGGCAACCCCGCGGGGCCTGATGGTGCCGAACATCAAGAACGCCCAGGACCTTTCGCTCAAGGAACTGGCCCTGGCGCTCAATGACCTGGCCACCACAGCCCGGGCGGGAAAAACCCAGCCTGCCCAGATGCAGGGCGGCACCCTGACTGTCACCAACATCGGCGCGCTGGGCATCGACACCGGCACTCCGATCATCAACCCCGGCGAAGTGGCCATCGTGGCCTTCGGCACGATCAAGCAGAAGCCCTGGGTCCTGGACGGGGAAGTCATTCCGCGCTGGATCACTACCCTTGGCGGTTCCTTCGACCACCGCGTGGTGGACGGCGATCTCTCGGCGCGCTTCATGGCCGACGTCGCGGCGATCCTTGAGGAGCCAGCCCTCCTGCTGGATTAGTACTGCTTGATCAGTACCAGGACTTCCAGTCGAGAGGCACCGATGGAGACGCGACACCTCAAGTACTTCATTGCCGTGGCTGAGGAGCGCCATTTCGGCCGGGCGGCAGTCCGGCTGCACATGGCCCAGCCCCCGCTGTCGCAGCAGATCCGCCAGCTCGAGGACCAGCTGGGAACGCAGCTGCTGGTCAGGACCACCCGCAAGGTGGACCTGACCCCTGCCGGGCAGCTGCTCCTGGACCGGGGCAGGCAGCTGCTGCACGAACTTGAGGCGCTGGAATCGGATGTGCAGCAGGTGGGGGCCGGTGCCACGGGCGTGCTCCGGGTGGGATTCACCGGCACGGCCACCTACCGGCTGATGCCGGCAGTGGTCCAGGCCGCGCGCCGGGCCCTTCCAGGCCTGCGGATTACGGTCCAGGGCGAAATGCTGACCCCGCAAATGGAGGCTGCCCTCGAGGAGGGCCGGCTCGACGTCGCCGTCCTCCGGCCCCCGGTGGGTTCGGGCGAGATCGCCTTGAAGCTGCTGGAACAGGATCAGCTGGTGGCTGCGCTTCCTGCCGATTCGCTCCTGGCCGGGAAGGGGCCGCTGGACCTTGCGGATCTGTCCTCGCATGATTTCATTGGCTACCCCGGGTCCTCGGCCGTGAGCAGCATCGTCATCGATGCCTGCCGCAAGGCCGGCTTCCAGCCGCGGCTCGTCCAGGAAGCCCGGGAAACGTCCACGCTGTTGTCGCTGGTGGCTGCCGGGATGGGCATAGCGCTCGTGCCCATGACCGCCCGGATGTTTTCCTTCCAGGGCGTGGTGTTCCGTCCGCTCCGCGGACTGTATCCGGTTGACCTTGCCGTTGCGTGGAACCGGGGCAATGAAACACCGCTCCTGAACAGTTTCCTGGCACTGTTTGATTCGTTGCCAACGTTTCCGGCCGTCGACGAGCCGGAGTAGGGCGGGCAGCCGGGCAGCGGGGCCCGCCGCGGAGTTCCCCTAGCAGGCGGGGTAGTTCGAGAGCATCTGGGCCAGGGCCGGATCGGAAGTCATTCCGCTCAGGGCGACCGCCGCTGTGATCATCAGACCGGAAAAGACAGTGACGCACGCGGTGACGACGGCGAAGAACTTCCAGTCATCACGCATGACGCTGCGGATGGTCTCCGGCAGGTTCAGGCCGGGCGTGATGAGGTTGGGTGCGGAGTCGGTGGAGCCGTCGTCGAGGAAAGCAATCACCCGGTCGTTGGCACGGTCCACTCGCATCATGCTGATGTGGTTCCCGTGGCGGGCAAGAAGGATGTCGTGGCCTACGAGCTGGCGGCGCTGAAGAGTCAGCATAATATTCCCCTGAAGTCGGTGGTACTCGGATGTCCGCACCATCGAGCACCTTCTAATTTTATCGCTGTAAACCGCGTGATTCCGCCGGAAAACGGGTGAGGATGCCCACCAGGGGGAGTGACGACGGTCAAGCGCGTGAGGTTCCGTCCTTGACACGCCGCACTAGAGTTGCACCAGTTGCCGCCCTCACCGGCCGCCGGCTGCTGGAGCAAATCAAAGGAGATGTTGCGTGTTTTCGAGCCCCTTCCCGGACGTGGTCATTCCGGACCAAAGCATTTATGAGTACCTCTTCGGCGGCATCACGGAAGCGGACCTGGACCGGACCGCCGTCGTGGACGGCGCGAACGGCGCGGAAACCACCTACCGGCAGCTGCTGGAGCAGATCGATGCAGTGGCGGGGGCCGTGTCCGCGCGCGGACTGGGCCCGCACGGGGTCGCGGCCATCCTCTGCCCGAACGTCCCGGCCTTCGCGGCCGTATTCCACGGCCTGCTCCGCGCCGGTGCCACCGTCACCACCGTCAACTCCCTCTACACCGCCGACGAACTGGCGCTTCAGCTGGAGGATGCCGGCGCCAGCTGGCTGTTCACGGTGTCAGCGCTGCTCCCGGGGGCCGAGGAAGCCGCTGAACGCGCCGGAATTCCGGCGGACCGGCTGGTGGTGCTCGACGGCGCCGCAGGTCACCCGTCGCTGAAGGACCTGCTCACCGCCGGGGCGCCGGTTCCGGCCGTTTCCTTCGACCCGGCAACCCACGTGGCGGTCCTGCCGTATTCCTCCGGAACCACCGGACGGCCCAAGGGCGTCAAGCTCAGCCACCGCAACCTTGTGGCCAACGTGGAACAGTCCCGGGGGCTGCTGAACGTGAAGGACCAGGACAGGCTCCTTGCCTTGCTGCCGTTTTTCCACATCTACGGCCTGACTGTCCTGCTGAACCTTGCCCTGCGGGAGCGGGCCTGCCTGGTCACGATGCCCCGCTTCGAACTCGCCGAGTTCCTGCGGATCATCCAGGACCACAAATGCACCTACCTGTTCATCGCCCCGCCCGTGGCCGTGGCATTGTCCAAGCACCCGCTTGTTGCCGACTACGATCTGGGCTCCGTCCACACGACGCTCTCGGGCGCCGCGCCGCTGGACGGTGAACTCGGCGCTGCCCTCGCCGAACGGCTCCGGTGCCGCGTGCTGCAGGGCTACGGGATGACCGAGATGAGCCCGGTGTCGCACCTGATCCCGGTGGGCGCATCCGACGTTCCCGTGAGCTCGGTGGGGTTCACCGTGCCCAACATGGAATGCCGGCTGGTGGACCCCGCCAGCGGTGAGGACATCGGCGTCCCCGCGGCGGGCACCAGTGCCCCGGGCCATCTGCTGTGCCGGGGTCCGAACGTTATGCTGGGCTACCTCAACCGCCCGGAGGAAACAGCAGACACCCTGGACGCGGACGGGTTCCTGCATACCGGCGACATCGCCACTGTCCGGGCCGACGGCGTGGTGACCATCGTGGACCGGCTCAAGGAACTCATCAAATACAAGGGCTACCAGATCGCCCCGGCGGAACTTGAAGCCCTGCTGCTGACGCACCCCGGCATCGCGGATGCCGCCGTGATCGGGACGCCCGATGCCGACGGCCAGGAAGTCCCGATGGCTTTCGTTGTGCGCCAGCCGGGCGGGCAGGCAGGGACGCTCGACGAAGCCGGCGTGATGGACTTCGTCGCCGGCAGGGTGGCGCCCTTCAAGAAAATCCGCCGGGTGGAGTTCATCGAGGCGGTACCCAAGTCCGCGTCCGGGAAGATCCTGCGCAGGCTGCTTAAGACGCCCTAGCCGGAGGTCCTAGTCGGCGACGTCGGTCTTCGCGATGTAAACGTCGCAGGGCGCGTTGTGCGCCACGCTGTTGGCGACGCTTCCCAGGACCCGGCCGAGTCCGCGCATCCGGCGGTTGCCCACCACGATCATGCGGGCGTCGAACCGTTCGGCTTCCCTGATGATGGCTTCCGCCGGCTTGCCCCGGGCCGAGGAATAGGTGACCTTGAGGCCTTCCCTGCTCAGCCGTGCCGCCACGTCCTTGGCCACCTTCTCGGCCTCGCCGGCATCGGAGACGATGAACCGGTCACTGCCGCTGCCGTAAACCTCGGTGCGGTCGCTGTCGAACGCGGTCACCACGTGAAGCGTCGCGTCCAGGGAGGCGGCGAGCCCTTGGGCTGTTTCCGCGGCCCGCATGGCAGTCTCACTGCCGTCAACGCCGACAACAATAATTCCGGTCATAGTCCTGCTCCTCAGGGATTGGTCAGCCTAATGAAAAATGGTGGGCCGCATGCAGTAATGATTCAGGCTACAGCGCAGCAATGGCGTCCCGCAGTACCGGCGCGAGCCGCCGCACTCCCTCGGCGATGGCTTCGGGAGGCACGGCACTGAAAGCGAGGCGCAGCTTGTTCGAAGGTTCGTCCGAATGGGTGAACGCCGCCCCGGGGATGAACACCACGCCGGCGTCGATTGCCTTGCGAAGCAGCGGGTAGGTGTCCACACCCTCTGGCAGGGTGACCCAGACGAAGAAGCCGCCCTCGGGCCGGGTCCAGCTCAGTCCCTCGGGCATGTACTCCTCGAGGGCGGCGAGCATGGCCTGGCAGCGCTCCGCGTAAAGCCCGCGGTAGGTTTCGATCTGCCCCATCCAGTCGTAGTCCCGCAGGTAGGCCGAGACCAGCATCTGGTTCAGGGTGGACGGGCAGAGCGTCACGGCTTCGGAGGCCAGGTAGTAGCGGCGCTGAAGGTGCGCCGGCACCAAGGCCCAGCCGATCCTCAGCCCCGGGGCGAAGATCTTGGAGAAGGAGCCCATGTAGATGACGTCGTCCGGGTTGGCGGCCCGCAGCGGAGCGAACGGCTTGCCCTCGAAGCGGAGCAGTCCGTAGGGGTTGTCCTCCAAAACCAGAATATTCGCTTTCCGGCATATATCGACGATTTCCTGCCGCCGCTCCACGGCGAGGGTGATGCCGGACGGGTTGTTGAAGTTCGGGATGGTGTACAGGAACTTGATGTTCTTCCCGGCCGTCTGGAGGGCGGCGATCCGGGCTTCCAGGAGATCCGGGACCAGGCCGTGCTCGTCCATGGGGACGGGCGCCACCTCCACCTGGTAGGCCTCGAAGGTGTTCAGGGCGCCCACATACGTCGGGTCCTCCACCAGCACCACGTCGCCGGGGTCGCAGAAGACCTTGGTGGCCACGTCCTGTGCTGACTGTGAGCCGGCGGTGACCACCACATTCCGGGGATCGGCGTCGAGGATCCCCTCCGCTGCCATCACTTCGCAAATCTGGGTGCGGAGTTCTTCGGTCCCCTGGCCGCTGCCGTACTGGAGGGCGGTCATGCCCTGTTCGGCAATGATCTTCGCCGCTGTCTGGCCTAGCCGCTCCAGCGGCAACGACTGCAGGTAGGGGCTGCCGCCGGCCAGCGATACCAGGCCGGGGCGCAGGGAGATGTCGAAGACGTCGCGGACGGCGGACTGCTTGATGTTTGCTGCGCGCTCCGAGAAAAGTTCATCGTGGCGGTGGGCGGACGTTGCCGCGCGTTCGATTGCGTCAATTGCCTCGGCCGGCAGGATGTCTGCGGCGGCATCAAGTGTTTCGTGGGTCACACTGACAGGATACAGCCAGTTGTTGTCAATTAGGCAACGTTTGTTGCTGAAAATCTGAATCATCCCTCGGCGCGGGGACCGAATTGCTTTACCTGGGACGGCGCAGGGCATGGAATAGAGCCATGACAACGCAGAGTCGCCTCGGACCCCTGGCTGCCGCCTTCCACGCACTGCACGACGGCCCGGCGCCGCTGGTCCTGGTCAATGTCTGGGATGTGGCCTCCGCCCGCCTCGTGGAAGAAGCAGGGGCGACCGCGCTGGCCACCTCCAGTTCCGCCCTGTCCTGGAGCCTCGGCTTTCCGGACGGCAACCACCTGCCGCGGGAACTCGCCATGGCTGCCCTGGGCCGGATTGCGGCATCTACGGCGCTGCCGGTCACAGCGGATATTGAGACGGGGTATGCACGTGCGAGCGGTGCGTTCGACGATGCTGAGCTGCAGGAAACGATCCGCAGCGTCCTGGCGGCCGGAGCTGTGGGCGTCAACTTCGAGGACTCCGGCGATGATCCGCTAACCGACGTTGACGAGCAGGCGCGACGCATCGCCGTCGTGCGCCGCACGGCGGAGGAAGGAGGCGTTGACCTGTTCATCAACGCCCGCATCGATACCTACCTGTCCGGCCGGTTTCCGGAGACCGCCTTCCCGGAAACGCTTCAGCGTGCGGAGGCATACCTTGCGGCCGGGGCGAACGGGATCTTCGTGCCCGGCGTGCAGGACCTGCACCTGCTCCATGACCTGTCGCGGCGGATCGCCGCGCCCCTGAACGCGCTGGCCGGCCTGGGAGCGCCCTCCGTGGGCGAACTGCACGACGCCGGCGTCCGCCGGGTCAGCATCGGCGGCAACACGGCGAAGGCTGCTTATGCCACCGTGTCCCGGGTGGCGGACGACGTGCTCGGGGACGGCAACTGGTCCGAACTGGCCGGCGCCCGCAGCCACGAGGCCATGGATGGGCTGTTCCGGAAGGGCTAGGCGGCAAGTGCGGCCCCGGCCCGGCGGAGGCGGCTCACCGGAGGCTCAGGACGTCCGCCAGCCGCCGTCCGTCCACATAGATCTCCGCCCGCGCCGCACCGACGGCTGAAACGGCCGTGTGCGTGAGCTGGGCTTCCAGCCGGGGAATGTCGCAGGTGCCGCCCGGCCGGATGGTCCCGGTCAGGTTCACCACCACGGTGGTGCCGTCAAAGTAGGCGGAAACGTACTTCAGCGCGGAGTCGGCCAGCGAGTTGTACAGGCCCTCCGGGGGATCGCTGCCGCCGAGCAGGAAATCGAGGGCTGCCTGGAGTGGTTCCTGGGCCGCGGCGGTGTCATGGGTAACGGCCACGAGGCTGTCGTTGCAACCGAACCGCACGCCTGAGCTGCCGCCGTCATCCAGTGCCACGAAGTAGACCGGCGTCCCGCCGGACAACCGCCCGCGCGCAGCCTGGTCGTCGTCGGCGGCTTTGGTCGGCGCCGCCGGGTTCCCGGATCCGGAACTGCCCGAACGGCCCGCAGCGGGAGAGCCCGGAGCTGTGGACGCGGAGCCGGTGACGGAGCCGGAGTCATCAATGATCGCGGCGCCGTCGTCGCCGCCGGCCTGCGGCGTGATGCTGCCGCCCGTTCTGGGTTTGGCCGTGGGGCCGGAGGCCGCAATTTCCGATCCGGCTGAGGCCGGGAGCGGGGCCTCGGTTGTGGCCCCGGGAAATGGCGGCGGGAGTGGTTGCGGTTCGGGCACGCTGCCGGGCTGGGCGGTGGTGCCGGCCGGGGATGCCGACAGGGGCAGCGAGCAGGATCCGAGCCACAGCGGAAGTATCAACGCGGCGGCCGCCGCAACTGCCCGGACCCCAGGCATGACCATCATGAAGGCACCGCACTTCCAGCTCTCGCACGTCCCCCGTCTCCACGTTACGGCGGGGCGTCGGTGTGCGGAACAGGTGCCAAGTGACGGTTTTGCGTCAGCTCCATCACGGATTGGTGACGCAAAAGCCCCCGGCGGTTGCCGGGGGCTTCAGGGGTGGCGAATCAGGCTGCTTCAGCAGCAGTTTCGGCCTTGGCCAGGGCAGCGAAAACGCCCTTGATCTGCTCCACGACCTCGGCGTCGTCCTTGGGGTGGACTTCGGCGAAGCGGACCATGGAGCCGGGAACGGCCAGCTTGGCGTCTTCAACGACGCGGGCGCCGGCGATGCCGACAGCCTTGCGGGCTTCGTCCTGTGCCCAGACGCCGCCGAACTGGCCGAAGGCGGTGCCGACGACGGCGGTGGGCTTGCCGCTGAGGGCACCGGCGCCGAACGGGCGGGACAGCCAGTCGATGGCGTTCTTGAGTGAGGCCGGCACGGTTCCGTTGTGCTCCGGGGTGACCAGCAGCAGGGCGTCGGCGTCATTCGCGGCGGCGCGGAGCGCGGCGGCAGCAGCCGGAACCTGGCCTTCGACGTCGATGTCCTCGTTGTAGAACGGGATGTTGCCCAGGCTTTCGTGGATGACAACTTCAACCTGCTCGGGCGCGTTCAGCTGGATGGCCTCGGCGAGCTTCTGGTTGGTGGATTCGGCGCGCAGGCTGCCGACCAGGGTAAGTACGGTGCTCTTGGACATGTGAACTCCTAGTATCTGGCCGCGGGAGGGATCCGCCGGCTGTTTGGTTTGCGGAGGCTGTTGGTGCCTTCATCCATGCTAAACGGACTGCGGTCCGCATATTATTCCCGGGGCTAGAATATTTCTTGTGAGCCTCATCCCAATCCGCTCCGGATCGCCGCTCGGCGGGGAAGCGGAACGCAGCGACGCCGCCCGCAACCGGGAGCTGCTGCTCAAGGCTGCCCGCGAACTCATTGAGGAGTGCGGTGCGGACGGCCTCACCATGGACAGGCTGGCCGGGCGGGCCGGCGTCGGCAAGGGCACGGTCTTCCGGCGGTTCGGTTCCCGCGCGGGGCTCATGATGACGCTGCTCAGCGACTCGGAGGCCGCATTCCAGGGCCGGTTCATGTTCGGGCCCCCGCCCCTGGGCCCCGGGGCGCCGCCGCTGGACCGGCTTGTGGCGTTCGGCGCGGAACGGATCGCCTACGTGCTGGAGTTTGGCGAGCTGGCCCGGGCCGCGGACGCCTCCGCCTACAACCGCTACGACGTGCCGGCCGCCGTCCTGTGGCACCGGCACATCGAAATGCTCCTGCGGGCCGCGGGCGTCACCGCCGATCCCTGGCTGATGGCGATGTCGCTGAGCTCAACCCTGGACCCGGAGCGGCTGCTGTACGCGGTGCGGGTCCACCATGTGGCCCCGGAACGGCTCGCGGAGTCATGGCGCGAACTCGTCACGCGCGTGGTCAGCTGCCCCGGAGGCGTCCCCCGCCCGGACGGCGTGTCTCAACCGGACGAAGGCTAGTCCATGGCGCCCCGTCCGGCCAGTCAAATCAATCCTCGTGATTTATTCATAACGATCTGGTACAGGACGCCCGTGTTTCCGCTTTTAGGCACCGTGGAGGGTTCCCCATATGTGGTAGTTTCCTCTGGAATGTGACCCGCAACATAGTCCACAAGGACAAGGCCCCCAGGGCCTGCGGGCGGCCAGACACCCGCTGGCCATGATCCCGGATCGGCGGCGGAACCCCTGCCGGTCCGGGAGATAACGGAAGGATCACCTGCTGTGAATGCTGATATGACACCGGCCCGGGGCGGCTTATCCGATGCGCCGCCGTCACTGCGCGGCGCGGGACTGGCACCGGCGATCCGGAGCTAGGCAGACATGTTCCGTTACCTCGCCAAAAGGGCAGCCACCTACCTGCTCATGATCTTCCTGACTACGACGGCGGGGTACTTCCTGGCCGTCAGTACGCTTCAGCCCGCGCTGCTGGAGCAGGAACGCATTCCACGGCCGACGCCAGAGCAGGTGACAAACTCCTTCCGGCTCAAGGGCCTTGATCCGACTCTCAGCCCCTGGGAACGCTACGTTGACTGGCTGACGGCAGTGGTCACGCGCTGGGACTGGGGACGAAGCCCCAATGGCGCCTTCATCAACGCCGAGTTCGGTGACCGCGTGTGGATTTCCACCCGGCTGTTCCTGGCCTCCATCGTCCTGACCCTCGTCATCGGGGTTGCGCTGGGTGTGTACACCGCCGCCCGGCAGTACAAGTTCCAGGACCGTGTGATCACGTCCTACAGCTACCTCGTGTACATCGTGCCTGCGCCGATCGCCTACTTCCTGGTGCAGCTCGGGGCCATCAACGTCAACGAAACCATCGGCGAACGGATCTTCTTCGTCACCGGAATTTCCACGCCCGGGCTGGAAGGCAGCGCCTGGGTCCAGTTCGTTGACATGGTGGCCCACTACACGGTGCCCACCCTGGCCATCACCCTGGTGGGCTGGGGCACGTACCAGATCGCCCAGCGCCAGTATCTGCTGGACAACGTCAACGCGGATTTCGTCCGGACGGCCCGGGCCAAGGGACTCACCCGAAACCAGGCCATCGCCCGCCATGCCCTGCGCGTCTCGTTCATCCCGGTGGCGCAAAGCATCGCCTTCACCATTCCGGCCATCTTCGCCGGTGGCTTCTTCGCAGAGAAGATCTTCGCGTGGCCGGGTGTGGGTTCGTGGAGCATCGACGCCATCGCCCTGCAGGACGTCAACGCGGCCACGGCCACCCTCGCGTACGGTTCGGTGATCTTCGCCATCGGCGCGATCCTCGCGGACTTCGCCACTACCCTTGTCGACCCGAGAGTGCGGGTGCAGTAGCCATGACCAACCTGAACGCGATCGACCCCGCCGCCGTGGCCGAGGAAGCAAGGATAGAGAACGACGACGTCGTGATCGCCAAGTCCGCGATCATCCTGCGGCGCTTCCTGCGGAACAAGACAGCCGTGGCCGGCCTGGTCATCTTCCTCGCCTTAACGGTCTTCTCCTTCGTGGGAGGCATCCTCTCCCCCTGGGACAAGGAAACCATCGACCCCTTCAACATCGGCATGCCGCCGTCCGGGGAGCACCTCCTGGGTACGTCCCAGGCCGGCATCGACCTCTACGCCCTGATGGTGGAAGGCACCCGGATCTCCATCCTCATCGGACTGGTGGTCGGCCTGGTCTCGGTGCTGATCGCCGCCGTCTACGGCTGCACCATGGCCTACTTCGGCGGCAAAGTGGACAAGGTGATGCTCTTCATCCTCGAAGCCCTCATCATGATGCCGGCACTGCTGGTCGTGGCGGTCGCCACCAGCGGCGGCGGCAACGGCCTCCGGGAAAACCTGCCCAGCTGGCTGCTGCTGATCATCGTGCTCCTGGTCTTCAGCTGGATGGGCACCGCCCGGCTGATCCGCTCCCTGTCGATGTCGCTCATGCAGCGGGACTTCGTCAAGGCAGCCCAGTACATGGGCATCCCGGCCCGCCGCATCGTCTGGCGGCACCTGGTCCCCAACATCGGATCGCTGCTGGTCCTGGACGTCACCCGCGGCGTCACCGGCGCCATCCTGGCCGAAGTCGCGTTCTCCTTCATCGGCATCGGCATCAAGGTCCCTGACGTCAGCCTGGGCGTCCTCATCAACCAGGCAACGTCCCAGGTCCAGACGTTCCCGTGGATGTTCTGGGTCCCGCTCGTGGTGATGTTCCTGCTGACCGGTTCGCTGGCCATGATGAACGACGGCCTGCGCGACGCCTTCGATCCCAGCTCCAGCTCCGTCGGCAGCGCCAAAAAGACTGCAGGGAAGAGGAACAAATGAGCCGCGAAACCACCGCCGGCGCCGAAATGACCGCCGAGCGCCTGCACGTCGCCGGGTTGCATGCCGCAGGTGACGCCGCGGCGGGGGCCGTCCTCTCCGTCCGGGACCTGAACGTCCGGTTCAACTCGGAGAACGGCGTGGTCCACGCCGTCCGCGGCGTCGACTTCGACCTCCTGCCGGGCAAGACGCTCGGCATCGTGGGCGAGTCCGGTTCGGGCAAGTCCGTCACCTCCCTGGCCATCATGGGCCTGCTGCCCACCACCGCCGAAATCAGCGGCTCGGTGAAGCTGAACGGCAAGGAACTGCTGGGCCTCAGCGACAAGGCCATGTGCCGGTACCGCGGCAACGACATCGCCATGGTGTTCCAGGACCCGCTCTCCTCCCTGACCCCCGTGTACACGGTGGGCCACCAGATCATCGAGGCGCTGACGGTCCATCACCCGAAGATGAGCAACCAGGCCAAGGAAGCCCGCGCCGTCGAACTTCTTGGCATGGTGGGCATTCCCAGCCCGAAGGACCGCCTCAAGGCGTTCCCCCACGAGTTTTCCGGCGGCATGCGCCAGCGAGTCATGATCGCGATCGCGATCGCCAACAACCCGCGGGTGCTCATCGCGGATGAGCCGACGACGGCGCTGGACGTCACGATCCAGGCGCAGGTCCTGGAGGTGCTGCACACCGCGCAGGAGGAGACCGGCGCCGCCGTCGTCATGATCACGCACGATCTTGGCGTGGTGGCCGGCATGGCGGACGACATCATGGTGATGTACGCGGGAAAGCCGGTGGAGACCGGCAGCGTGGACGATATCTACTACAGCCCGCGGATGCCGTACACCATGGGCCTGCTGGGCGCAGTGCCCCGCGTGGACATTGCCGAAAAGGCTTCGCTGGTGCCTATCGAAGGCATCCCGCCGAACCTGATCCACGAGCCCGCCGGCTGCTCCTTCGCCCCGCGCTGCCCGCTGGTGAGCGACGCCTGCCTGAAAGGGGAACCGGAGCTGTGGCCGGTGAGCGGTCCGCGGGGAGCCGGAAGCGGCATGGCCGGCAGCGGTGCCCACAAGGCGGCCTGCATCAAGACCGACTCACTGGGTGCCGAAGTGGACGTCCACGAGATCTTCCACGCCCCGGCCGTGCCGGTCTCGCGTTTCGATGCCGTCCCGCGGCTTGAACGCAGGAAGGTCCTGGAACTGAGGGACGTCAGGAAGCACTTCCCGCTCCTGAAGGGGTCGCTCATCAAGCGCCGGATCGGCACCGTGAAGGCCGTGGACGGACTGAGCTTCGACATCCGCGAGGGCGAGTGCTTCTCCATCGTGGGCGAGTCCGGCTGCGGAAAAACCACCACCCTGCTGGAAATCATGGAGTTCCACAAGGACCAGGACGGCGAGGTGACCATCGGCGGGCTGAGCAACAAGGCTGCCTCCGATGCCCGGACCAAAACCGCCATGCGCAAGGAACTCCAGATGGTGTTCCAGGATCCCACCGGTGCGCTGGACCCGCGCTTCACCGTCTTTGAGGTCCTGTCCGAGCCGCTCGAAAACGCCGGCCTGGACAAGCCCGCGATCCGGAAGCGGATCATGGAACTGATGGAACTGGTGGGCCTCCAGCCGGACCACGTCAACCGGTTCCCCAACCAGTTCTCCGGCGGCCAGCGGCAGCGCATCGGCATCGCCCGCGCGCTTGCGGTGAACCCCAAGCTGGTGGTCCTCGACGAACCCGTGTCCGCCCTCGACGTCTCCGTCCAGGCCGGCGTCATCAACCTCCTGGACAAACTGCGCGCGGAACTCGGCCTGAGCTACCTCATGGTGGCCCACGACCTGTCCGTGGTGCGGCACATCTCCAACCGCGTGGCAGTGATGTACCTGGGCAAGATCGTGGAAATTGGCGACGTGGACAACGTGTTCGACAACCCGCGCCACCCGTACACCCGGGCACTCCTGTCCGCGATCCCGGTGCCGGACCCGCAGCTGGAACGAACCCGCGAACGCATCATCCTGCAAGGCGACCTCCCGTCGCCGCTCGATGCGCCCAAGGGCTGCAATTTCGCCACCCGCTGCCCGGTGTTTGCCGCGCTCCCTGCCGCGAAACAGGAAAAATGCCTCACTCTCGAGCCGCCGCTGGAACCGGTCTCTTCGCCGCAAGCGGCCCCGGCCACCGCGGGCACTGCCGCCGCGGCCGTCCGGGCGGCCCGGGCGGCCGTCCAGACCGCCGACCAGCAGTTCGCCTGCTTCTTCCCGGACGGTGAACTCGACGCGGACATGCTTGTTGTCCACGACAGCCCCTAACTTGCCCGATCCCCAAAGCACCAACTCTCGCACCAAAGAATGAAGGGAAAACAATGAAGAATCTGACCAAGATTGGCGGGGTGGCCGCTGTAGCGGCAGCGCTCGCTCTCACCGGCTGTGGCGGAGGCGGGACTCCCACGGGTCCCGACGCAGGCAAGGGCCAGGAAGCCGGCAGTGACCTCACCAAGCTGATCAGCATTAACGCCAAGGATGCCAAGGACCTGGAACCCGGCGGCACCGTGACGCTTCCGCTGGGCAACATCGGTCCGGACTTCAACGGCTTCTCCAACAACGGCAACAGCGCGGACAACACCGCACTGCACCGCCCCATCGACCAGGCCGGCACCTGGGGCTGCTGGAACTTCGACTTCGACGGCACGGCGACTCCGAACAAGGACTTCTGCGAAGACGTCAAGAGCGAAGTCAAGGACGGCAAGCAGACCATCACCATCAAGGTGAACGAAAAAGCCACCTACAACGACGGCACGCCGATCGACGTCAAGGCCTTCCAGAACACCTGGAACATGCTCAAGGGCGAAAACAAGGACATCGACATCGTCAGCTCCGGCGCCTACGAGTTTGTTGATTCCGTGAAGGCCGGCTCCAGTGACAAGGAAGTGGTGGTCACCACCACCCAGCCCGTTTACCCGCTGGATGCCCTCTTCACCGGCCTGATCCACCCGGCCGTGAACACTCCCGAGATCTTCAACACCGGGTTCACCGGCGACATGCACCCGGAGTGGATGGCAGGACCCTTCAAGCTGGACAAGTACGACAGCGCCGCCAAGACCGTGACCCTGGCCCAGAACGACAAGTGGTGGGGCAACAAGCCTGTCCTCGACAAGGTGGTGTTCCGCCAGCTCGAGAGCAGCGCTGCAATCGCCGCCTTCAAGAACGGCGAGATTGACGGCGTTTCCGCGAACACCATCACCCCGTACAAGCAGCTGGACGGCACCAAGGATTCCGAGATCCGCCGCGGCCAGCGGCTCTTCGCCGGCGGCCTGAACCTCAACGCGCAGAAGGCTCCGCTCACGGACGTCGCCATCCGTAAGGCAATCTTCACCGCCGTGGACCGCGAAGCCCTGCGCAAGGTCCGCTTCAACGGTCTGAACTGGGAAGAAACCAGCTCCGGCTCCATGATGCTGCTTCCGTTCTCCAAGTACTACCAGGACAACTACCCGGCCACGGAATCCGGTGCAGAAGCAGCCAAGAAGGTACTGACCGATGCCGGCTACAAGCCCAACGCTGCGGGCATCATGGAGAAGGACGGCGTCCCGGCCGCCTTCAAGATCAGCAACTTCGGCGACGACCCCACCACCCTGGCATTCGTGCAGACCCTGCAGAAACAGCTCCAGGCCGGCGGCATGGACGTAGGGATCGACCAGCGCGCCTCTGCCGACTTCGGCAAGGTCCTGGGCAGCCGCGACTTCTTCCTGAGCGTCTCCGGCTACACCGTGGGCGCCGACGCAACGGACGCCGTCAAGCAGTTCTACGACTCCAAGACCAACGAAAACGAGCTGGGCGACGCCGAGCTGGATGCCGAGATCAAGGCGCTCAGCAGCATTGAAGACAACGCCGAGCGCAACAAGGCGGCCATGGAAGTTGAAAAGAAGCACATGGCCAAGTACTTCTCCATGGGTGTTGTGATGAACGGCCCGCAGATCTCCTTCGTCCGCACCGGCCTGGCCAACTACGGCCCGTCCCTGTTCAAGAGCCTGTCCCAGGTTCCGGACTGGACCACCCTCGGCTGGGAAAAGAAGTAACAATAGCCTGACAGCAGTAACGCCAGGGCCGGCATTCCCGTGATCTGTTCACACGAACTCTTCACGCGGGGTGCCGGCCTTCGCCGTCCCCGCGGGGGCGTGCGGGGGTAGCGTTGGACCATGAGCACTGAAGCAACCCCCGGCACCGGCCCGGGCAAACCCGCGATCCGGACGGCGGTCGCCGGCTTCGGCCTCTCGGGCCGCGTGTTCCACGCGCCGCTGATCGCCGCCAATCCGTCATATTCCCTGGACGTTATTTCAACGTCCGACGCCGGCCGGCAGGCTGAGGCGTCCGCCGGTTACCCTGCCGCCCGCCTCGTGAACACCCCGGCCGACATCCTGGGGCTGGCCGACGACCTTGACCTGGTGGTCCTGGGGACGCCGCCGGCCACCCACTACCCGCTGGCGAAGGCCGCGCTGGAGGCGGGGCTCGACGTCGTCGTCGACAAGCCCTTTGCGGTGCGCAGCAGCGAAGGGCAGGAGCTCCTGGAGCTTGCCGCCCGGCTGGGGCGGGTGCTGACCGTCTTCCAGAACCGCCGCTGGGACGGCGACTACCTGACGGTGAAGGGCTTGCTGGAAAGCGGCGTGCTGGGCGGCGTGACCCGGTTCGAATCGCGGTTCGAGCGCTGGTCCCCGGAGGTCTCGAAGGCCTGGAAAGCGGAAGCCACGGCGGACGACGGCGGCGGGGTGCTCTTCGATCTCGGCACGCACCTCATCGACCAGTCGCTGCAGTTGTTCGGCCCGGCGACGGTGGCGCATGCGGAACTCCGGGCCCGGCGGCCGGGCGAAAGGACCGACGATGACGTGTTCTTGGCGCTGCAGCATGATTCGGGCGTGGTCAGCCACCTCTGGATGAACATGCTCTGCGCCCAGCAGGGACCGCGGTACCGGCTCCTGGGCTCCGAGGGCGGTTTCACCAAGCACGGCGTCGACCCGCAGGAGCCCTACATCGTGGCCGGCGGCAACCCGCTCGACCCCGAATACGGCATCGAAGACACGGACTGGGCAGGGCTCCTGGGCCGGGACGGCCACCTGGACCGCCTGCCCACCGAGCGCGGCGCCTACCCGGAGTTCTACCGGCTCCTCGCGGCCAAGATCCACGACGGCGGCACGGCCTCGCCCCTGCCGCTGCCTGTGGATCCGGCCGGCCCCATCGAGGTCCTCAAGCTCATCGAACAAGCACGGGAACTGGCCTCCGCGCATGCTTAACCAAAACTGCGCTAGACGACAGACATCCGGCAGCGTGCGTCTAAGCGACGAAGGAGCGAGCACGCCGAGGATGTGTGTCGTCCAGCGCAGCCGGACGAAAAGGTTTACGCGGAGACCAGCTCGTGCCAGTCGGCTACGAGCGGCAGGTTGTGCGCTTCGGAGACCGAGTGGTGCGCCACGTGGCCGGCGGCAATGTTGAGGCCGGCGGCCAGTGCGGGGTCCTTCTCGAACGCGGCCTTGACGCCGAGGTTGGCGAGGGCCACGCCGTAGCGCAGGGTCACGTTCGTGAGTGCGTACGTGGACGTGTTGGGAACGGCGCCGGGCATGTTTGCCACGCAGTAGAAGATCGTGTTGTGGACCCGGTAGGTGGGCTCCTGGTGCGTGGTGGGGTGGGTGTCTTCGAAGCAGCCACCCTGGTCCACGGCGATGTCCACGAGGACGGAGCCGGGCTTCATCCGGGAGACGAGTTCGTTGGTGACCAGCTTGGGTGCCTTGGCGCCCGGGATCAGCACGGAGCCGATCACGAGGTCCGCGTCCACGACGGACTTTTCGATTTCGTACTTGTTGGACGCGACCGTCTTCAGCCGTCCCTGGTACAGGGCGTCGAGTTCGCGGAGGCGGTTGATGTTGATGTCCAGGATGGTGACGTCGGCGCCGAGGCCCAGGGCCATGGCGGCGGCGTTGGTGCCGGCCACGCCCGCACCGAGGACAACCACCTTGGCGGGGCGGACGCCCGGGACGCCGCCCAGCAGTACGCCCTTGCCGCCGGCGGGTGCCATCAGCGAGGTGGCGCCGACCTGGACGGACAGGCGGCCGGCCACTTCGGACATCGGGGCCAGGAGCGGCAGGGTGCGGCCTTCCTGGACGGTCTCGTAGGCGATGGCGGTGACGCCCGAGTTGATGAGCTCGCGGGTCAGTTCCGGCTCGGCAGCCAGGTGGAGGTAGGTGAAGAGGATCAGGCCCTTGCGGAAGCGGTGGTATTCCGCGGCAATGGGCTCCTTGACCTTCATGACCATGTCGGCGCGCGCCCAGACATCGTCGGCTTCGATGACGATTTCGGCGCCGGCGATGGCGTATTCCTCGTCAGTGATTCCGGAGCCCAGGCCTGCGCCGCGTTCCACCAGAACGGTGTGGCCGTGGGTGCGGAATTCGTGGACTCCGGCGGCGGTGATGGCCACGCGGAATTCGTTGTTCTTGATCTCTTTGGGGACGCCGATGATCATTTCTTGGGCTCCATCGTTGGTGGGCTTTGTGGGCCGGATGTGCGGGGAATCTGGTACTTCCAGAATAAATCCGCATGTGAGGTAGCCGACACGATGCCGCAGTTCGGACAAGGTGTCTTCCGCTTGTTTCAGGGGTTTTCCCGCCCGCGGCCTAGACATCTGTCGAGTGGTGAAGCGTCAGGTGTCGCCTGGTGTCCGTTCACGTTCCGTCGGCGCCGGGCAGTAAGGTGGCACCATGCACCAGCAGGATGTGGAACAGCTCGTTGAGCAGGTGGCCGAGAAGCTCGGCCGTGGACTTTCGCTGGAGGATCTCGACGGCGTCCTGCTCGCCTACAGCTCCAACCAGTCGCACGCGGACCGCGTCCGCGTGAACTTCCTGCTCAGCAAGCGCGTGCCGGCGGATGTGAAGGCGTGGCAGCTCTCGCACGGGATCGCGACGGCGGTGCGTCCCGTCGTCGTGCCCGCCAACGAGGAGCTGGGCATGCTGGGACGCGTCTGCGTCCCGCTGCTGGTGCGCGGCTTCCGCGTGGGCTACCTGTGGGTGCAGCAGGACATCGAAGACCAAAGCGCGACGGCGATCCTCACCCAGCTGCCCGGCGTCCGGGACGAACTGGAGCTGCTGTCCGGACTTCTCCTGGAGTCGAACACCGCTGAATCGGAATTCAGGCGCCGCAGGGAGCAGGAGTTCCTGAGCGCCTGCCGGGGCGAAGCGAATGCGGTGGCAGCTGTGGGCGGGTGGAAGGAAGTGCAGGGGCGCGGTCCGTGGCAGCTGGTCACCGTGCTCGACGCCGACGGCTGGGCGGAGGGATCCGATCCCATCGCCTCAACCCTGATCCACCGTTCCGCGGCGCTGCAGGCCACCATTGGCGTGGACGCGGCGCTGTTCAGCGCAGGCACGGAAACACACGCGGTGGTCCTGTTCCGGGAGTCCACCGGGCGTGCGGCCCACGCGCAGGTGCTGGTGCATTACCAGCTTGAACTCGCCAAGCGCTCCGGCCGGCCGGTGCGCCGGATCATCCTCGGCACCAGCGAAGGTTTCGCCAAACCGCGCGAACTGGCGGACGCGTACGCCCAGTCCCGGCAGGCTGCCCAGGCCGCCGCCGTGGACCCCCAGCTGGGCGAGCTGGTGGACTGCCGGGCCACGGGCGTCTACCAGCTGCTGGCTTCGGCAGGCGGCGGCGCCGGGGCGTGGGCCGACGCCGGCTCCGTCTACTCGCGCATCCTCGAAGACCACGACCGGAACGGCGAGCTGCTCCCCGTGCTGGAACTCCTGTACGACAACGACGGGTCCGTGCAGGACGTCGCTACCAAGCTGCACCTGCACCGGAGCAGCATCTACAACCGGCTGGGCCGCATCCGGCAGGTACTGGGCGTGGACCCGCTGAAGGGCATGGTCCGGCTGGAACTCCACGCGGCGCTCAAGGCCCGCCGCTGGTCCGGGCGGCCCCGGATCTAACTGCCGGTCCCTACTCGCCGAAGACCTTCCGGGCCAGGAAGTCGTTGCGGAATTTATGCTCCGGGTCCATCCGTTCGGCAAGGTCCTTGAAGTCGGCGAAGCGCGGGTAGAGTCCTGCGAGCGAGTCGGCGCCCGCATGGAACAGCTTGCCCCAGTGCGGGCGGGCGCTGAATGGCGCAAGTGCCTCCTCCATCACCGGGAGCAGCTCCTCCACTTCGGCCTGCCGCTGCTTCCAGGTGAAGTGGAACCCCACCGAATCCTGGCCGTAGGCCGTGCTGAGCCAGAGCCGGTCTGCTGCCACGGTGCGGATTTCCGACACGAGCAGCAACGGCGTGATCCGGTCCGAAAGGGCGCGCAGTTCCGCAATGGCGGCCACGGCGTCCTCGCGGCGGACGAAGAACTCGCTCTGGAGTTCCTCGCCACTGCTTGGCGTGAACGCCATCCGGAAGTGGGCCAGGCGCTCCGACCACGGCCCGGGGACTCCGAGCTGCCCGGTGCAGTTTTCGGCCGAAACTCCGGGCAGGGGGTGCCTGGCAACCGTGGCACGGGTGCCGCCGAAGAACGTCCCGCTGCGGTACGCCGGCAGGCCGGAGCCGGCGGCGTCTGCGCCCGGCACGCGGCTCTTCAGCCAGGACTGGGCGAGGGCGTCACCGCTCCAGTCCGTAAACAGGCTAACGCTGTAGGCGCTGGAGGTGGCGGCGTCGAAATCCTCCAGCACCATCTCCCACGGAAGTGCTTCAAAGACGTCCTGCCGGACCATAAACGTGGGTTCGATGTCCAAGGTCACCTTGGTGACCACGCCCAGCGCGCCGAGGCCCACGACGGCGCCGTCAAAGTCGGGCGAGCCGCCCCGGCTGAGATGGTGGACGGTTCCGTCCGCTGCCACGATTTCCAGCCCCGCCACGGAGGTTGCCAGGTTTCCGTTGGCATCCCCGGAACCGTGGGTGGCGGTCGCGATGGCGCCGGCCACGGAGATGTGCGGAAGGGAGGCGAGGTTGGGCAGCGCAAAGCCGTTGGTCTCCAGCTTTTCCGCGAGCGTGCCGTAGCGCGTCCCGCCGGATACCGTAACCGTGCGCGTGGCGGCGTCGATGCGGATGCCCGGATCCAGGTCCTCCAGCGAGACCAGGGAGCCGGGGGAGTCGGCGATGTCGTTGAAGGAGTGCCGGGAGCCGAGGGCGCGGATCTTCGAGGCTCCGGCCACCACTTCCTGGACTTCCTCGAGAGTGCGCGGGCGGTGAATGGCTGCCGCCGTGTAGCGGTAATTGCCGGCCCAGTTCAGTTCCGGCACGGCCCCGCGGGTCATGCTGGAGCTGACCGGGTAGCTGTCCAGTCCGGGCAGTTCGGTGGCCTCAGTGCGCATCGCATCCCTTTCGCGCCGGACCAACGTCCACCGGCGGTTGTGTTATCGCTAACAATTCTGCTGACCGGGTCCGCCACGTGTCAATGGCATTCCGCCGTTCAGACGTAGGCCGGGATCCGGGGCGGACGCTGGCGATTGCGCCCGGCTATGACGAGCCGCCGTCGCGCTCGGCAGCTTCGCGGCGGCGCCGGGCTAGATGGCTTTCCAGGCCCTTGGCGACCGCGACGAAGGCCACGCAACTCGCCGTAAACGCGGCCGTGTCGTTCAGTCCCATGACCCGTCCGAGGGCGGCAGTCAGCAGCATCGCGGCGAATCCCGCCACAATATGCCACCCTCTGAACTTACCCACGAATAAAGGGTAACCCCGGCCTTTAGGGCGTTTTGGCGAAGAACGGGGATCGTTGCTTGATCCTTATCACTGCTTCACAAATTGCGTCCGGCGCTACATCAAACCCGCTCGTCGGGGCCGGCCGCCTTGGCCTTCTTCTGCGTTTCCAGCCATTCCATGACGGCCGCCAGCCTGATCCGCCGGTGCGTGCCGCGGTACTCCACTGGAATTTCCCCGCGGTCCGTCATATTGCGAAGGTACGTGTGCGAAATCCCGGCGAGTTCAGCGGCCTGGGAAGTAGTCAGCATTTCCTCAACGCTGCTGACCGTGACGGCTTCGCCGCGGCTGAAGCGGCTCAGGAGGTCCACGACGGCGTCCCGTGCCTGGGGCGGCAGCCGGTGGACCGTTCCGTCCACAAACACCGTGATGTCGTGACTGTCGTTAAGGGCGTGCTTCAGCTTCAAGGCTTCATCGCCGGGGAGCCCGGCGGTCACGCGGGGAGCAATCAGTGCCATGCGGAAATCCTAGCGCCCCCGCGCGACCCGGCCTTGTCCTGTGATCCGGAAACCGGCGGCGCTATTCGGCGTCGAGGTCCGTCTCCAGGAGCGCGACCAAGGAATCCAGCGCCTGGTCCGCGCCGTCGCCGTCGGCCCGGAGTACCACGACGTCCCCCTTGGCCGCCCCCAGCGTCATGAGCGAAAGGATGCTGGCGGCGTCGAGGGCTTCGTCCGCCGGCTCGCCCTGCATGGAAATGGTGACGTCAACGCCGGCATTGCCGGCCGCCTCGGCAAAAAGTGCGGCCGGGCGGGCGTGCAGGCCGGATCGGCTGGCGATGGTTGCGCTACGTTCGGGCATTGCTTCTCCTGAAAGGGTTATGGGTGGGCGGCGGCCGTTAGAGGCCGAGTTCGTTGAGGACGGGCAGCTTTTCGCGCACCCAGGCCCGGGCTTCGGTGGCACTCGGTGCGGACAGCGCCAGTTTGGCCAGGTCCTGCGCTTCGGCCAGTGTGACGGTCTTGAGCACGGCGGCCACAGCCGCCAGCGAGCGTGCGGTCATGGACAGTGTGGTGACGCCCAGTCCCGTCAGCACGACGGCGAGGGCGGGATCCGCTGCCGCTTCGCCGCAGACGCCCACGGGTTTGTTGTGGCCCTCGGCGCGCGAGCCTTCCACGGTGAGGCCAACAAGGCGCAGCACGGCGGGCTGCCAGGGGGTGTTCAGCGCGGCCAGCGGGCCGAGCTGCCGGTCGGCGGCCATGGCGTACTGCGTGAGGTCGTTCGTGCCGAGGCTGGCGAAGCCCACCTCGCGCAGGATGGATTCGGCGGTCAGGGCGGCCGAGGGGACCTCCACCATTACGCCGGGGGTCTTGATCCCGGCGTCGGCGCACATGGAAGCGAAGCGCGCGGCTTCTTCCGCCGTGGAGATCATCGGGGCCATGACCCACACGTCCGCCTCGGACTGCTTCTCGGCCAGGGCGATGGCTTCCAGCTGACGGTCCAGGACGCCGGGCGTGGTGAAGTCCGTGCGGTAGCCGCGGACGCCCAGGGCGGGGTTGGGCTCAGTGGAGTCGGTCAGGAAGGGCAGCGGCTTGTCGGCGCCGGCATCGAGCGTCCGCAGCACAACCTTCTTGCCCGGGAAGGCATCGAAGACGCTCTTGTAGGCCGCGGCCTGCTCTTCCACGGAGGGCTCGGTGTCCCGTTCCAGGAAGCAGAATTCGGTGCGGAAGAGCCCTACGCCCTGCGCGCCGAGTTTGGCTGCCGCTTCGGCATCCTTGCCGCCGCCGACGTTGGCGAGGAGGGGCACCAGGTGCCCGTCCGCCGTCGCGCCCGTTCCGCTGAATTCGGCGAGCAGGGAAGCTGTGGCCGCCCAGGCTTCTGCTGCGGCACGCAGGGATTCGTCGGGCTCGGCCGTGATGGTTCCGGCAGCGCCGTCCACATAGACTTCCATGCCGTCCGGGAGCTGGTCCACACCGACTGCCGCCACAACGGCCGGCAGGCCAAGGGAACGGGCGATGATGGCCGTGTGGGACTGGGGTCCGCCGCCCGCCGTGACGAGAGCCAGGACCTTGTTCGGGTCCAGGGTGGCGGTGTCGGCCGGCGCCAGGTCTTCGGCCACCAGGACGAACGGCGTGTTGGAGGCGGGGATTCCGGGTGCGGGCACGCCGCGCAGTTCGGCGACGATCCGGGCGCGCACGTCCAGGACGTCGGTGGCGCGCTCGGCCATGTAGCCGCCCAGGTTGTGGAGCATTTCAGAAACGGAGGAGCCGGACTCCCAGATGGCGCGCTCACTCGAGACGCCGCGGGCAACCAGTTTGGCCGCGCCCTTGATCAGCATGGTGTCCTTGGCCATCAGTGCCGTGGCCTCCAGGACGGCCTTGCCGTCGCCCGTGGCGTGGGCGGCGCGTGCCTTCAGCTCGTCATGCACGGCCTGGGACGCCGTCTTGAGGGCGGCAGTGGCGTCCTCGGCCGTGACTCCGGCGGGCAGTTGCTCGCCCGCTGGCGGTTCACTGATGGGCTTGGGCATTTGGCGGATGGTGCCGATGATGCGGCCGGGGCTGACGCCTACTCCTGGGAAGTTCTGCACTGAAGGTCCTCATTCTCTGCCGGTAAGCAGGCCCCGCCGTTCGTCTGCCCGGGCGGTTGCCCGGACCGTCGCAACGGCTACGTCCGACGGCGTTTGCGGTGCCTGAAAAAATTGTATGTGATGCACTTCATATAGCGTTGCTATAGGTGCTAGGGTAGCGGTTATGAGTTTCGATGGCCAGCTTCCGCCCAAAGTTCGGCTGCTGCGTGCGGCCGCCGAGCTGCTGGCCAAATCGGCGGGCGCGGCCGTTTCAACCCGCCAGATCACGCAGCTGGCAGGAGTCTCGGCGCCGACGCTCTACCACCACTTCGGTGACAAGGAAGGGCTGTTCGACGCCGTCGTCGCGGCGGGGTTCGAAGAGTACGTGGCCGGTGAACGCGATTTCGCGCCGTCCGGCCAGCCGCTGGAAGATATCCGGCGGATGTGGGACAACCATGTCCAGTTCGGGCTGAACCAGCCGGAACTCTACCTGGTCATGTTTGGCAACATTCGCCCTGAGAGCCGCCCGGCCATCGTCGCCGATGCCGAGGCCCTCATGGAGGAAATGCTGAACAAGGCTGCGGTGGCGGGGCAGCTGAACGTCCAGCCGCGTGAGGCAGCCAGGAGCATCCTGGCGGCGAACGTGGGCGTGACGCTCATGCTGATCGCGGAGCCTGCCGCGGACCGGAACCTTGAACTATCCACCATGACCCGGGACGCCATGATTTTTGCGGTGTCCGCGGAACAGGCCAGCGGCACTCCGGAAGACTCCGGAAAGTCGTCGGTCGTGGTGGCAGCAATCGCCCTGAACGCCGCGCTCCAGGCGTCGCACTCGGACCAGCTCTCCAGCTCGGAACTCAAGCTCTTTCTCGAATGGCTCCACCGGATCTCCACCAGTTCCTCCAGCTAAGTCGTCGAAAATATCGGACCATCCTGCGGTGCAGCAGGAATCACGGTTAGGAAATCACATGGCAACAGAGACAGTTGCAAAACCCCGCACCAGCCTGCGGGTTGGCGTCCAGAAATTCGGGACGTTCCTGTCCGGAATGATCATGCCGAACATCGGCGCCTTCATCGCCTGGGGCATCGTCACGGCCTTCTTCATTCCGGCCGGCTTCACTCCCAATGAAGAACTGGCCAAGCTCGTCGGGCCAATGATCACCTTCCTCCTGCCGCTCCTGATCGGCTACACCGGCGGACGGATGGTCCACGGCGTGCGTGGCGGCGTCGTCGGCGCGGCCGCAACCATGGGCGTGATTGTCGGTACGGACATCCCCATGTTCATCGGCGCCATGATCATGGGACCGCTGACCGCCTGGATCATGAAGAAGCTGGACAAGGTCTGGGAAGGCCGGGTCAAGCCGGGCTTCGAGATGCTGATTGACAACTTCACTGCCGGCATCGTGGCCGCCCTCATGGCCATCTTCGGCATGCTGGTGATCGGCCCGGTGGTGAAGACTTTCAGCAACGGCGCCAGTGCCGTCGTCGAATGGCTCGTCACCAACGGCCTGTTGCCGTTCACCAGCATCTTCATCGAACCCGCCAAGGTGCTGTTCCTGAACAACGCCGTCAACCACGGGATCCTGACACCCCTCGGCACGGAACAGGCCCTGCAAAACGGCAAGTCCATCCTGTTCCTGCTCGAAGCCAACCCCGGCCCCGGCGTGGGCATCCTGCTGGCCTACATGATTTTCGGCAAGGGCCTGGCCAAGGCGTCAGCCCCGGGTGCTGCCCTGATCCAGTTCGTCGGCGGTATCCACGAAATCTACTTCCCGTTCGTGCTGATGAAGCCCATCATCATCCTCGCCGCAATCGGCGGCGGCATGACCGGCATTTTCACCCTGGTGCTCACCGGCGCCGGCCTGCGCTCCCCGGCAGCCCCGGGCAGCATCATCGCCGTCTTCGCCGCGACCGCCAGCGACAGCTACTTCGGGGTGGCACTGTCCGTGCTGCTCGCCGCCACGGTGTCCTTCCTGATCGCCTCGGTGATCCTGAAGTCCAGCAAGACCCCCGTGGGTGAAACCGAGGAGGACAGCCTCAGCGCCGCCACCTCCCGGATGGAAGCCATGAAGGGCAAGAAGAGCTCCGTCTCCTCCACCCTGACCGGCGCGGGTGCAACCACCGCCGTTATGGCAGGTCCCATCAAGAACATTGTGTTTGCCTGCGATGCCGGCATGGGCTCCAGTGCAATGGGCGCCTCGGTGCTGCGGAACAAGATCAAGGCGGCCGGCTTCCCCGACGTCAAGGTCACCAACTCCGCCATCGCCAACCTGAGCGACACCTACGATGTTGTGATCACGCACCAGGACCTGACCGAACGGGCCAAGCCCGCCACGGCCAGTGCCGTACACGTGTCCGTCGACAACTTCATGAACAGCCCGCGGTATGACGAGATCGTGGAGCTGGTCAAGAGCAGCAACACCGAAGGGTCGGCTGCCCCTGCCGCCGCTGCTGCCGTCCCGGCAACTGCTGAGGCCGCACCTGAGGCCGCACCGCCGTCGGACATCCTGGTGGCAGACAGTGTGATCCTCAACGGCACGGCCACCACCCGTGACGGCGCCATCGACGAAGCGGGCAGGCTCCTGCTGGACCGCGGCGCCGTGGACAGCGGCTACATCGATGCCATGCACGAACGCGAGGAATCCGTGTCCACCTACATGGGCAGCTTCCTGGCCATTCCGCACGGCACCAACGCCGCCAAGGACCACATCATGAAATCCGCGGTGTCCGTGATCCGTTACCCGAACGGCATCGACTGGAACGGCAAGGAGGTCAAGTTCGTAGTGGGCGTCGCCGGCATCAACAACGAGCACCTGCAGATCCTGTCCTCCATCGCCAAGGTCTTCACCAACAAGGCCCAGGTGGCCCAGCTTGAGGCGGCCACCACGGTGGACGAAGTGCTGGAACTCTTCGGAAAGGTCAACGCATAGTGAAGGCAGTTCATTTTGGGGCCGGGAACATCGGCCGGGGCTTCGTGGGGCTGCTGTTGCACCAGGCAGGCTACGAGCTCGTGTTCGCCGACGTCGCGGAGGAACTGATCTCGCAGCTCGCCGCCGCGGACAGCTATGACGTCCACGAAGTGGGGGAGAACCCCACGGTCCGTACCGTGGACAACTTCCGGGCGCTCAACTCCGGAACCCAGGAGGCGGACGTCGTGGCGGAAATCGCGACGGCGGACGTGGTCACCACCGCGGTGGGGCCGCACATCCTGAAGTTCGTGGCGCCGGTGATCGCCAAGGGCATTGCTGCCAGGGCGGCGGGGCTGGCTCCGCTGCAGGTGATGGCGTGCGAGAACGCGATCAATGCCACCGACATCCTGCGGGACGAAGTGGCGGCTCAGTGGGACGCCGCCGCGGGACCGCTCGAGGCCGCGGCCGTGTTTGCCAACACGGCCGTTGACCGGATCGTCCCCAACCAGGATCCGGGCAAGGGCCTGGATGTCACGGTGGAGACGTTCTACGAGTGGGTCATCGACCGCACGCCTTTCGGGGACAATGCGCCGGTCATTCCGGGTGCCACGTTTGTGGACAACCTGGAGCCGTACATCGAGCGGAAGCTGTTCACCGTGAACACCGGCCACGCCTCGGCCGCCTACTTTGGGTTCGAGGCTGGGCTCGGCAAGATCTCCGAGGCCATGGCGGACCAGGACGTCGCCGCCGATGTGCGTGCCGTCCTGGACGAGACCAAGGAGCTGCTGATCCACAAGCACGGCTTCAACCGCGAGGAGCAGGAAGCCTACGTCGAGAAGATCCTGGGCCGCTTCACCAACCCGCACCTGCCGGATACCGTGAACCGGGTGGGGCGGGCGCCGTTGCGCAAGCTCAGCCGGCACGAGCGGTTCATCGGCCCGGCGGCGGAGCTGGCCGAGCGCGGAATCGTGCCCGAGGCGCTGCTGGGAGCCATTGCGGCGGCCCTGCGCTTCAACGACCCCGCGGACGCCGAAGCAGCCGAGCTGGCGCAGATCGTGGCATCGTCCACGGCTGCGGAGGCCACGGAAAAGGTGACCGGCCTGACCGCCGAGCATCCGCTATTCGCGGCTGTGGAGGCACTGGTGGAAGAAGTCAAAGCGGAGGCCAAGGTCTAGCGCGCACTTCCCAGGGCCCGACGCTCTCTCACTTTCCGTCGGTTTTTCGGCGACCCTCTCTCAGATCCGGTCCGGTTTACGCAGGCGCTCTCTCACCCCAGTTCATCAGGTGAGAGAGCGTTTGTGGTTTCCGCGCGAAAGGTGAGAGAGCGTTGGGGATTTGGGGACAGGAAGTGAGAGAGCGTTGGCTGTGTCAGGCTGGGCTGGTGACTTCAGCGCAACATGACCCGTCCGCCCTGCTCACCCTCGACGTCGACGGCGGGACCTTCCGCCTCCGCCACGCCACCCGGGCAGACCTTCCCGACATCCTGGACCTCCTGGCCGACGACCAGCTGGGTGCAACGCGCGAGGACAGCTCGGAAATGGCGCCGTACGAGCATGCCTTCGAGGCGATCGACGGCGATCCGGCCCACCTTCTCGTCGTCGGCGAGCTCCTGGAGCCGGGGGAACCGGCCGGGGCGGTTGTCGCCACGTTCCAGCTGAGCTTCATCCCGGGCCTCTCCCGCCGCGGCGCCTGGCGCAGCCAGCTCGAAGCCGTCCGGGTGTCTGCGCGGCTGCGTGGCCTCGGGATCGGAGCGGCCATGGTGCAGTGGGCCGCGGAGGAGTCCCGCCGCCGGGGTTGCGCCCTGATGCAGCTCACCACCGACAAGTCACGCAAGGACGCCCACCGCTTCTACGAACGCCTGGGCTTTGCAGCCAGCCACGAGGGCATGAAACTCACCCTCTAATCCCGTGAGCCCGACTTCTTGACTATTAGGTACCCTAACTATTAGGCTACCTAACTATGAGTGATGTTGAACTACCGCCGGCCTCCCTGCAGAACCTCGCCCAGGACTTCCGCGAGGCCCTCAGGCACAGCGTCTACCTGGTCCGCCGCCTCGATAACGAGGGTGAGCTCAGCGCCGCCCAGCTCAGCACGCTCAAGATGCTGCTTCACGACGGCGTCCGCGTGGGTGAAATTGCCCGGAACCTTGGCGTCAAGGTGCCCAGCGCCACCGAGCAGATCATCAAGCTGGAAAAAGCAGACCTTGTGCGGCGCGATCCCGACCCCGACGACTCCCGCGCCGTGCGCGTTGTGCTGACGGCGGAAGGCCGGGCCGCCGTCGACTCCGCAAACGAGCGGCGCAATGCCGTGATGGCAAAAATCCTGGTGACCCTCAGCGACAGCGAACGTCAGGCACTGGCCGCGGCACTGCCGGTGATCGAAAAAATCAACAGCACCGTTCAGAACTAGAATCCCAGACTTAGGAGAACCCTTCATGGAAGGCCAGCTCGCCGCCACGCGGCCGGCAGTGGAAGAAACCCTCGAGGCTGAAAAGGCCTCCCTGATCAAGCAGCCAAAGGCGGTATGGGCCACGGCGCTCGCTGCCGTGTTCGCCTTCATGGGCATCGGCCTGGTGGATCCGATTCTCCCGGCGATCGCCAAGAACCTGGACGCCACGCCCAGCCAGGTCTCGCTCCTGTTCACAAGCTATTTCCTGGTTACTGCCGTGGCCATGCTGATCACCGGCTTTGTGTCCTCCCGGATCGGCGGCAAGAAGACCCTGCTCATCGGCCTCGCCGTGATCGTGGTCTTCGCCTCCCTGTCCGGACTGTCCGGCAGCGTGGGTGAACTGATCGGCTTCCGCGCTGGCTGGGGCCTGGGCAACGCGCTGTTCGTGGCCACGGCGCTCGCCGTCATTGTGGGCGTCGCGAGCGGCGGCGCGGGGACGGCCATCATCCTCTACGAGGCGGCACTGGGGTTGGGCATCTCCCTCGGCCCGCTGCTCGGCGCCCTGCTGGGCGGCTGGCAATGGCGTGCCCCGTTCTTCGGGACCGCGGTGCTCATGGCCGCAGCCTTCATCGCGCTCATCGCCCTGCTGCCCAAAACCCCGCTCCCTGAGCGGAAGGTCCGGCTCCGCGACCCGCTGCTGGCCCTGGGCCACAAGGGACTGCGCACGACGGCGGCCAGCGGCCTGTTCTACAACTACGGCTTCTTCACCATCCTGGCTTTCACGCCGTTCATCCTCGGCATGGACGCCTACGGAATCGGCGGGGTGTTCTTCGGCTGGGGTGTGGCCGTCGCGGTGTTCTCCGTCTTTGTGGCCCCCGTCCTGCAGAACCGTTTCGGGGCCACAAAGGTGCTGATGGGCACCCTGGCCGTCCTCATGCTTGACCTGGCCGGGCTGGGGCTGGCAGCCGGGCACTCGGTGCCTGCCGTCGTCGTCCTGGTGGTTGTTTCCGGGGCGCTGCTGGGCATCAACAACACTGTCTACACGGAACTGGCCATGGGCGTTTCGGATTCACCGCGGCCGGTGGCGTCTGCCGGGTACAACTTCGTGCGCTGGATGGGCGGCGCCCTGGCACCCTTTGCCGCGGCCCAGCTGGGTGAGCACTTCGGCCCGCAGGTTCCCTTCTTCGCGGGGGCACTGGCCATGGTGGCGGCCATCGCCGTTGCCTTCGGCGGACGGCGATACCTGGCAGCCCACGAACCCCACGTGGTCTAAGGCGGACCCCCGGAGACAGTCCCGGAGACGGTCCCGGCGATGAATAAGGCCCATGCTCGCGAAGAGCATGGGCCTTATCTGTCCGCTCGCGCGGGGTGCTGAGAGCGTCGGCTAGACCTTGACGGTCCCCTTCGGCACGAACAGCGTTTCCGCCTGTTCCAGCGACATGCCGTTGGTCTCCGGCACCTTGAACATCACAAAGAAGAACGACGCCGCCGCGAACAGCGCGTACATGGCGTACGTGAGCGGCAGCGAACCTGCCGCCATCACGGGGAAGCTCAGCGTGATGGCGAAGTTGGCGATCCACTGGGCAGCCGCGGCAAGGCCCAGGGCGCGGGCGCGGATCCGGGACGGGAAGATCTCGCCCAGCAGCACCCACACCAGCGGGCCCCAGGAAGCGCCGAAGCTGATCACAAAGACGTTCGCGGCCACCAAGGCAACCGGACCCCAGGCGCCGGGCAGCGAAATCTCCTCGCCCGAGCCGGTGGCCGAGGCGAAGGCCAGGGCCATGGCGCCCAGCGAAACCGCCATGCCCACGGAGCCGGCCAGCAGGATGGGGCGCCGGCCGATGCGGTCCACCAGTGCGATGGCCACCAGCGTGACCAGGATGTTGGTGACGGACGTGGCCACGGAGATGGTGAGCGAGTCCTTCTCCTGGAAGCCCACGGCCTTCCACAGCGTGGTGGAGTAGTAGAAGATCACGTTGATGCCGACGAACTGCTGGAGTACGGACAGCGTGATGCCGATCCACACCACGGCCTGCAGGCCGAACACCTTGCCGCGGAGCGAGCCCTTCTGGCCTGCGATCTTGTCTTCCTCGATGGCGGACTGGATTTCGCGGATGTGGCGGTCGGTGTCCTCGGAGGGGGCAATGGTCTGGAACACCTTGCGGGCCTCGTCCTCCTTGCCCTTGAACACCAGGAAGCGCGGGGATTCCGGCAGGGTGTACGCGATCCAGCCGTACACGACGGCGGGCACGGCGCCGGCGAGGAACATCCACCGCCAGGCGTCGATGCCGAGCCACAGCGGCTGGTCCGCGCCGCCGGCCGTGTTGGCAAACAGGGCGTCGGAGAGCAGGGCGGCAAAAATACCCGTGGTGATGGCAAGCTGCTGGAGCGAGGCGAGCCGGCCGCGGACGTGCCGGGGCGAGATCTCGGAAATGTACGCCGGGGCAATGACCGAGGCCAGGCCGATGCCGAGCCCGCCCACCAGGCGCCAGAAGATCAGGTCCCAGACGCCGAACGCGAAGCCGGTGCCGGCGGCGCTCACCAGGAACAGGACGGCGCCGAGCTTCATGGCAGGAATGCGGCCGTACTTGTCGGCCACCTTGCCTGCCAGGTAGGCGCCGGCGGCGCAGCCCAGGAGGGCGACGGCCACGGCAAAGCCGGTGACGGCCTCACTGAGGGCGAATTCGCCCTTGATGGCATCTACGGCGCCGTTGACGACGGAGGAATCGAAGCCGAAGAGGAACCCTCCCACTGCTCCCGCGATTGCGAGGCCGATCACCTTGCGGGGAACGCCAGGGCGGCCTTCAGTGCTGGATGTGGACATGGATCTCCCTTGGGCTTTTGACGCGTTGGGTTTTTGGCTGTGCGGACATCGTTGACCACGGAACCGGCCCTGTTGGCCGGCGCACACGCGCTAAACAGTGTGCCACTTCACGCTGTGAGGTTCCACTTAGGGAAGGAGGGCCGACGACGGCGGGTGCTCCCGCCGTCGTCGTCTCCGGCCTGGCTGGGGGGCCTCATCCGCGGCGTCACGCTGTGCAGGTTTCTACCGGCCGTGGCCGACGGCCGTCCCGGACTTCCGCGGAAACGAAACGGCAGGCCGCCCGAAAGGCTGCCTGCCGTGACGTTCGCGCGAACGGGTGGCCTAGTGCGCCGGTACCGACTCCTTGGAGACGGCCTTCGGGTCCGTCAGCTTCTTGTTCGGCAGGGCGAAGCTGATCAGGAAGGCAATACCGGTGAGCACTGCGGCGGTGAGCATCACGGCGTCGATCGACTGCGCGAAGCCCTCGGTGATGGGGCGGGTGAGCACGGGATTGGCCGTGTGCAGCCAGCTGGTGTCGTTGAGGGAATCGTTGGTGGCGCCGTTCTGGAAGAACTCGTAGAGCTTGGCGTTGGCGGGGTCGGCGGCCATGGCGGGGTCCTTGAGGACCTTCAGGTAGTCGGCGTTCTGCATGGCGTCCTTCATGCCCGTGGCGATCTTGTCCGCGGCCAGGCTGAACAGCATGGAGATGAACACCGCAGTGCCCACTGCGCCGCCCATGGACCGGAAGAACGCGGCGGAGGAGGTGCCCACGCCCATGTCCTTCGCCGGGACGGATACCTGCATGGCCAGCGTGAGCGGCTGCATGCAGAAGCCCAGGCCCAGGCCGAAGAACACCGCGATGACGCCCGGAACCCAGAGCCCGGTGTCCACGCCCAGCGAGAAGCCCATCACGACGGCGGCGGCGGTCAGGACGGCCGTCCCCATGATCGGGAAGATCCGGAAGGTGCCGGAAGCCGAGATGGTCCGGCCGGCGGTGATGGAACCGGTGAGGATGCCCACCGTGAAGGTGATCATCATGAGGCCGGCCTCGGTGGGGGTGAGGCCCTTGACCAGCTGGAGGTACATCGGGAGCATCGCGATGGCGCCGAACATGCCGATGCCGATGATGAAGTTCAGCAGCGAAGACAGGCCGAATGTGAGGTTGCGGAACAGGCGGAGCGGAATCAGGGCGTAGTCGCCGGCGCGCTTCTCAGCCAGCAGGAACGCGATGATGCCGACGACGCCCAGCCCGATGCAGAGGAGGGAAGCCGCCGAGGTCCAGCCCCAGCTGCGGCCCTGCTCGGCCACCAGGAGCAGTGGAACGATGGCCAGCGTAATGGCGGCGGCGCCCCAGTAGTCGATCTTCTGCTTGACGTGCTTGGCGGGCAGATGCAGGTAAAGGAACACGACCGCCAGTGCGGCGAGGCCGATGGGCAGGTTGATGAAGAACACCCAGCGCCAGCCGTCGAAGCCCAGGATGGACTCCGAGCCGGCGAACGCGCCGCCCACCACGGGTCCGAGGACGGAGGAGATGCCGAAGACGGACATGAAGTAGCCCTGGAACTTGGCCCGGTCCTTCAGGGCCACGATGTCCCCGATGATGGTCAGCGCGAGGGCCAGCAGGCCGCCGGCGCCCATGCCCTGGATGCCGCGGGCGATGGCCAGTTCGGTCATGGAGTGCACGGAGCCCGCATACAGGGAGCCGGCCAGGAAGATCACGATCGCGGCGAGGTAGAGCGGCCTTCGTCCGAAGATGTCGCTGAGCTTGCCGTACAGCGGGGTGCTCACCGTGGAGGTGATGAGGTACGCGGTGGTGGCCCACGCCTGCAGGGAGAGCCCGTCGAGGTCGTTGGCGATGGTGTAGATCGACGTGGACACGATGGTCTGGTCCAGCGAGGAAAGGAACATGCCGAGCATGAGACCCACCATCACTGTGATGGTCTGACGCTTCGTCAGGACGTCCCCGGCTACGGGCCCGGCGGCGGTTTTGGACATGACTGCTCCATTACAAAGAAAAGGGAATCAAGCTTGATAGTTGCTTTCAGTAACTATCTTACTTTGAGATTTGTTCCCCTGCCCCGCCGAAATGAGGAATTAACTTAGCGTTCCACCAGGATTCCGTCCGGATCGCACCAGATCATGGCTCCTGGGCGCACCGTGACGCCGTCGATCTCCAGCTCCACATCCGTTTCGCCGGCGCCTTCCTTGGCACTCTTGCGCGGATTGCTGCCCAGCGCCTTGACGCCGAGCGGCAGGTCCGCCAGGACCTCACGGTCCCGGACGGCCCCGTTGATGACGACGCCGGCCCAGCCGTTTGCGACCGCGCTCGCCGCAATCATGTCCCCCATCAGGGCCGTTCGCAGGGATCCGGCGCCGTCCACCACCAGGACGGCACCCTCGCCGGGGGTTCCCAGGGTGGACTTCACGAGGGCGTTGTCCTCAAGGCACCGGATGGTGCGGACGGGCCCGCTGAAGTGGGAGAGTCCGCCCAGCGACTGGAACTGGAGCGCGATGGAATCGAGTTCCTCGCCCCGCTCGTCATAAAGGTCGGCGGTGTTGATGCTGCGGCTCTCGGGGGTGTCTGCGGGGGAAGCGGTCATTGGTCCTCCTCGGAACTGGCTGTGGACAACCCGCATGCAGGCTGTCATGCCCACGATAGTCTGATCGGACACTGATCATCTGTTCCCGGGGGAGCCGCAATGAGCCTGTCCGATCTGCCGGGGCACGTCCCGGACCCATCCGCCGCTGCCGCATCCCCGGGGGGACATACGACGGCGGCGCTCGCCGAACCGGAGCGGAAGGTCACCGCGCGGTGGGTGGCGGGGCTGGTGCTGGTCAATGTCGGGATCAACGCCGCCTTCTTCGGCCCCATCAACGTGTTCATCGGCCAGCAGGCCATCAGCATCGACGCGCCCAGCAAGGAAGCCATCCTGTCCCTCGTGACCAGCGCCGGCGCGGCAGTTTCGTTGGTCGCGAATCCGCTCTTCGGGGCGCTGTCCGACCGCACGGTCTCCGGCTTCGGCCGCCGTGCCCCATGGATCCTGGCGGGGGCCATCCTCGCGACGGCGGCTCTGCTCGCGATGTCCGGGGCCACGACAGTGGCATTGATTGTGCTGTTCTGGTGCCTGGTCCAGTTCGGAGCCAACGCGGCCTATGCGGCCATTACCGCGGCGGTCCCGGACCGGGTGCCGGTGCCGCAGCGGGCCACCGTGGGCGGCCTGGCGGCCATGGGCCAGACAGTGGGCATACTCGTCGGTGCCGTTTTCGGGGCCGTCGTCTCAGGAAACTACATGGTGGGGTACTGGCTGTGCGCCGCAGCGCTCCTGCTGTCCGTGCTGCCATACCTGTTTCACCGGAATGATCCCGTGTTGCCGCGGTCCGCCCGCCCGCCGTTCCATTGGAAGGTCTTCGCCAGGGGCTTCTGGATCAGCCCTGCCCGTCATCCTGATTTTGCCTGGGCGTGGCTCACCCGCTTCCTGATGAACGTCGGAAACCAGCTGACCATCGTGTATCTGCTTTTCTTCCTCCGGGACATCATCGGGTACGAGGAACCGGCGCTGGGCGTGCTGATCCTCACCGGAATCTATGCGGCCATGGTGATGATCACGGCGGTGCTGGCAGGGCCATGGAGCGACCGCGTGGGCAAACGCAAGCCGTTCGTCATCGGGTCCTCGCTCACCATCGCCATGGCGGCACTGATCATGGCCTTCTTCCCGGTCTGGCCGGGCGCCCTGGCTGGTGCCGCGGTTCTGGGCATCGGCTTCGGGGCGTACTTGGCGGTGGACTTCGCACTGCTGACCCAGGTGCTCCCGCAAGCGGCGGACCGGGGCAAGGACATGGGAGTCATCAACGTGGCCGCCTCACTGCCGCAGGTGTTCGCGCCGGCGATCGCCTTCTTCTCCATCCACTACTTTGGCGGGTACGTCACATTGTTTTCCGCGGCCGCGGTGATCGGATTGCTGGGCGCCTTGTTCGTAGTGAAGATCAAGGGCGTGGACTGAAACCGGCCGCGGGGCGCCGCGGCAGAGCACACCGTTTTGACTAATGAGCGCCGGGAACGGTGCCGTATAGTGGACTCGAATTGCTGCGGCAGTGCTCTGATGGGGATCGCCTGACCGCTGTACGAAACCCACTCCCGGAACGCTGCTGATGCTTGAACTCAATTCAGATCTTCCCCCCATGGCTGCGCCGCCGACCCTGCCCCGACAACAGATCCGCTATGCCCGGATCCTGGATGCCGCCGCCGGATTTGCCCGGAAGGGCCTGGACTCCGTCAGCCTCTCCGAGGTCGCGGACAAGGCCAACGTCCCGCTGGGCACCCTGTACCGGTATTTTCCGTCCCCCACGCACCTGATGCTGGGGCTGTACCGGAAGCAGTTGGGCGAGCTGCAGGTGGGAAGCTGGCCGGAGTCGGACGGAAGCCGCGTGCATTCCCTGGCAGGTGTGGTGATGGAGATCTTCCACATGCGGCTGATGCAGCCGGCCGTGGAGCAGTGCCTGAGCAAGGGCGTCTACGCGAAGGACAAGGACACCACGGTTCTCCTTCGGGAGATCGACGCCCTGGCCGAGCAGGCGGTGACGGTGGCAAGCGGCGACGCCGCCAAGTCCCGTGTGCTGTTGCTGACGGTCTCCGGCCTGGTGCAGTCAGTCCGCTGCCGCCGGCTGTCGCTGTTTGAGGCCGAGGAAGACCTGAAGAAAGCCTGCTCGCTGCTGACCCGGTGCTAGTCCATGAGGGGTGCCCGCGGGCACTCCTTCTCCGCTAGCCACGCTTCTCCAGCAGGGACGCTTCGCCAGTAGCGACGCGTAACTGGTCTAGACCAGTGGCCCGCTTTTGGAGGCATGTTTCTGTGACGTGGATCACCTCGATGAATGAAAAAACGTTTTATCACGGCCGGTGGTCGGCCCAGTGTCCATTCGGCCGCTGCGCGTCTGTTTACCATTGCAGGACCGGAGTGGCTAGCAGCCCGTACCTCGCAGGAGCTTCACCGCGGTCCCGCCATCCCTTGGGCCGCACGAGTTCCAGCCAGCCCATCTTGAGCCTCCTATGTGCTTGAGCGTCATTTGTGCCGTGCGCCCACGGCTAGCCCCAGGAGACAACGAAGTGTCCACTGAAACCATCACTCCCGCTGACGGCATTTCCGCCGGGACCGCCTCCGCCGAGCAGCCGACCGTACTGACCGACCAGGAGATCTTCGAATCCCACCAGGGCGGCAAGCTGTCCATCTCCAGCACGGTCCCGCTGGCCACCAAGCGCGATCTTTCCATTGCCTACACGCCGGGCGTTGCCCAGGTCAGCC
The DNA here is from genome assembly GCF_039907775.1 of Arthrobacter sp. CC3. Classification (NCBI taxonomy): domain Bacteria; kingdom Bacillati; phylum Actinomycetota; class Actinomycetes; order Micrococcales; family Micrococcaceae; genus Arthrobacter; species Arthrobacter sp. CC3. The sequence continues at coordinate 83,758 of NZ_JARCCY010000019.1, forward strand.
GCGCCATCCACGCCGATCCGGAGCTTGCCAAGACCCTCACCTGGGCCCAGCGCCTGGTGGTTGTGGTCAGCGACGGCACCGCCGTGCTGGGCCTCGGCAACATCGGCCCCAGCGCGTCCCTGCCCGTCATGGAAGGCAAGTCCGCCCTGTTCAAGTCCTTCGGCGACCTGGACTCCATCCCGCTGGTCCTCAACACCACCGATGTGGACGAAATCGTGGAAACGCTGGTCCGCCTGCGCCCCAGCTTCGGCGCCGTGAACCTTGAGGACATCTCCGCCCCGCGCTGCTTCGAGCTTGAGGAAAAGCTCATCGAAGCCCTGGACTGCCCGGTCATGCACGACGACCAGCACGGCACCGCCGTCGTGGTCCTGGCGGCGCTGACCGGCGCTGCCAAGGTGACCGGCCGTGAACTCGAAGGACTCCGCGTTGTCGTGTCCGGTGCAGGTGCGGCCGGCATCGCCGTCGCCGAAATCCTGCTCACTGCAGGCATCCAGGACGTTGTCCTGCTGGACTCCCGCGGCGTCATCAACAAGGACCGTGCGGACATCGCGGCCGATCCCGCTAGCAAGAAGGCCCAGATGGCGCAGCGCAGCAACCCGCGCGGCATCACCGGCGGCCCGGGCGAGGCCCTGCTCGGCGCGGACGTGTTCATCGGCGTTTCCTCCTCGCAGCTGGCCGAGGAGCACCTCAAGCTCATGAACCACAGCTCCATCGTGTTCGCGCTGTCCAACCCGGACCCCGAAGTCCTGCCCGAGGTCGCCTCCCGCTACGCCGCCGTGGTGGCCACCGGACGCAGCGACTTCCCCAACCAGATCAACAACGTGCTGGCCTTCCCGGGAATCTTCCGGGGCGCGCTGGATGCCGGTGCCCGTCGGATCACTCCCGCCATGAAGCTCGCCGCGGCACGCGCCATCGCTGCGCTGGCCGAGCCTGAGCTGTCCGCCGACTACATCGTGCCCAGCCCGCTGGATCCGCGCGTCGCACCGGCCGTTTCCGCCGCTGTCGCCGCAGCGGTCGAAGCCGAGTAACCGCGGAACACGTTCCGCCAGGAAGTTCGACGGCGGCGCCTCCCGTGCTGGGGAGGCGCCGCCGTCGTCGCATCTGACAGCGTCCTGCCCGCCGGGCGCCAGGAAGGACCCTGCGCAGGTGCCCGCGGGGCCCTGGCGGGCATCCCCGCCGGAACCGTCGCCGGGCAACCCTAGACTGGGGGCATGAACCCCGAGATCCTCGTGACTGTCCTCTGCGGCCTTGCCATCGCGGTGGGCGTAGCCGGCACCGTCATTCCCGTGCTGCCGGGCAGCATCCTCATCGGACTGAGCCTGCTGGCCTGGGCCATCTGGGGTGGCGCCGGAACGGCCGGCTGGGTGGTCTTCGGCATCGGACTGGTGTTCGTCCTGGCAGGAATGGCGGCCAGTGCCGTCCTGACGGGACGCAAGCTCAGGGAACACCGCATCCCCAGCCGCAGCGTGGTGGCGGGTCTCGTCTTTGGCGTGGTGGGCATGTTCCTCATCCCGGTGGTGGGCCTCTTTGTGGGATTCGCCGCCGGTTTGCTGCTCAGTGAATCGCACCGCACCCGCGATTTCCGCACCGCCATGACAACCAGCTGGGCTGCCCTGAAAGCGACCGGGCTGGGCATGCTGGTGGAGTTCGGCCTGGCCTGCCTGGCGGCGAGCACCTGGGTGATCGGCGTCTGGGTGGCCGCAGCCAGCTAGCTGCGCGGAGGCCCTCCCAGCAGCCGCCAAGCGTGCACCACTAGCATGGAAGAATGAGCGCCGGACAGACCTCAGGACCGATCTATCGCGACCAGCGCGACCTCACCCCGTTCGGCGACGGGCTGGTCCGCACGCCGGTGCGTGACATCGCAGACGGCGTGGGCGGCATCCTGCACACCGCCCTGGGCGGCCGGAACGCCGCGCTGCTCAGCGTGGACGGCCCCGTCCCCCGGATGAAGCGGCTCCCCGGAAAGGCTGCCAAGGCAGTGTACGAGGCGGTCTTCCACAACGCCGACCCCAACCGGCTGATCGCCGCCGGCCGCGCCTATCCCGGCTGGGCCGGGCTTTGCTACGTTATGGCCGGGCTCCTCGCCTACAAACAGGGCGGCTACCTGCGGGCCTCCGAGCTCCTGCAGCGGGGCCTCACCACCAGGAACGACGACGACGCCAACCAGTTCGCGTCGGGCTACCTGACGCGTCTGGTCACCCGGGTTGAAGTCGCCGAACGCATCGAGGTGCCGGTCCTGTTCAGCGAAGAAGCCGTCTTCCTGGCGCTGTCGCACTCACTGCGGGAAACGGGCCACCTTGAGGCAGCGCTGCAAACCGTGGCCTCGCTGCCGCCGTCGCTGCCGGCGGCCCTGGCCCGGTGCTCACTGGCCCACGCGCTGGGACGCGACAAGGAGGTGGTGGTGTGGACGGAAGGGCTCCTCAACTCCGATGACCTCTCCGCCGCGCTGCTGCTGGTGCGGGCGCGTTCCCTCCGCCGGCTGGGGGCCGGCGCCGCCGCCCAGTCGGCCCTCAAGGAGGTCCTGCGGCGCCGCAAGACCCACCTGTCGCTGCGGAACGACGCCATGACCGACCGCGCCCTGCTGCTGCTGGACAACGGCCGCAAATCCCTGAACCCGCGGGACTGGCTGCGGGGCCGGCCGGCCGAACTCGAGACCTTCGAAGTCATTCGCAAAGACGTCGAGGAGCGCAGGCTTTGGGAACAGGAATGGAAGCAGCTGGACCGGGAATAGAGCTCCTCGTCCGGGGCAGGCCGGCCCGGCGCAGCGGGCCCTTGTGGGCAATGCCGGGCCGCGGTACAACGGACCAATGAGCGATGCAATCAGGCAGTGGATGGAAAAGTACGTCACCGCATGGACCACCAACAAGCCGGACGATATCCGCGCTCTTTTCACGGAGGACGCCGTCTACGCCACCCGGCCGTACGATCCGCACGCGTGGCGCGGGCATGAGCAGATCGTGGAACACTGGCTGACCGAGGCCGACGAGCCGGAGGAGTGGACCTTTGAATGGGAACCGCTCGGCTCGGACGGCGACCTGCATTTTGTCCAGGGCCGCACCAACTACCTGGGTGACCGCCCCAGCTACGAGAACCTTTGGGTGATACGGCTCGGCCCGGACGGCCGCGCGTCCGCCTTCACCGAGTGGTTCATGGAGCGCAAGGTCTGAGGGTGCGACGGCGGTGCTACTGCCAGGCGATCCCGGCCACCATCGGAATGAGCTGCTCAGACAGCAGCGCGGTGCCCAGCGCCACCATGATGATCCCGCTGGCAAGGGTCACCCGCCGGGCAGCCCCGGGCCGTGAGTGCAGCAGCTTCCGGGAGAGCAGGGCCACGCAGGTGTACACCACGCCCGCCAGCAGGACGAAGGTCAGGCCCAGCAGCCCGGACTGCACCGGAACTGGCAGGGACGCTTCCGGGCTGACGAACTGGGGAACCAGTGCCACGAAGAACAGCAGCCCTTTGGGGTTGATGCCGCTGGTGCCGACGCCCTGCAGGAAGGTGCGGAACTGGTTGGATTCCGCTTGTTTGGAGTCCGCCGGATTAGCCCCTGCCGGGGAGGCCGCTCCGGGGCCAAAACTGGCGCCGCGCCATGACCTGATGGTGCCGAAGCCAAGCCACAGCAGGTAAGCGGCTCCCGCCACGGTCAGCCAGCCAAGCACGCCGGGCGCACCCGCCAGCAGGGCAGCCAGCCCGGCCACCATGAGCACCGTGTGCAGGACGTAGCCGCTGCAAAGTCCGGCCACGGCGGGGACGAAACTGCGCTGTTTGAGGCCGGCCGCAATGGAGTAGGCCCAGTCCACTCCGGGGGTGCAGGCCAGGGCGCCGGCAACCACCAGGAATGCGAGGAACAACTGGGGATTCACGGGCGGCCTCCTACGGTGTGCTGATAGGAGAAACTCTAGGTAAATTGCCGCCACAAGTGTTCCCTGATTTACTCAGGAAATGCCGCCGGTGGGTAAGATAATTGCGTGATTGACCACATTGACAGAAATATCTTGCGTCACCTGAAAACGGATGGCCGGATGACGGCCACCGCGCTTGCCGCAAAGGTGGGACTGACCGTCGCGCCGTGCCACCGGCGGCTGCGTGACCTGGAGTCCTCGGGGGTGATCCGTGGCTACCGCGCGGACATCGACCCGGCCGCCGTCGGGCTCGGTTTTGAAGCGATCGTTTTTGTGACGCTGCGGCAGGTGGACCGGCCCACCATGGAGATCTTCGAGAACCGGGTGGCGGACAATCCCAATATCGTGGAGGCGCAGCGGCTGTTCGGCTCGCCGGACTACCTGCTGAAGGTTATCGCCGAGGACCTGCCCGCCTACCAGCGCTTCTACGACTCCGAGCTCACGTCGCTGCCCGGCGTCGAGCGGCTGACGTCAACACTGGTGATGAAGAACCTGAAGTCGAACGCCGGTCCGCCGGTCTAGGCGTCCCGGATTCCGGCGAAGCCTGCCGGTCAGGCTGCCGGGCTGACGTGGACGATGATCACCTGGGTGTCCTTGGCGCCGTCGTACCGGAGGTCGTAGTTGACCTCCAGCCCCGTGGACGTTCCCGGAGTGATGGAAAAGTCACTCTTTCCCTCAGGGTCCTTCTCCGTCGAGGAAATCCACCGCTCAGCGGAGCCGCCGTCGATTCCATAGCGCTGAACGCCGTCGCGGATCAGGCCGAAATACTCAGCCGCCGAATCTGCGGTCAGGAAGTAGGTCACCTCGCTGAAATCGGGACTCTGGTCCGTGGTGTTGAAGCGGATCCGGTCCGTTTCGCCCGCGATCTCGCCGTTGGGCGCCACAATGGTCAGCGCGATCTTGCCCGAGTCGCGGGTGTTGATTTCCGGACCGGAGCTGTCCTGGGTGACCCGCACGTCAGCCTTCTTCAGCGAACCCGAACTCATGTCCAGCCGCGCGGTTTTGGTGGCGCGGATCCGGTCCACTCCGGCGGCGTCGAGGGTGGAAAAGTCGGAGGTGCTCACGGTGCTCCCTGCAGAAGATGATGCGGCGGACGTCGGTTCGGTGGTGTTGGGGCTGCTGGTCTGGCAGCCGGTGAGGGCCAGGCTTCCGGCCAGGCCCAGCACGGCCAGGACACGGCGGACGACGGCGGCCTGCCGCCCAAGGCGCGGGCGGACAGCCGGCAGCGCGGGCATCACTGGTGCACCTCGGCGTCGAAGCCCGAGGCAAAGCGGTCCATGATGCCCGGAATATTGTTCGTGGGACGGTACTGGTCCACGCGGTCGTTGAAATCCGAGCCGATGATTTGCCGGGCTCCCGCCGGGTCAGTGGCCAGCAGGTTTTGGTAGGCCGGCAGGGTGTCCTGCTTGATGAGCTCCCAGCGCTGGTCGGCATTGGCGATGTTCCCATCGGGGAAGCCGGTGGTGAAGTCCGTGCGGAACTGGGTGGGGTTGTCCCAGTTGGTGAAGGGCACGTTTTCCGGGCCCGGACTTTCCACACTGAACTTGTAGGGGAACACTTCCGGGTAGCTCCTGGCGCCGGGGATGGACGGTTCCCCGGCCAAGGTCACCATGTAGGTCACGGCTTCGCCGCCGGGATGGCTGCGCATGGTGTCGTAGTCGTCGGCGATGATTTCGTTCTGCTCCCGGTAGAGGAGGGCAGTGTTTCCTGCCTGCACCTGCGCGGGGTCGCCGGAATCGACCTGGGCCCAGGCGCGGGCGGTGGGGTAGTCGATGGCGCCGGAGTCGCGGAGCCGGTTGATCTCCGCCAGGCCGCCGTTCATGTAGGCCTGGTGCTGCCGGGCCTGGTCCAGGAAGATCTCCTTGTTCATGTCCAGCATGCTGGTCTCGTAGAACTTGATTTCCTGGTCGGTCATGCCTGCCAGCTGTTCGATCTGGTCCAGGACCGGCACTGGAATGTCCGACGCCGGGTTGTCCGCGATCTGCTGCGCAAGGTCCCGGAGCATGGCCATGTCCCTGAACCCGCCGGCGAACGACGGTCCGATCATGTTGGCCATCCCGGCCCACTGCAGGTCCGGGTTGGACAGGTAGGCCTGCCCGTAGAAGTCGTAGACCTTCTTGATGGTCTCCCAGTTGTATTCCGTGCCCTTGGACGTATCCCAGTCCGCGGGATCGATGCCCATGTCCCGCATGGCCTGCTGGTTCCAGTAGTCGGTGAGGAACGCCGAATACTCCGGCGAATTCTTCTCGATCAGTCCCGAGTCGGCCGCTGCGTCCAGGGCGGACTTTGCGGCGTCCGGGTTGGCCAGCGCCCACTGCTTGAACTCATCGCTTTCCAGGTAGTCCTGGCGTTCCTCGGCGGTCATGCCGTTGAGTTTGTCCGTCAGTTCCTGAGCGGCGCCGTCCGTCTGTGGATTGCCGCCGCCGGGCCCGGCCGGCCCGCCGTTGCCGCCGTTGCTGCCGCCGGTTGAACTCGTGCTGGCCTGATCCTGTTGGTCGGCATTCCGCAGCAAGGCCTTGGAGGCGTTCTGGATCCCGGCGGCAGCCTCCCGGAGCACCTTCGAATGGGCTCCCTTCCAATCACTGCGGAAGCGGTCGCCGTCGTTGCCCTTCCACGGACTGGAGGCGATGGAGGTGCCCAACTGCTGTCCCAGCTGGTCCAGCCGGCTGGCACTTTTCGCCAACTCTTTTGCGAGCTGGCGTAGCTGTGCGACGTCCGCACCGTAGAAGTTCCCCGCCACATTTCCCCCTGTTGAAGTCCACGGCCAGCCTAATGCCCCGGCTGGAGGCGGCGATGGGGAGAAGTACCCCGCGCACTCCGCCTCGCACTTTCAGGCGTCCAGCAGCCCGGTGGTGCGGTACGGGATGACTTCGCGCAGGAACATGCTGGTGGACGTGCGGACGATTCCGGGGCAGAGGCGGATCTCCTCGGACACGCGGTAGAGGTCGTCCGGGCTCTTGGCCACCACCCGGATGAGGAGGTCGGTGTCGCCGGCGGGCGCGTGGCATTCCAGGACTTCGGGGATCTTGCGCAGGGCGGCGATTGCCTCGTTCAGGTGGCTCTGGTCCAGTTCGGCGCTCACCGCTGCGGCCACGCCGCGGCCCAGCGCCGAAGGCAGCACCCTGCTGCTGTTGGGGCGGAGGGCGCCCGACGCCGTCATCCGCTCCAGGCGCGACTGCACAGTTCCGCGCGCCAGGCCCAGCTTCTGTGCCAGCACCATGATGGGCACGCGGGGGTCGTCGTCCAGTGCGGCAAGGATCCGCCGGTCCGTTGGATCGAGTTCCTGCAATCTGATCACTTCCTGCCTGCTGGCGCCCTAGTGGCTGATCAGTCTGACCAGTGGAACGCATGCTCGTTGCGCCTACTGTAGGTCTTCTGCTGAAATGATGGCAACAAAGGGACGCAGGCCACCGCCGGATCCCGCAGGCCACAGGACCCCCGGCACACCACCCGGTCCCTGGAAAAGGTTTCCCGCAAGGAGGCTGCCGCTGATTGACTCTTGTTCACGCATCGTCTCTCCGCAAACACGGCAAGAGCCCCTGAGCTCCCGACGTCGGATCCCCGAAGTCATCGGTAGCTGAGGGGCTCTTGTGTTGTCCGGGCTTGTGTCGGGGCACTGCCAACCTCCATGGCCAAAACGCCTAGGCTTGAGCCATGACTTCAGCCGGCCGCTTTGCCCCGAGCCCATCCGGTGAACTCCATGTCGGAAACCTCCGGACGGCGATCCTCGCCTGGCTGTTTGCCCGCTCCACCGGCCGGCGGTTCCTGATGCGCGTGGAGGACCTGGACCGTGCCCGTGCGGGTGCAGAGGCGGAGCAGCTCCGCGATCTGGCGGCCGTCGGCGTGACCTGGGACGGCGGCGTCGTGCGCCAGACGGAACGCGAGCCGCTGTATGCGGAGGCGATCCGCCGCCTGGCTGGCGCCGGGCTGACGTATGAATGCTTCTGCACCCGGCGTGAAATCCAGGAGGCGCCGTCCGCGCCGCACGCCCCGCAGGGCGCCTACCCGGGGACGTGCCGGAACCTTGACCCGGCGGAGCGTGAGTTCAAGAGGACCATCCGGCCTGCCGCTGTCCGGCTGCGCTCGGCCGTCACCGGCTGGACGGTGGAGGACCTGCTGCACGGCACCTACACGGGCGTGGTGGACGACTTTGTGCTCCGCCGCAATGACGGGGTCACTGCCTACAACCTGGCAGTGGTGGTGGACGACGCCGCGCAGGGAATTGACCAGGTGGTCCGCGGGGACGACCTGCTGCCGTCCACGCCCCGGCAGGCGTACCTGGCCACCCTCCTGAATATTCCCGTTCCGGAATATGCCCATGTGCCGCTGGTGGTTAACTCCGACGGCGCCCGGCTGGCCAAGCGCGACGGTGCGGTGACGCTGGCCGACCTGGCCGACGCCGGGCTGGACGCCGGACGGGTCCGGGACATCATCCTGGAATCGCTCGGTCTCCCGCCCGGACCGCTGCCGCGGGTCCTGCCATCCTTTGACCCGTCGGCGCTGCCGCGGGAGCCGTGGGTATGGCCCGGTGTTCCAGGCACAGGCACAGGCACGGGCACAGGAGCAGGCGCGGCCACGGGCGCCTAGGCGCGTAGGCTGGAACCATGCCAGACACAGGAACCACGGACGCAAGCGTCCCCCAGCCACGATTCACTGTTGAGACGGCCAAGGTCCTCGCCGAAGTGGCGCACAACCGTCAGAAGGACAAGCTCAAGCGGCCGTACCGCGAACATGTCCTCGCCGTCGGCGACGCCCTGGCGGATTTCGACGACGACATCCGGATTGCCGGCTACCTGCACGATATTGCCGAGGACACCCCGATCACCCGGCAGGCACTGCTGGACATGGGCGTCTCCGAACGCGCCGTGGGCATCATTGAGCGCGTCACCAAACGGCTGCACGATAACCCGGACGATTACCAGGCCGGCATCCGGTTCATTGCCGAGGACCACGATGCCACGCTGGTCAAAATCGCGGACAACGCGCACAACTCACTGCCTGAACGCGTCAAGGCCCTGGCCGAGAAATGGCCGGACAAGCCGCCGATTACCCGCTACGACGAGGCCAGGCCGGTGCTTTACGATGCCGTCCCGGTCGAGGAAGTCCGCAAGATCCTGGCCCGGGTAAACCCGTGGCTGCTCGAGGAACTGGACGACCGCCTGGACGAGGCGGACGACACCGACTACGAGAACCTCTCCTACGAGTCCTAGCGGACGTCCGCCCACAGTTCGCGCTCCCACGCCCGGGGGTCGTACACCAGGCTGGAATCGATGTTGAAAAGCATCGTGGCCCTGCGTTCGAGGCCGTAGTCCGGCCAGCCGGGATCGCCGGTGGCGGCGAACGAAACCCAGGCGGCATGCATGGCATCGGCCAGTTCCTGCGGCGGATCCGCCCCGAGCAGCGGTCCGAACAGCCTGGAGTGCTTGTCCAGGGTGCCGAAGACGAACGGCACTTCCACGGCATGGACCGCGCCGAGGCCGGGGGCGGGCCAGGCGAACTCGTACATGAACGTACGCGCTGAGGTGGCCGACGTTGCGCGGGCATCGGCCAGGCGGATGGCCGGTAGCCGCACCCACAAGTCGGTTTCCACGGCCGCGAGCACGTCGCCGGGAGAACTGTCCGGATAATGGGCGCGGTACTCGCGGTATGCCGTCCCGGCGGGAAGACCGTATGCCCCAATGGGCGGGAAGCCGTCCACGCTCCTCGATTCCACCAGGTCCTGCTCCGAGACCTTCGAAATGACACCGGTGATGGCAAGGAACAGCTTCCAGTCCTCGGTATTGGTGCCGACCATAACGTCCACCGTGGACGCGGCGCCGGCCGCGATCCGTTCGATGGGGCGCCGTGGAATGACGTCGCCGTCGACTGTCGGTTGCCAGAGCATCGAGCTGGACAGCACTTCCTGTCCCCAGCGTGCCGGGTCGGGGTCGGCAAAGAGATCCGCCTTCAACTCCGCCTGCGCCGCGAGGAATTGCGGGGCGGGCACCGCTGCCAGGGCCTCCCGGGTTGGCGGAACCCCCAGCTTCCCGGCAAGGAACCCGCCGATTCTCTGGGCGGTCCCGGTGGGGATCGCATGGTGGGCTGCCCCGCTTTGCAGGATGGCCCGCCGGAACAATCCTTCCGCACGCGGCATCGAGAGAAGGACGCCGATGCTCATGGCACCCGCCGACTGGCCGAAGACTGTGACGTTGCCGGGATCGCCGCCGAAGGCTGCAATGTTCCCGCGGACCCACTCCAGGGCAGCGACCTGGTCGAGGAGGCCGACGTTGGCCTGCCCGTCGCCAAGGTCCAGGAATCCGTCCGCGCCCACCCGCCAGTTGATCACCACACATACGACCCCGTCACGGGCGAAGTTCCGGCCGTCGTACGCCGCCGTCGAACCGATTTCGAACGCGCCGCCCTGGATCCAGACCATGACCGGCAGGCCCGAGCCGCCCGGGTCCGGTGTCCAGATGTTGAGGTTCAGGCAGTCCTCACCCGCCAGCCCGGTGTCCCACTCCGTGCCGGCGCTTTCCGGTGGAGCCAGCTGGAACGGGGCTGCGCCGTACCGGGTGGCGTCGCGGACGTCGGTCCAGGGCTGGACCGGCTGTGGCGGGCGGAGCCGGTTCGCGCCGGACGCCGGCGCCGCGTACGGGACGCCCAGGAAACGGTGCACGCCGCCGTCCGCGCTGCCGCGCAGCTGGCCGTTCGTGGTGCTGACAACGCTGTCCATGCCTGCCGCCTTAATGCCCCGGGTTTCTTGGGGTTGGCTCCCACTCTGGCAGGCCGCAGCGATGCGGCTGAAGGGCCGAAGGTCACCCGTTGCGGGCCGGGCCTGTTGCAGACGCCCGTTCCAGGCGCTCCAGTGCTGCGTTCATCTTGCCGGCGCCGCGCCTCTCATCGATCACAATCGACGCGCCGAGTACCAGCACGATCACGAGCATGCAGACAGGCACCGAGACGCCGGCGGCGGCCAGGCCAACGCTGGCCGCCAGCGACGCGAGGACTCCCGCTGCCACGGCAATGACCGTGCGGTCCGCGCAGATCATGACGCTGTAAAGCCAGGTCAGGGAGACTTTGAACAATGCCACGGGGACGGCGATGCTGGCCACTGCCACCGCGGCGCTGATGTGCGCCACATGGTCGATGAAGTAGGCCGCCACGTGCAGGCCGGCGCCGGTGGCCGCGATGGCAGCGAAGATGGGGATGTGCCCGTACCCGAAGAAGAAGGAACGGTGCCGCTGGAGGTGCAGGGCGCGGCCGGCGGGCAGGATGAAGTAGATCCACCACATCGCGAAGGCCAGTGCCGTTCCGCTGAAGCCCACCATCGCCGCGTCCACGCTCCAGCCATGGTGGGCCACGATGGCGCGCAGCGTTTCGATGGCACCGATCAGGCATTCGCCGAGGGCGATGATGGCCAGCAGGCCGTAGCGTTCGGCGATGTGGTGCGCATGCCAGGGGGTCCGCAGTGAACGTCCGCCACGTAGGGGGTCGCCATCTCCAGGGCGTAGAGCGGAACGGTCATCAGGATGGTCGGGAGTACGTCCGCCTGGATGATCAGCACTGCGATCCAGCCGAGCTGCACCACACCAAGGTACGTCGCGTAGCGGAGGCATGTCTGGCGGCGGGCCGGGTCCTGCCGCGCGGCACGCAGCCACTGGAACACCAGGGCAAGGCGCATAATCACGTAGCCGGCCACGATCACGGCGTTGTCCACATGGCGGCCCTCCACGAGGGAGTGGAACAGGGGCTCGATGCCCATGGCCAGAACCAGTACGCCCAGCATCTGGACCATGGTGACCACGCGGAAGACCCAGTCGTCGGTGTCATAGGCGCTCGCGAACCAGGTGAAGTTGATCCAGGCCCAGATCACGGCGAACATCGAGAAGGAGAAGCCCAGCAGGCCGGCACCGTAGTGGGCCTCGGCGATTTCGTGGGCGAACTGGGTCCCGGCCACCCCGAACGCAATCACGAACGTCAGGTCAAAGAACAGTTCCAGCGGCGTTGCTGCCCGATGCCGTTCGTGCGGGTCGCGGCCGCCCATGCGGGGGCCATGGCATGCCGGAGGGGATTGTTGGACATGGCTCAAAGAGTACCGGCGGGAGCAGCGGCTCCACACCGCCTGCTCCGCGCCCGCAACATCAAGCCGATGTACACGAGATCGAAGACGCTGCAGAGGGCGCCGACCCCCAGAACCAGGGGCGAGTGGCCGAACCAGCCGAACACGATGGTGGGTGCCAGAGTTCCGATCCACTTGGCCACGGCGATGAGCAGGGACTGGCCCCGTGCGCCCCCGCGGGCGGCGAACATGGCGATGAACAACCCGGACATCAGCAGGTTCTGCAGGAAGGCCGAGTAGCGCGCCGCCGCATCCCAGCCGAACTCCGCGACAAACAGCAGCTGCACGGCAAAGGCGGTGACCCCCAGGAGCAGAGCCCAGCCCAGGAAGAGTTTCCGCGTCACCCACGCGGGGAGCTCGGCCCGGCCGAACCTGAAGAACGTGTACAGGATGGCGACGTCTGCCAGAGCCCACACGATGTTGAACACGCCCTGGACGGAGACTGCTGTTGCCGCGGAACGCGAGGCATAGATGGCTTCCCATGCGAAGTTCAGCGCCAGTGCCGCCGCCGGGATCGCATAGCTCCGGTCCCGGAATCCGACCCGGATTGCCTCAACGTACACCGCCGTCCAGGCGATGCCGCTGACAACAGTGAGGAACAGAATCAACCCGGCCCTTACACCCGGCCCAGCGAGTCGATGTCCTCAAGGAAGTCCTGGTGGACCTCCTTGCTTACCGTCGTCCGGGTGTCAGCAATCGCGTCGAGGTAGTCCTGCGTGGCGGGACCCTTCCGGACGGCTTCGCGGACCGATGCGGTGCCCCCGGAAGCCAGCCCGCCGTCGTCGTACACTGCCTTTTCCAGTGCACGCTGGGAGGCGCTCCGGGCCGCGTACTCAATGTCCGCGGGGGAGAATCCCTCAGTACGGTCCACCAGCAGCTCCACGTCCACGTCGTCCACCACGCTGGCCGGAATGAACCGCTGCCACATGGCCTCCCGCGCCTGCCGGTCGGGCAGGCCGATGGGGATGACGTAGTCGAACCGGCCGTGGCGCAGGAAGGCGGTGTCCAGGGCGCGGATGAAGTTGGTGGCGCAGACCAGCAGGCGGCCGGGCTGCTCGCGGAAGGCCGGGATGATCTTGAGGAGTTCGTTGGTGACGCCCTGCAGCGGCGACGGCGGCTCACCCGAGCGCTGGGACGCAATCTCCTCCACCTCGTCTATGAACACCACGGCATGTTCCAGCTCGGCGATCTCCAGGAAGGTCTCGCGGAGCGCACCGGCCAGGCCCTTGGGGTCGGCCGCGAGCCGGGAGGGGAATACTTCCACGAACGGCCATTCGAGCCGGGACGCGATGGCCTTCGCAAACGTTGTTTTGCCGGTACCGGGAGGGCCAAAGAGGACGACGGCCCGGGGCGGCACCACGCCGAATTCGTCCGCCAGGTCCGCCTCGGCAAGAGGGAGCACCAGCCGGCGTTCCAGGAGTTCCTTCTCGTTGCGCATGCCGGCCACGTTTTCCCAGAGGTCGCGGGCCAGGATGCGGCCGCCGAGGAGGCCCAGGGGTTCAAGCTCCTGGCGCTGGACGGGAATGGTCCGTTCGAAGTACCGCAGGTTTTTCTTGAGCACGAAGCCGCGGCTGAGGAAGGCCTCCACCCGCGTTTCGGACTCCGGCATCAGCGCGGACAGCTTGTTCAGCCCGTGCGGGGCCATCCGGTTTTCGACGGCGGCCAGCAGCGACGTGCCGATCCCCCGCCCGCGGTATTCGGGGAGGGTTGCCAGGAAGACGATCCAGCCCTGGTCGTGCGCGGCGCGTCCGACGGCGGCGCCCACCACCATATCGCCCTGCACGGCCACCACGGCGTGGTCTTTTTCGCAGGAGGCCAGGACCTCGGAGAGCGCGTAGACGGGCTCGACGTTGGTGGCCTTGAGGGATTCCCAGAGGTGCAGGATGCCGTCAAGGTCGGCCGAGTGGAAATCCCTGATCCGCCAGGTGGTCATGAGCGTTTCTCCTGTGGTGGTTCGTCGTTGAGCCAGCGTGAACTTCTCAGCTGAGCATATGCGAACCGGGGCTCCGAAGGGTTGCGGCGGCGTTGCATTACGCTGTCTGGATTCCCAACGTGCCCATCGTGTTCCGCAGCGTGTCGGCGGAATGCTGCAGGGCTGCCAGTTCGCCGTCGTCCATGGGCGTGTGAAGCACTCGGTGCACGCCGCCGCGCCCCACGATGCTGGGAAGGGACAGCGCCACGCCGGAGATGCCGTAAGGGCCGTCCAGCACGGTGGACACGGGCAGCACGGCGTTCTCGTCCCGGAGCAAGGCTTCCACGATCCGCGCGCCGGAGAGGCCGATCGCGTAGTTGGTTGCACCCTTGCCGGCGATGACCTTGTAGGCCGCCTGCGTCACTTCGCGGGCCGTCTCGGTGAGGTAATCCGCAGTGAATACCCGTTCGCCGTCCACTTCCCAGTCCCGGATGGGGACGGGGCCGATCGTGGCCCCGGACCACACCGGGAACTCCGTGTCGCCGTGCTCGCCCACCATGCTGGCATGGACGCTGGCCACGGAGACGCCGGCACGGCGGGCCAGCAGCCAGCGCAGCCGCGACGTGTCCAGCACGGTGCCGGAGGAGAAAACACGTTCCGCCGGCAGCCCCGAGATCTGTCGCGCCGCCACGGTGAGAACGTCGCAGGGGTTGGTGACCAGGACATAGACGGCGTCCGGGGCACGCTGGAGCAGCTGTGGCATGAGCTGCTCCAGGATGCGGACGTTGGTCCCGGCCAGGTCCAGGCGGGTTTGGCCCGGCGCCTGCTTCGCGCCCGCCGTGATCACCACGACGTCGGCGCCTTCCGTCACGGCGATGTCTCCGCCGCCGGTGACGGTGGCGGCAGCCGCGGCGAACTGGGTGCCGTGGGCGAGGTCCAGGACCTCAGCCTCCGCTTTGAGGGCATTGACGTCGAACAGGGCGATATTGCTGGCCGAACCCCGGATCAGGGCGGCGTACGCGAGTGAGGTGCCGACGCTTCCGGCTCCCACCACCGCAAGTTTGGATCCTGACATGAGCTACCTCTTCCCCGGTCCCGGAGTGCCAGGACCCTCGCTGGTGATGGAACTGCCCGCAATGGCTTCATGCTACCGATTCACGAGCAGCCACACACCAGCGCGAACGGACACTTGCGGCCCTTGAATCCGAAGATTTTGGGGCCGCAAGTGTCCGTTCGCGCTACCAGGATGCGTGGGTGGAGGGAGTGGTTAGCTCTTGCCGGCCGAGCCCGAGCCCGAGCCCGAGCCCGAGCCTGAACCCTGGCCAGCGCCCGGGCCAGCGCCCGGGCCTGGGCGGTTGGCGACCAGCGGGTAGGGGCCGGTGAAGCCGTCGCGGACTGCGGCCAGCTCCAGGACCCGGTCCCGGCAGAGGCGCCAGCCCAGCATGAGCGCCGGAACCACGATCACCAGCGAGGCGATGGTCCAGGTTCCCACGGGGGAGTCGAAGGCCATCAGGACCAGCACTGCCAGCAGGAAGGCCAGCGTGATCCAGCCGGTCACGGGCGCGCCGGGCATCCGGAATGCCGGGCGGAGGAGTTCGCCGCGCCTGGCCAGCCGGGCCAGCTGCATCTGGCACAGCACAATCACGGCCCAGGTGCTGATGATGCCCAGGGATGCCACGTTCAGGACGATTTCGAAGGCTTCGGCAGGAACGATGGCGTTCAGCACCACACCGAGGACGGCCACAGCCGCGGTCAGTGCAATACCGCCGTAGGGGACGCCGGCCTTGTTCATGCGGGACGCGAACTTCGGTGCGGAGCCGGTGACGGACATGGAACGCATGATGCGGCCGGTGGAGTACAGGCCGGCGTTGAGCGAGGACAGCGCCGCCGTGAGGACCACCAGGTTCATGATGGCGTCCACGCCTTCGACGCCGATGGAGCCGAAGAAGGTGACGAACGGGCTTTCGCCGGCTTTGTACGCGGTGTACGGCAGGAGCAGGGAAAGCAGCACCAGGGAGCCGACGTAGAACACCGCGATCCGGAAGATCACCGTGTTGATGGCCTTGGGCATGATCTTTTCCGGGTTCTCGGTTTCGCCGGCCGCGGTGCCGATCAGCTCGATCGAAGCGTAGGCGAACACCACTCCCTGCATCACCACAATGGCAGGCAGCAGCCCGTTGGGGAACATGCCGCCGTTGTCCGCGATCAGGCTGAAGCCCACCTGCTGGCCGTCCACCGGCGTGCCGAAGATGACGAAGTAGATGCCCACCACCAGGAAGGTCACCAGCGCCACCACCTTGATAAGCGCGAACCAGAACTCCAGTTCGCCGAAGACCTTGACGGAGATCAGGTTCAGGCCGAGCACCAGGACCAGGGCCGTCAGCGCCCACACCCATTGGGGAACGTCCGCAATGGGTGCCCAGTATTTCTTGAAGAAGTTCATGTAAAGCGCGACGGCGGTGATGTCCACGATGGCGGTCATCGCCCAGTTCAGCCAGTACAGCCAGCCGGTGACGAACGCGGCCTTTTCGCCGAAGAACTCACGGGCATAGGAGACAAACGATCCCGACGAGGGGCGGTGCATCACGAGCTCGCCGAGGGCGCGCAGGATCATGAAGGCGAAGAAGCCGCACACCGCGTAGCTGATGATGAGGGCCGGACCGGCGGTGGCAAGCCGGCCGCCGGCGCCCATGAAGAGGCCGGTCCCGATCGCGCCGCCGATGGCGATCATCTGGACCTGCCGGGGCTTGAGCCCCTTGTGGTAGCCCTCGTCCTCGCGGTGGAGGGTGGCTTCGGAGGCGTGCGCGTGCGCAGGGATGGTGTGGTCGGTGATGGCCTGCTGTTGTGGGGCAGTGTCCTGTTGGGGCTGTGTCATGGGGGGTCCTTAGTTGAGGGACTACTTGCTGAGGTTGGCCAGGCGTTGCGGGCTGAGGAGCTCTTCCAGTTGCTCGGCGGTGAGCAGCTGGTGTTCGAGGACCA